>NZ_JBUPVZ010000009.1:0-207719 GCF_055486375.1 Bacillus sp. 11C
CGGTAGTTCAGTTGGTTAGAATGCCTGCCTGTCACGCAGGAGGTCGCGGGTTCGAGTCCCGTCCGGACCGCCATTTTTTATTAAACGAAACGATCATGTTTTCGTTTTTTTTGTGTTTTCTTTTACTGTAGCTTCTGCTTGGTGTCATAGCCAAGCTTTCTTTTATATCAGCAACATCTTGGATATTACAGCAAAATTCGATACACTAGGAAGAGCACATATAGGTTTAAGCAGGTTGAAAGGGGTTTAGGTTCATGGATGAATTTGATTTGATACATAGCATTACTCCGCGGGCCATTCACCATTCTTCCGTTGATGTAGGAATTGGTGATGATGCAGCGCTCTATACTGCAAAACACGGCGTTCAGGAAATTGTTTGTGTTGATACTATGGTAGAAGACGTGCATTTCAAATTGCACTATTCCTCACCTAAAGATATCGGGTATAAGGCATTAGCCGTTAATATAAGTGATATTGCCGCAATGGGAGGCATTCCGAAATTTTATTTGGTATCACTTGCAGTACCTTCAAAATGGACGGAATCGGAAATTAAGGCGATGTATGAAGGTATGAATGAACTGGCGAAACTATATCATATGGATTTGATTGGAGGCGATACAGTCTCTACCTCTGACAAATTAGTTGTCACAGTCACTGTAATCGGGGAAGTTGAAAAGGGACAGGCTTGTTTGCGCAGCTTGGCAAGACCGAATGATATTGTGTTTGTAACCGGTGAAATCGGTTCTTCTGCAGCTGGACTTTCTTTATTGTTAGAAGAGATTGATCTCCAAAACTCAGCTATTGAAGCGGATTACTTTATCAACAAGCATAAACGGCCTCAGCCGAGAGTAAGCATCGGCAGATTATGCTCGAATGTTCAGCGGGCAGCTTTAAATGATATTAGTGACGGATTAGCAAGTGAATTAAATGAGATTGCGGAAGCCAGCTGTGTTTCAATTGAAATCGATGAAAGCATGCTACCAGTCCATTCTGACTTGCCTAAGCTCCATCATAACTGGAAAGAGTGGGCTTTGTTTGGCGGTGAGGATTTTGAGCTGACAGGGACGGTTTCAAAGGAGGAATGGGAAGTGTTGAAGCAAGCGTGCGAAACACTTAAACTGCCCGTTACAAAGATTGGTCATGTCAGAGAAAAAACTGAATCCAACGTGATCCTAAAAACAAATAAAACATCAAAGATCATAGAAAAAAAAGGATATAATCATTTTAAATAAGACGGGTGACTCGTGTGAAGCAATTAAAGTGGAGAACTGTAAATCCTGAAGAAACAAAAGCGATTGCTAAGCTGACGGCATCGTTTGCTAAACCGGGAGACGTCCTGACATTAGAGGGCGATTTAGGGGCCGGAAAAACGACTTTTACGAAAGGTTTTGCGGAAGGACTTGGAATTACACGTGTTGTAAACAGTCCGACTTTTACAATTATAAAAGAATATAACGATGGCACACTTCCTCTTTATCATATGGATGTGTATAGAATGGAAGATGAAAGTGAAGATTTGGGACTTGACGAATATTTTCACGGACAAGGTGTCTGTCTCGTTGAATGGGCCCATTTAATTGAAGAGCAGATTCCGAAGGAGCGACTGCAGATTGTCATTAAAAGAGCTGGCGATGATGAGCGGGAAATTACCTTTACTGCTGACGGGAATCGGTATGAAATGCTTTGTGAGGAGATAAGTGGACATGACAATATTAGCAATTGACACATCAAATTATACGTTGGGCATTGCGCTGCTTCGAGAAGACACCGTCATAGCAGAACACATTACATATTTGAAAAAGAACCACTCTGTCAGAGCAATGCCTGCTGTTCATTCATTGCTGAAGGATTGTGATATGACACCGCAGGATCTTTCTAAAATTGTGGTTGCGAAAGGACCTGGTTCATACACAGGAGTCAGGATTGGCGTGACGCTCGCAAAAACGCTTGCCTGGTCTTTACACATTCCGATTACTGCTGTATCAAGCCTTGAGGCGCTTGCGGCAAATGGACGGCATTTTGACGGGCTGATCAGCCCTATCTTTGATGCCAGACGTGGACAGGTGTATACAGGTCTGTATGAATACAAAAACGGGCTTTTGGATCAAGTTGTTCCTGATCAAAATGTGATGCTGGCCGATTGGCTGGAGATGCTAAAAGAAAAAGAACGCCCTGTTTTGTTTTTAGGTCATGATACTTCCATTCACAAGCAGATGATAGAGGATGTGCTTGGACCAAAAGGGATGATTGGAGCTGCTGCTCAGCATAACCCGCGTCCTTCAGAATTGGGTTTTCTAGGGGCGGAAAAAGAAGCAGCTGATGTTCACGGCCTTGTCCCGGAATACTTGCGGCTGGCGGAAGCTGAAGCGAAATGGATTGAAAGTCAAAAGTAGGGTGATAGGATGAAAACAAAAGCAGCGGTCAGAAACATGCGGCATGATGATATTGATCACGTATACGAAATCGAAACATCCTCCTTTACGTCTCCGTGGACGAAGGATTCGTTTTATCATGAGCTGCTGGAAAATCCGTATGCTCATTATCTCGTGATTGAAAAGAACGGCCATGTTGCTGGGTATTGCGGGATTTGGATTGTGATGGACGATGCGCAAATTACGAATATCGCGATCAAACCGGAGTATCGCGGCCAGTTTTTAGGAGAAACGCTTTTTCGCTCAGCGATGGAACTGTGCAAAGAAAAAGACGCAAGGCGGCTTTCGCTTGAAGTGAGGGTTTCTAATCATCCTGCTCAAGGCTTATATAAAAAGTTCGGGATGCAGCCCGGCGGAATAAGAAAGAACTATTATACTGATAACGGGGAAGATGCGTTAATTATGTGGGTGACGATAAATGAGTGAGCAAAAAGAGACTTACGTATTAGGAATTGAAACAAGCTGTGATGAAACGGCGGCAGCAATTGTGAAAAACGGGAAAGAAATCATTTCGAACGTAGTGGCCTCTCAAATTGAAAGCCATAAGCGCTTTGGAGGCGTTGTTCCGGAAATTGCTTCAAGACATCATGTTGAGCAGATTACTTTGGTCATAGAAGAGGCTTTTCGTAAAGCTGACATGACGTATAGTGATATTGACGCGATTGCAGTAACTGAAGGTCCGGGACTTGTGGGAGCTCTTCTTATCGGAGTGAACGCTGCTAAAGCATTGAGCTTTGCGCATAACATTCCGTTAATTGGCGTCCATCATATAGCCGGTCATATATACGCGAATCGTCTTGTAGAAGAGATCGTGTTTCCGGCATTGGCATTGGTCGTTTCAGGGGGCCATACGGAATTGGTCTATATGAAGGAACACGGATCATTTGAAGTCATTGGGGAAACGCTCGATGATGCAGCGGGTGAAGCTTATGACAAGGTGGCGCGAACAATGGGACTGCCGTATCCGGGCGGACCGCAAATTGATAAGCTTGCTGAAAAAGGGAATGGCAATATTCCGCTTCCTCGGGCATGGCTTGAAGAAGGCTCTTACAATTTCAGCTTCAGCGGGTTGAAGTCTGCCGTGATCAATACGCTTCATAATGCGTCTCAAAAAGGACAAGAGATTGCTCCGGAAGATTTGTCTGCGAGTTTTCAAAATAGCGTAATTGATGTCTTGGTGACGAAAACGGCGCGTGCGGCAAAGGAATATGGTGTTAAACAGGTCCTTTTAGCTGGTGGAGTAGCTGCAAACAGAGGACTCAGAGCAGCACTAGAAAAGGAATTTGCACAGCATGAAGGGATTGCGCTTGTCATTCCTCCGTTAGCGTTGTGTACGGATAATGCTGCGATGATTGCTGCGGCTGGTACCATTGCTTTTGAGAAGGGGATTCGCGGTTCATATGATATGAATGGGCAGCCTGGCCTTGAATTGACTTCTTATCAAAGTCTCACGATATAAATGACGTGAGGCTTTTTATCTTTTATTAACAGATAATTCTCAATTTATCCACATGTCTGTGAGTAATTATGGAGATATAGATGGATAAAGGGCTGAAGACGCTGTTAATAAAGTGAATAAATTCAGAATATTTTGTGGATAATGTGTATAAAGCGCTTACTTTGTTTACTTAAAAGGTTATTTTCTGTGGATAAAAAGCACCTCTAAAAAGAGGTGCTTGACTTTTTTTAAGCTTCTTCTGTGGATAGTTCTTCCCATTCGGATAAAAGAATCTCCAGCTCCTGATTGAGTTTCTCGTTGTCTGCATGGATGTCTTGTACCTTTTCGTGATCTTTAAAGACTTCCGGGTCACAAAGCAATTCATCATTGCGGCTGATGTTTTCTTCAATGGTTTGAACAGTGGTTTCAATTTCTTCAATCCGACGGAGCCGTTGGCGTTCTTTCTTTTTCCATTCTTTTTCTTCTTCGTAGGAACGTTTGGAGTCAGACTTTACTGTAGCTGGCGTTTTTTCAGTTTCCTCTTGCTGATTCATTTTCTCCAGTTCAAGCTGTTCTGTTTTTTTCTCTGTATAATAATCGTAATCTCCCAGATATTCTTCTATATGGTTTGAAGAAAGCTCCAAGACTCTTGTGGCGATTCTGTTAATAAAATATCTGTCATGTGAGACAAATAACAGTGTGCCTGGATAATCAATCAGCGCGTTTTCGAGAACTTCTTTGCTATCTAAGTCCAGATGGTTTGTTGGTTCATCAAGGATGAGAAAATTTGCTTTTTGAAGCATCAGCTTAGCAAGGGCCACTCTTGCTTTTTCACCCCCGCTCAGTGAATGCACGGGTTTCAATACATCATCTCCGGAAAACAAGAAGTTCCCGAGACAAGTTCTGATTTCTTTTTCCGGAAGCCCGGGGTACTCATCCCACAGCTCATCAAGGACACGTTTGGAGGAAGTCAGCTCAGCCTGCTCTTGATCATAGTAGCCGACACTGACATTTGAGCCGTATGAGATCGTTCCTTGATCTGGCTTCAGGGTGTCCATTAATGTTTTCAGCAATGTCGATTTACCGATTCCGTTAGGGCCGACAAGCGCAGCGCTTTCTCCTCTTGTGAGCATAAAAGACACTTCTCTTAAAAGCGGCGGCTGGTTTTCATAGCTGATTGTGAGTTCCTGAACACGCAGGACTTCGTTTCCGCTTTGTTTTGTAATATCAAAATGAAAGTTTGCGGATTTTTCATCGCCAAGCGGTTTTGCCTTGACTTCCATTCGGTCAAGCTGCTTTCGGCGGCTTTGCGCTCTTTTTGTGGTAGAGGCTCTTGCCAGATTTCGGTCTACGAAGTCCTGGAGCTTTGCGATTTCATCCTGCTGCTTTTCATACACTTTAAGATCTTTTTCATATTGCACGGCTTTTTGGTCGAGATAAGCGCTGTAGTTGCCGTGATACTTTTTACTTTCAGCTCTAGATACCTCGTATACTTGGTTTACCACTTTGTCCAAAAAGTAGCGGTCATGAGAAACGATGAGAATGGCGCCTGAATAGCCCTGCAAATAATGTTCAAGCCAGGTTAGTGTATCAATATCGAGATGGTTTGTCGGCTCATCAAGAATGAGCAAATCAGGCTGTGTTAACAGAAGCTTGCCTAGGGCCAGTCTTGTTTTCTGGCCTCCGCTGAGGCTTTGCACCTGTGTAGAATCGTCAAAATGGCTGAAGCCGAGGCCATGCAGCACAGATCTGACATCCGCTTCATATTGATAGCCGCCTTTATCTTTGAAATCCTGCTGAAGCCGGTCATAGGTTTTCATGATGCTTTCCAATTCATCCGGATCAGCTGCCGCCATTTTTTCTTCCATAGCCCGCATTTCCTTTTCCATTGCTTTTAAGTGGTCAAAAACAGTCAGCAGCTCTTCTTTTATGGTAAGCTTAGAATCCAAGCCCGTATGCTGGGCGAGATATCCCATTGTAATATCTTTCGGTTTAATGACTTCGCCCTTTTCATACGATAGCTGGCCTGCGATAATTTTAAGCAACGTGGATTTTCCCGCGCCATTTCTACCTACAATGGCGATGCGATCACGATTTCTGACTTCCAGCTTTATATTGTTTAAAATAGTATCAGCACCAAATGATTTGGACAGCTGATTAACTTGTAAGATCATCATATTATTTCACCTCTGCTATAATAAGTTAAGTGTAGCTTATGAATCAGAAGTCAGCAAACAATACATTGGCCGAATAAGACATAGAGAAGAAAATAGTGTATGATCTTTTTAAGGAGAGTTTTAATATGAATGGATTTTCTCATTTTAATGAACAGGGAAGAGCCCAGATGGTGGATATAAGCGAAAAATCTTCGACTGTCCGTACTGCGGCGGCTGTTTCAAGCGTACACATGAAGAATGAAGTGTACGAGAAAATACAAAGTCACGATATCGGCAAAGGAGATGTACTGGCTGTTGCACAAGTGGCAGGCATTATGGCCGCAAAGCAAACGTCCAATATCATTCCGATGTGCCATCCGCTTTCACTGAGCGGAGTAGATATATCGTTTGACTGGAAAATAAAAGAAAAAGAAGTTATACTTCATATAAAAGCACAGGTCAAAACGAAAGGGAGTACAGGTGTGGAAATGGAAGCGCTCACTTCTGCATCGGTGTGCGCTCTTACCGTTTACGATATGTGCAAGGCCCTTGATAAGGGGATGGTCATCGGCCCTACTTTCTTGCTGGAAAAGACAGGCGGGAAAAACGGTGACTTTAAGAGAGAACTATCCGAGTATAATTTGGAGGACCAAAAATGAATAAGGATCAATCAAAAATTCCGCAGGCGACGGCAAAAAGGCTGCCGCTTTACTATCGCTTTTTAAAGAATCTGCATGCGTCAGGAAAACAGCGTGTATCTTCCGCTGAACTCAGTGATGCCGTAAAGGTTGATTCTGCCACGATTCGCAGGGATTTTTCCTATTTTGGAGCTCTTGGCAAAAAAGGATATGGATATAACGTGGATTATTTGCTGTCTTTTTTCCGCAAAACGCTTGATCAGGATGAGATGACAGACGTCATCTTGATTGGTGTCGGGAACTTGGGAACGGCATTTCTTCACTATAATTTCACAAAAAATAATAACACAAAAATTTCTATGGCTTTTGACATAAATGAGAGTAAAATAGGAACTGAGGTAGGCGGCGTGCCCGTCTATAACCTTAATGACCTTGAACAGTACGTAAAAAATGAATCAGTTGCCATTCTAACAGTGCCAGCAGTTGCTGCTCAGCCTATTACAGACAGATTAGTCGCGTTAGGAATCAAGGGTATTCTTAACTTTACGCCGGCCCGCTTGAATGTGCCGGAACACATTCGAATTCATCATATAGATTTAGCTGTAGAGCTTCAATCACTGGTTTATTTCTTGAAGCATTATTCAGTTTTGGAGGAAATCGAATAGAGGGAAAGGAGGAGCCCACATATGCCGATCGGTCCTGGAAGCCTTGCTGTTATCGCAATCGTTGCTTTAATTATCTTCGGTCCTAAAAAGCTGCCTGAACTGGGGAAAGCAGCGGGAGACACACTTCGTGAATTCAAAAACGCTACTAAAGGATTAACGAGTGATGAAGAGGAAAAAAAGAAAGAAGATCAGTAGGTTAGGGTGACACGAATGAATGTGAATCAAATGTCGCTGCTGGAGCATATTGCTGAGCTTCGAAAACGATTGCTGGTTGTGGCGCTGGCGTTTGTCGTTTTTTTCATCGCGGGATTTTTCTTAGCGAAGCCGATTATTGTGTATCTGCAAAAAACAGATGAAGCGAAGGAGCTTACGCTTAACGCGTTTAACCTGACAGATCCGCTTTTTGTGTTTATGCAGTTTGCGTTTATCATAGGCATTGTTCTGACCTCCCCGGTTATTCTTTATCAGCTTTGGGCTTTTGTGAGTCCAGGCCTCTATGAGAAAGAGCGAAAAGTAACGCTCGGTTACATTCCGATCTCTGTTTTGTTGTTTTTAGCGGGCTTATCTTTTTCGTATTATATTTTATTTCCTTTTGTTGTTGATTTTATGAAGCGAATCTCTCAGGACTTGAATGTCAATCAGGTGATCGGAATTAATGAGTATTTTCATTTTCTTCTGCAGCTGACAATTCCGTTCGGACTGTTGTTCCAAATGCCGGTCATTCTCATGTTTTTGACCAGGCTTGGAATTGTGACACCCATGTTCTTAGCGAAAATCAGAAAGTATGCGTATTTTGCGCTGCTTGTGATCGCTGCCCTGATTACTCCTCCTGAGCTTTTGTCTCATATGATGGTCACTGTTCCGCTGTTGATTTTATATGAAATCAGTATTTTTATATCGAAGGCCGCCTATCGGAAAGCGCAGAAAAGCAGCGCTTCCGATCAGGACGTGTCTTCCGGGCAATAATAAAAAAATCCATTTCTCATACGGAGAAATGGATTTTCTTTATTTCTGGTTCTTTTTGATTTTAAATGAAAAGGCGAACATCTTAAATGAAATGCTGATGTTGTAAGCGGCGAACACCATCAGCAGGATGGAGTAAAATGACCACATGCTGCCTGGCGAGCTTGCGGCAAGATAAGTAAAGATGCACCCTACGGCAAAATAGATCATTCCCCAAACTACCGGGTTTCTCATAGAAATAATCCTCCAATAATCAATTGCATTTGTGTGCTTTGCTGTTCAAGGTACTTCTGAACAGGTTCAAGCTGCATGATAACGACAAATGTATTCATCATGACATGGGCGAAAATCGGCACCCATATCCGTTTTGTCCTCGCATACAAGAAGGCAAAGGTAAAGCCCATAGCTGTATAAAGAAGAAGATGCTTCAAATCAGCGTGAACAATACCGAAAATAATCGAGCTAAGCAGTCCTGCAAAAAAGAAATTCGTTTTTTCGTAAAGCGCCCCGAAAATGATTTTTCTGAAGAGGATTTCTTCTAATATAGGCCCGACGATAGAAGAAACGATAATCATGAACGGGACTGCCTGAATGACTTTAAGAATGGCTTGTGTATTTTCTGATTCTCTTCCGATGCCGAATATATAATATTCAATAGAGCCTGCTATTCCTTGAGAGAAGAGGGCAATGAAAAAACCGGCTATCGCCCATAGGATAGAAAGCCCGACGGAGTCTTTCCGGCCGTTTCGCAACGTTGTCTTCGGAACCGTTCTCAGAATAAGCAGAACGACAATGAGACAGGCGATAAAGCTGATGACGGACCATAATCCTTGTGCGTGCAGCATGTTTTCCTTGGTAGGCTGTCCTCCGGCATAACCGAATCTAAAGAACAAGGGAATCGCAATTATGTAGGAAAACTGCATAATGATATATGTCAAAATAATAAACCAATACTGTTTTCTCAAATGGTATGTACTCCTTTGTTAAATGGGTTTCGTTGTCTACAGCTATTGTAACATAATCAGAACGGGGGTGAAAAAGCTAAGGGATAAGGGTGCTGAAAAGAATCATGTAAGCGTGAAAATTTTTTTATCTTATCACTTGAAATTGGAAGTGAGATTCTTTATTATAAGAATTGTGTTAGCACTCTTTAGTGTTGAGTGCTAAAATTACATATTCATACTATTGAGGAGGTTATTACATTGTTAAAGCCATTAGGTGATCGCGTTGTCATTGAACTCGTAGAATCTGAAGAAAAAACTGCCAGCGGAATTGTGTTGCCGGATTCTGCAAAAGAAAAACCGCAAGAAGGCAAAATCGTGGCAGCTGGTTCAGGTCGCGTGTTAGAAAGCGGAGAGCGCGTTGCTTTAGAAGTAAAAGAGGGCGACCGCATTATCTTCTCAAAATACGCAGGTACTGAAGTGAAATACGAAGGTACTGAATACTTAATCTTACGTGAAAGCGACATTTTAGCTGTTATCGGCTAATTCTTAAATAAACAAATACTTAAAAATTCGAGGAGGTTTTGTAAAAATGGCAAAAGATATTAAGTTTAGTGAAGAAGCTCGCCGCGCAATGCTTCGCGGTGTCGATGCACTTGCTGATGCTGTAAAAGTAACTTTAGGACCAAAAGGACGCAACGTGGTTCTAGAGAAAAAATTCGGTTCTCCGTTAATCACGAATGACGGTGTAACAATCGCTAAAGAAATCGAACTCGAAGACGCGTTTGAAAACATGGGTGCTAAGCTTGTTGCTGAAGTAGCCAGCAAAACAAACGACGTTGCCGGTGACGGTACAACAACTGCGACAGTTCTTGCGCAAGCAATGATCCGTGAAGGCCTTAAAAACGTAACAGCAGGCGCTAATCCTGTAGGCGTGCGTAAAGGTATGGAAAAAGCTGTAGCGGTTGCGATCGAAAACTTACAAGAAATTTCTAAGCCGATCGAAGGCAAAGAGTCTATCGCTCAGGTTGCTGCGATCTCTGCTGCTGATGAGGAAGTCGGAAGCCTTATCGCTGAAGCAATGGAGCGCGTAGGAAACGACGGCGTTATCACAATCGAAGAGTCTAAAGGCTTCACAACTGAGCTTGAAGTTGTTGAAGGTATGCAATTCGACCGTGGATATGCGTCTCCTTACATGGTAACTGACTCTGATAAGATGGAAGCGGTTCTCGACAATCCTTACATCTTAATCACAGACAAAAAAATCACAAACATTCAAGAAATCCTTCCTGTGCTTGAGCAGGTTGTTCAGCAAGGCAAACCATTGCTTCTGATCGCTGAGGATGTTGAAGGCGAAGCACTTGCAACACTTGTTGTGAACAAACTTCGCGGCACATTCAACGCAGTGGCTGTTAAAGCTCCTGGCTTTGGTGACCGCCGTAAAGCAATGCTTGAAGACATCGCTGTCCTTACTGGCGGAGAAGTCATCACAGAAGATCTTGGCCTTGACCTGAAATCGACTCAAATCACACAATTGGGACGTGCTTCTAAAGTTGTGGTTACAAAAGAAAACACAACAATCGTTGAAGGCGCTGGCGAAACAGACAAAATTTCTGCCCGCGTGACTCAAATCCGCGCTCAAGTGGAAGAAACAACTTCTGAATTCGACAGAGAAAAATTACAAGAGCGTCTTGCGAAACTTGCTGGCGGCGTAGCTGTCATCAAAGTCGGCGCTGCGACTGAAACTGAGCTGAAAGAGCGTAAACTTCGCATCGAAGACGCCCTGAACTCAACTCGTGCAGCTGTTGAAGAAGGCATCGTATCCGGCGGTGGTACAGCGCTTGTAAATGTATATAACAAAGTGGCGGCAGTTGAAGCTGAAGGTGATGCTCAAACAGGTATCAACATCGTGCTTCGCGCGCTTGAAGAGCCAATCCGTCAAATCGCACACAATGCTGGTCTTGAAGGATCTGTCATCGTTGAGCGCCTCAAAAACGAAAAAATCGGCGTAGGCTTCAACGCTGCAACTGGCGAATGGGTAAACATGATCGACAAAGGTATCGTTGACCCAACGAAAGTGACACGCTCTGCACTGCAAAACGCGGCTTCTGTAGCAGCAATGCTCTTAACAACTGAAGCTGTTGTCGCTGACAAACCAGAAGAGAATGCTGGCGGCGGTGCTGGTATGCCTGATATGGGCGGCATGGGCGGTATGGGTGGAATGATGTAATTAAACGGCGAAAACTCTTGATATATTAGGGGTTTTACCGTTTCTCATCACCCGAGTAGCTGGAAAAATAACAAAAAAATAACATTCATTGAGGATGCTTCCAAAAGTCTACTGGACTTTAGAGGAAGCATCCTTTTTATTATGAGGTGAAAAGTAGGTATATATTTTATTGTTGACTCCGCTTACCTTTTTCAATAATTGCATGGTATTAATTTAAAATGTCTTAATTTTTCATTTATAAGTGTTTTAATGCAAAAAAGCCTTTTGATGGAGTTTGTCATACGCTTGCCACCTAGATATGAATACTATAAAAGAGGTGACCATAATGGATGAAATGATTCAGAAAGTTCAACTATGGGTAAATGCTGCTTACTCTGGAAAGCCCGGCTTTGTTCCAGCTCCTGAAAGTGGGAAAACTGGTTGGTCCACGATGTATGCTTTAACTAGAGCTTTGCAAATTGAACTTGGAATCTCTACACCTGCTGATAATTTTGGACCAGGAACTGAAGCAGCGTACAAATCCTGGGGAGAAATGGAAATGGGGCGTATTCCTACTGATGACAAGGGAAAAAGAATCGTACTAATCCTTCAAGGAGCAATGTATTGTAAAGGTTACAATCCAACTGGATTTACAGGAACTTTTGGGGAAGGGACTAAAGCTGCAGTAATTAAATTACAAACTGATGCGGGACTGCCTATTCGTGACGGGAAAGTTTATTCCTATATATTTAAAGCATTTTTAACTATGGATGCTTATGTGCTCACATCTGGTGGTAATTCTAGAATTAGAGAAATGCAAAGAGATCTTAATTCAAAATATTACAAAACTTCTGGAGTCCAACCATGTGATGGTTACTACCAAAGAGGGACTAATAAAGCTTTAATATACGGTATTCAAACAGAAGAGGGAATTTCTTCCTCTCTACAAACGGGATCAATTGGGCCTTCTACGACCAACCTTTTACCAACTTTGAGCATAGGGAGTACTAATGCGAACTTTGTTAAGCTCCTTCAATATGCATTATATGTAAATAACTTTAATCCAGGAGATTTCAATGGCCAGTACAGTACACTATTAAAAAATGTAGTAAGTGAATTTCAACAATTTGTTAAGTTGCCAGCTGATGGAGTTACAGGAAAACAAACTTGGCTTTCTTTGTTGCAGAGTAAAGGAGATCCTAATCGTAAAGGAACAGCTTGTGATTGTATAACAGAAGTTACGTCTGCTAGAGCTAAAGCTTTAAAAAAAGCAGGCTATGAAACTATTGGTCGTTATCTTGTAGACATTCCAGGGGGATTGGAGAAAAAAATAAAACCTGGTGAATTAAAAACTATTTTTAATGCTGGTTTAACTGTTTTTCCGATATATCAAACTTATGGGAATAATTCAAGACATTTCAGTGAAGCACAAGGGAAAAGAGATGCTCAAGATGCTTTTACGGCTGCTAAAAATTATGGATTTAAAAATGGAACAACAATATATTTTGCCGTGGATTTTGACGCTTTAGGAGATGATATAACTAACAAAATACTTCCACACTTTAAGGGTATTAATGAACAAATGAAATATCTGGGGAACCGTTACAAAGTTGGAATATATGGAGCCCGGAATGTTTGCAGTCAAGTATCGGAGAAAGGGTGGGCAACAACCAGTTTTGTAAGTGATATGTCCACGGGATTTAGTGCAAATTTAGGCTACCCATTGCCAAAAAATTGGGCATTCGATCAAATTTCAACTATTAGTGTTGGTTCAGGAGACAGTAAAATTGAAATAGACAATAATATTAAGTCCGGACTTGATGATGGGGCTTCAAGTCTTGATTTCTCAACTGATCTCAATCAAGAGCTATATAAGCAATTATATGAAATTCAACTTTTAGGACTTCAATATACAAACAATGATATTAATCAAGCGAATAAGCTTACAACCAACTATTATCGTCGCAAAAGATATGAATCATTAATATGGACATTAACTTCTGGACAATTTGATAAAGACTTTGAGGAGCATATTATTAATGCTGTAGGAGAAAATAGTTTTGTCTATGCAACTGATCCCGTTTCAAAATCTGAAGTTATTGATTTTCCTCATCTTATGGCTACATTATCTGCTCTATTGTATGCGAATCTTCCGTTAGTTGGAACTACACAGCAAGATTTAGCAGGGTGGGGTGGTGATTTATTTACTGTTGCTGCAGATGTATATAAAAATAGAGATAAGTATAGTGGCGACAATGAAACAAGAACATATAAAGCTGCCTACGAATTGATTGGTACAAAATCATCGGCTGGTAACTTTGATAATTCGGATTTCCTTGGAGATATCGATGCTATTAACATCGCACAGATCTTATTAAATAATAACACTAAGCCAATTTTAAATGCAGTTCAAGAGTATTATAATAGTCTTGTTTTCTCAAGATATAAGCTATTTTATAAAAATAAATTTAATAGTAATGAAAATAACTTGAGACTGAATGCAAGAAATATCATGATTGGAGATAATCCTGATATTACAGCGGCGAGGGTAGCTCTGAGAGGTTCAATGCAAATGGAAGTCCCTTATTACACGGAAGAAGAGGGAGAAATTATTGCAAATGCTTTCGCTGATAAAATACTAGACCTTGTAGCAAGTGAATAGAAAATTTAGAGTAGAGTACCATACATTTCAAAAAATATGGTACTCTATATTTTAAGATCTCAAGAATATATAACAAATTATAAGTTCAATTTTCTTTTTGATTTAATGGAGGAAAATAGAAAGGGGGGGGACATGAGGAAATATTCAGGAACAGTGTCGCTTATCATCCTTTTATTCACATTGTGTTTTCTACCCCATATCCATTGGGCGCTTGGAATTCTAGGGATAGTTGTGGGGAGTATTCTAGCAATCAAAGCACCTAAAGGGATTAGTAAGTATATTTCTTTTTATATTCTAATACTTTGTATTCTTTTACTCTTATTTTTAATTGTAATGGGAATTTTGATGGCGGGTTTAGTGTAAAGAATAACAATCATCCATAAACAAAACATATGGAAACAATATTTTTAGTTAAAAATAAGTAATTGTATTTGTTTCTGTGAAATATTAATTTTTTTAAAAAAGTATCTCACCAATTTGCTGTACTGGTGAGACGCCTTTTTTATCATTATAAACAACAAGGGCATGTATATTTTAAAAGCTCATACCACTAGCTAGATTATAGTTGTCTTTTAAATGGCATTAATTAATTAAATCGCTCCACCTCACCCCGAATCCCAATCGCAGGCTCCCACGAATCAATCAAACGAATCGCCTTCTGATTAGATTCCATCGCTTTCGTTTTCTTTCCTTTACGATACAACAGCTGCGCCATCCCATAATAATAATAGATCAACTCAACCTGATTCTCGTTGTGTTTGTCATAAAGCATCTGCTCAAAGGCTTCTTCCGCTTTCTCAAACTGATCACACTTCACGTAAGCGACACCCAGATTGAAATAGGCTTCTATCGTTTTTTCGCCGCCGTACGTTGAGCTGATCTCATTTGCCGCTTCGTATAATTGAATGGCTTCTTCATCATGACCTCTCGCGAAGCTTAAGTCACCGCGAACCAGTAGTACCCTGTGTTGAATTGTAGGTGAAATCTGTTGATCTTCGATTTCATTTAAAATGGTTTCTGCTTTTTCCTGTTGCCCGGCTTTTAAAAACAGCCTCGATTGCAGTGCGAGTCCCCAAACTTTTAGATCATGAGCGTCGTGATCTGCCGCGTCCGATTGTTCAAGAATCTTCAGGCCGGCTTCTATTTGCTGAAGCGCTCCGTCTAAATCATTGACTTCCATCAGTGCCCAGCCTGCTGTGTCGATTCGGAAGTATGCTTCTCGTGTGTGTTTGCCTAATTGGTTGGCGGCGTTGGCGGCTTTGCACCCGTATTCGATTCGCAAGGGCAGGTTGATTCTGCTCAGAAAATGGCTGACGCGGGTGATGAGTTCGATTAGGAATTCTTTTTGTCTGGTTTCGCTTGCCCATTTGATGACCTTTAAGATATTTGGCCATTCTTGTTTCATTTGATCTAAATTCCGTCCCAACAGGTAGCTCCAATAGATAGAGTTGGGCTGTTCCCGCTTTAAATGGGTTTCGGCATACTCAATATAATAGTGAGCCCAGCGGCTGCGGGCTTCCTTTTCATATTCGTGATGTTCGGATAAGTACTGTTCTCCGTAAGCGACAACGGTTTGATGCGCTAAGTACTGTGTTCTTTCTTCGTTTCGTTCCGGCTGAATCAGAGCATATGCCCGCATTTGTTCAATTGCATAATGAAAACGACGGGCATTTAATCCGGCCGCTGCCGCCAGGCTTTTTTCATCTGGCGGCTTGCTGAAAAAGCATAGCACCTGCCATAGCTTTCGCGTATCTTCATTGCATCT
Source organism: Bacillus sp. 11C (assembly GCF_055486375.1). Lineage (NCBI taxonomy): Bacteria > Bacillati > Bacillota > Bacilli > Caryophanales > Bacillaceae > Bacillus > Bacillus sp. 11C. Next base: position 15,870 of record NZ_JBUPVZ010000009.1, read on the forward strand.
GTCCCAGGTGCGGCCAAAGAGGAACGCAAACAATTCCAACAGAGAGTAGCCCGCTTTTCCAAGTTCATGAATCAGCTGCTGAGCGGGAATGTCATCGTCTGACATATAGGCGATGCTGAGTGCCATGGCTTTCGGGTTTCCGGCAGTCGCTGATATGAATTCGTTCTTCAGTTCAGACGATAGATGTAACAGCTGTTCCAGTTTTTCCTGTTTATGTGGGAGGTTGCATGTTTGTAAGCAGCGATGCACTTCTTGATGAAAAAATACTAGGGCATCTGTTTGGTCAAGGCCGCTCAGCTGGATGGCTGCCATTTCTCTGGAGCCTTCCCGATAGGTTTGTTTTACGTTTTCTCGTGCTGTGAGCAGAACTTTCACGCCTTGCGGAAGCCCTGTGATAAATTCGTGAATGTCACGTTCTGCGGTATCGATGCTGTCAACGATCAGCAGTACTGGTTTTTCTCTTGTGTAATTGGCTAATGCATTGCGGACGACGAAGCGTTTTTCATTGATTGATTTATCGATTTGTTCAGCGCGTCCGAGCTGATAGGCGATCGTATTTAAAAAATCGCTAAAGCTTAAACCTTTCCAATCGGCGCTGACCCAGATGATGCTGTTGAATGCCGGCCAATCTGAAATATCGTCGACACAGGAATAGGCAGCTTCAAGAGCGATTGTGGTTTTCCCCATGCCGGCCCAGCCAGTTATTAAACAGACTGGTGACGGAGAAAGCATCCATTGCCGTATCGCTTCCATATCAAAGCTGCGACCAATAAAGCTCCCGGACCAGCGTGACGGTAGGTTATGCGTGATAGGCTTTTCTGTAAGCGCATTCGTTTTTTGGACGGGGATATCATGAAACAGCCGTTTTACTGCTATTTCAATATCGTCATCAATCGGAGCTCCAAACGATCCATCTTTTCCTAGCGTTTTTGCTTTTTTAAGACAAGACGCTACCCATACAGGCAATGCGGGTTTAATGACAGGAATGGTGGTGGTTCCCAGCAGGTTCGTCAGCCACTCGATATCGAAGTCGGTCTGTTCGAGAATGATCCAGATCATCCCGAACAGTTTTCCGTCCTCAATTCTTCCGGGAATATAGTTTGCACCCATCTGTCCGATCCAGCTTTTGATCGTGTTAGAGGAGACTCCCAGCTGGAGTGCGATTTTATCTATATAAGACTGTCCTGTTTTTTCGTTCTTTTTCCTTCTGACTTTATAATCAGGATGAAGCTTGAGTGATTTGACGGCAGGTGCCAGCAGTTCTGCAAATTGTTTTCGGTTTTCAAGTTCAGCCATAAGCCTGCACCTCCTATTAGTACTATTTTATCAATCCAGCGTTTTTTGTATATGAAAAAATAAAAGTACAGTGCAGCTGTCCTTTTATACAGCAGGAAAGGCTGTTGAACGTCTTGAAAAGCAGATAAAATGGGGGCAGTAACAGAGAAAACAAAAATGTATGCACTTACATTTTATTTTCTAAAGAAAGGAATTTGCCAAATGACTCACACAGTACCTCAGAACATGAAAGCGGCTGTTATGCACAACACAAGAGAGATCAAAATTGAAACATTGCCTGTGCCTGACATCAATCATGATGAAGTGTTGATTAAGGTGATGGCTGTCGGAATTTGCGGATCGGATCTGCATTACTATACAAATGGCAGAATAGGCAATTATGTAGTAGAAAAACCATTTATTCTCGGTCATGAATGCGCGGGTGAAATTGCCGCAGTCGGATCGTCTGTCGAACAATTCAAGGTGGGAGACCGTGTAGCTGTTGAACCGGGTGTCACGTGCGGACGCTGTGAGGCGTGCAAGGAAGGACGTTATAACCTTTGTCCGGATGTACAGTTTTTGGCTACACCGCCGGTAGACGGCGCGTTTGTCCAATATATTAAAATGCGTCAGGACTTCGTTTTTTTTATCCCAGACTCACTTTCCTATGAAGATGCGGCTTTGATTGAACCGTTTTCTGTTGGCATTCATGCAGCGGCGAGAACGAAGCTTCAGCCTGGATCAACGATTGCGATTATGGGAATGGGCCCTGTGGGGTTAATGGCTGTTGCGGCAGCTAAAGCGTTTGGGGCAGGCACAATTATTGTGACCGATTTAGAGCCGCTGAGGTTAGAGGCTGCGAAAAAAATGGGAGCGACTCATGTCATTAATATCCGTGAACAGGACGCGCTTGAAGAGATTAAAACGATCACGAATGATAGAGGCGTAGATGTTGCTTGGGAAACAGCGGGAAATCCAAAGGCATTGCAATCCGCACTGGCTTCTGTGCGCCGGGGCGGAAAACTGGCGATTGTCGGTTTGCCTTCACAGAACGAGATTCCGCTTAATGTGCCGTTTATTGCAGACAATGAGATTGATATTTACGGGATCTTTCGTTATGCCAATACGTATCCAAAGGGAATCGAATTTCTCGCTTCAGGCATTGTAGACACGAAGCATCTTGTAACGGACCAATATACGCTGGAGCAGACGCATGAGGCGATGGAGCGGGCGCTTCAATTTAAGAATGAATGTTTAAAAGTAATGGTGTATCCAAATCGCTGAGTGAACTGGGAGGGGCTTTGGATTCTCCCTCTTGTTTACTAGAAATAAAAACGGATTCTTGGGGTGGGAAATGATGATTGAAACAGAAAAAGCAACGGCATTAAAGGCGAAGCATCATGGCCTGTCCTGGTTTGAACGAATCGGATATGGATTCGGTGATATGTCGTATAATATTGTCTTTCAGTTTGTAAATGCATACCTATTATTCTATTATACAGATGTCGGCGGCATTCAGCCTGCGGTGATCGCCACTTTGTTTCTAGTTGTGCGGGTGCTGGATGCTATTTTTGACCCAATCATGGGATTGATTTTAGACAAAACGAATACACGGTGGGGAAAGGCACGGCCATATCTGCTGTGGGTGACATTTCCTTTTGCGTTATTTACGTTTTTATGTTTCACGACGCCTCATTTTGGTGAGACGGGGAATATGGTATATGCGTATATCACCTATATTCTGCTTGGGATGTCCTTTAGTATGCAAACGATTCCGGTGAACAGCTTAACGGGGCGGATGACGAATTCTGTGGAGGAACGAACGGTTCTGACCACAACCCGGATGATTTTGGTCTATATCGGCATCCTTTTATCCATTTCCTGTGCGACACCGCTTGCAACTGCTATCGGAGGAGAGGATCAGGCGTTTGGATTTCAGATGACGGCGCTCATTTATGCGGCGGTCAGCATTGCTTTGAATCTATTTAGTTTCTTTACTGTGCGGGAGCGGATTCAGCCTAAAAAAAGAAAAAAACAAGGAATCAAAAAGACGTTATCCGTTTTGTTTCGAAACAAACCTTTGCTTGTGTTAATTTCATCATTTTTGGCTTTTGCGATCGGATTTAATATTAAGCTCAGCACGATGGTGTACTATTTTACGTATAACGTCAATCATAAAGAATTCGTGTTTTTGGGTACCGTTTTATTTTTCGGAGCAGCGCTGATCAGCAATCTGTTTATTCCTTTCTTTTCTGAGAAGTGGGGCAGAAAACAAGTCATGATCATCACGGCGGCTCTATCGCTTCTTTCTTACGCCGGCCTTCAGTTTACATCGTATTCTTCGATTCCGCTTATTTTCTTTTGGCTTTTCGTTTCTGGATTTTTCACGACGCCTTTGAATACCCTTGCTTGGGGAATGGTTGCTGATTGTGTCGATTATGCGGAATGGAAAACCGGAGTCCGGGCCGATGGCGTGGTGATTTCGAGCATGAGCTTCATCAATAAGTTCGGAGTCGCGTTAGCCGGGTCATTTTCGGCCGTTTATCTCGGAATCGCCGGGTATGCCGCGAATACTGATCAGACGGCATCGTCATTGAATGCGATTAAAAATATGAATGCGCTCATTCCGGGATTGTTCATTCTGCTGTCTATTATTCTCATTTCTTTTTATCCTTTAACTGAAAAAAAATATAAGCAGATGATGTCTGATCTGGAGAAAAGGGCTGCAAGGTGAGTATACGTAAAATTTAAAATATTCTATGTAAACGGTTGTATTTATGACAGAAAGCACTATACTGAAACTATAATCGAGAACTGACAAATGAGTGTGATAATGTGGGAAGCCAATCTGTTGTTTGTATTGGAGAATTGTTAATTGATTTCTTTTGTACCGATGTGGATGTTGATTTAATGGAAGGCCGCCATTTCTTGAAAAGTGCCGGGGGGGCACCGGCGAATGTGTCGGCAGCGATTGCTAAGCTGGGCGGAGACGCCGCTTTCAGCGGAAAAGTAGGCAAGGATCCGTTTGGGTATTTTCTGAAGAAAACATTGGACGCTGCACAGGTGGATACCTCTATGCTGGTCATGGATGAGAAAGCGCCTACAACGCTTGCTTTTGTTTCATTAAAACAAAATGGGGAGCGCGATTTTGTTTTTAATAGAGGCGCGGACGCTTTGTTTACGCTGGAGGATATTGACCAGGATAAATTAAACGAAGCGAAAATCCTTCATTTCGGCTCAGCGACGGCATTGTTATCAGATCCGTTTTGCTCAGCCTATTTACAGCTGATGTCGATTGCGAAAGAAAATGGACAGTTTATTTCGTTCGACCCTAACTATCGTGAGGATTTATGGAAGGGGAGGGTTTCGGAGTTTGTAAGTGTCGCAAAAAGAGCGATTGCTGTAAGTGATGTTGTGAAAGTCAGTGACGAGGAGCTGGAGATCATCAGCGGTGCGAAGGATCATGAAAAGGGTGTTGCGATCCTTCATGAGATTGGAGCCAAAATTGTTGCTGTGACACTTGGGAAAAGCGGAACTCTTCTTTCGAATGGAAAAGATCATGAAATCATTCCGAGCATTCCGGTTACATCAATTGACTCAACAGGGGCGGGAGACGCTTTTGTCGGTGCTGCTTTATATCGATTGGCAAACACGGATCAGATTCAATCCGTAGATGCTGATTTTGCGAAGCTGCGGGACATTGTGTCCTTTGCCAATAAGGTGGGAGCTCTTGTGTGCACGAAAATTGGAGCGATTGATGCACTGCCAAGCATGGATGAGATTGAAGTTTCTTTGTAAATCATTGAGGATGTTTCTTGAAAGTCTTTGGACTTTTGGGAGGCATCTTATTTATATTTTTGTACTTAATTCAGGTGAAAAGTTAGTTGTTTTACCTTGAAGTGTAATTTTTTATTAAAGAATTACATTTTTAATGATTCATTAAATTTGGGTGGAAATGACATCATGAGTATAATTGTGAGATTCAAAGATATTATGTCAGCGAATATCAATGCTTTATTGGACAAAGCTTAAATTCCAGAGAAAATGGTATATCATTTAAGAAACATGACTAGCGATTTGGCTAAGGTTAAGACAGAAACAGCGGCATGCGCGCCGAGGTGCTTTTTGTCAATACGTTAGATATGCAATTAATCGGCGACGGAATGACGATCACTGGTTTTCAAATCATGAGCTTTAATTATCCTCAAGAAGTTCAGGATATGATTACGAAGAACGCTTCCTATGGTATGGTTGGGGATGTGCGCAGATACCAGCAAATGTAAATGGCTGATGGAATGGCACTCGGAAAGATGAGCGGAGGCGGAGCGGCTTCTGATATGGCTGGAATGATGATGGGAATGAATATGGCCAATCAAATGAATCAGAATCAGCAGGTACAGCCATCAGGCAACGGAGGCAAACCTAATTTTCGTCCGAACTGCGGAACAAAAACCGGTGAAGCTAATTTTTGCCCGAATTGCGGCCAGAAGCTTGTGTGAGAATGATATAGTGACAAGTCCGGAGTGATCAGACACTCCGGACTTTTTTATTCAGTAGAATCCTGAACAGGCCATTTTCGGGCACCCGCTTGGACAATGCCCAGCAGCAATTGACGACGTTCCTGTAAAGAATTGATGGTCGTTTGAAATGTTTTCTTTGATAAAGTTGGTATGCCTGATTGTTGAAGCTTTGTGATATCTGGTTCCGCCGGTACTTGTTCAGCCGAATGGATATAGGCGGTATGAACGGTATCTAAGTAGTTTTTGATACTTGAGCGTGTTTCTTTGATGTGAAGCTGATTCGGCTGATATTGTTCAGGGATGCCGTATTTCAAAATGGTTAATGCTTCATCCAATACAGTGACGGCTATAATGGATGATTCCTGACGCTGCGTGCTGTGGTAAAAATGAAGGATAGGGAAGGCGTAATGCTGAGCAGTCAGCTTTCCCAAGTCTGATGAAATCGTGACAAGAAGAAAATCAATGTCGTGAAAGTCTTTGCCATTCCATGCATTCTTGACAATTTCTGTTCCGTCGCGCCCCATACTTAATACACTTTGGGCAAATGAACGCTTTTGATTAACCGCACTCAATACAGAAATCAAATAGGTGACAGAAAATGTGATGGTAAGCAGGCCATGAGCGGTTTCTATGACCGTGACCAGCTTCCATAGGTGTCCGTTCGGTGCGAGGTCGCCATTCCCTAATGTAAACATGACATAGCCGGCAAAATAAATTCGATCTGACCAGGATGCCGGGTCATTCGATTGAGTTTCCACGAGTGAATGGGGGTCACTTGAAAAAATCAAAAACCATCCGCCCCAAAATAAAATGATCCATATCACTAACGTCAGGCATAACAGCAGAGGACCTGCCGTGCTGAGAACCTTTGCGTGGTCTCCGCTGATTTTGCGGAAGCCTTTCCACAGCCATGCTGACAAACATCTGGTGATCGGGCCTGCGCCGCTCTCTAACCATAATGTGGTCCATAAAAAATCGATCATGCCTGCTGTTAACAATAAAAGGCCTGCAATGACATAAACCTCATTCAATTTTGTTGCCTCCCTTAGCCAGCCATCTTTTCTTTTTTATTTCCTCTTACCTTTAGTCTGAAACAATTGTTCAAATGTTTGATAAGAAAGTCATTGTATAGAAGAAAAACAGGAGGAGTTACCCAACAGTTACCCATCTTGTCGTTGATAGCAGATAAACAGAAACTCACAGAGATTTTGACTAGATTTACTTATTTTCACAAAGAAAAAAGTTCATTTTCCCCTTGAATTGATGATTTTTCTTTGATTAGATAAAAAAATTTTCAGAAATTTATATTGACTGTAAGTGTTTTTATAATTATGATAATATCAGAAGTAACAAAAATGTCACTATTATATTACTAAAATAGAACTATCAAGTGACTATAAAGTAACAAGTTGTCGAGTATATGTGCAAAGAAATGCTCACTGTTCTTTTAGATGAAAATGAAATCGCTTCCAAAAGAACTGAGAGGCTAAGCAGAAGGGAAGGGTATAAGGCCATTGGATAAACATGAACAATTTTTTCTGAAGCCTGCTCACCAGATGTAAGAAAAGCAGCAACCCTAGAATAAGTTTTTGAAATACGCAGTAATCGATTTTGAAAAAGACTGGGGGAAACAGTATGAATAAACAAGGTAATCAAATGTCATTTTTACGTACAGTTATTATAGTCTCGACTTTCGGCGGTCTCCTCTTCGGTTATGATACGGGAGTGCTTAATGGAGCTTTGCCGTATATGGGAGAGCCGGACCAGCTTAACCTCAATGCCTTCACAGAGGGGCTTGTCACCAGTTCACTTCTTTTTGGAGCCGCACTGGGTGCCGTGTTTGGCGGCAGGATGTCTGATTTTAACGGCCGCCGCAAAAATATTTTGTTCCTCGCTGTTATATTTTTCATTTCAACGCTCGGGTGTACGTTTGCTCCAAATGTAACGATCATGATTATCTCCCGTTTTGTGCTCGGAATTGCGGTCGGGGGCGCATCAGTTACGGTTCCTGCCTATTTAGCGGAGATGTCTCCTATGGAAAGCAGGGGGCGGATGGTGACGCAGAATGAACTGATGATTGTATCGGGACAGCTTTTGGCCTTTATTTTTAATGCGATCCTCGGAACAACAATGGGAGACAGCTCCAATGTGTGGAGATTTATGCTCGTCATTGCGTCGCTCCCTGCGGTATTCTTGTTTTTCGGTATGCTTAGAATGCCTGAGAGTCCTCGCTGGCTCGTCTCTAAAGGGAGAAAAGAAGATGCTTTGCGGGTTTTGAAAAAAATTAGGGATGAAAAGCAGGCTGCGTCTGAGCTGGAAGAAATTGAATTCGCTTTCAAAAAAGAAGATAAGCTTGAAAAAGCGACGTTTAAAGATCTTGCGGTACCGTGGGTGCGCCGGATTGTGTTCATTGGAATCGGGATTGCGATTGTACAGCAAATTACAGGTGTAAACTCAATTATGTATTATGGTACTGAAATTTTAAGAGATGCCGGTTTTCAAACGAAAGCCGCATTAATCGGAAATATCGCGAATGGCGTGATTTCGGTATTGGCAACATTCGTCGGAATCTGGTTGCTAGGGAAAGTTGGCCGCCGGCCGATGCTGATGACAGGTTTGATCGGTACGACAACGGCATTATTGCTGATCGGGATATTCTCACTTGTGCTCGAAGGATCACCGGCTCTTCCATATGTGGTTCTGTCGTTAACAGTGACATTCCTTGCATTTCAGCAGGGTGCGATCTCGCCAGTGACGTGGCTGATGCTTTCTGAGATTTTCCCGCTCCGCCTTCGCGGTTTGGGAATGGGCGTCACGGTATTCTGTCTGTGGATGGTGAATTTTGCAGTCAGTTTCACTTTTCCGATATTGCTGGCCGCGATTGGGCTGTCCACAACGTTCTTTATCTTCGTTGTACTAGGAATTTGCTCTGTATTTTTTGTGAAGACATTTTTACCGGAAACGAAAGGGCTTTCGCTTGAGCAGCTGGAGGATAATTTCCGCGCTTATGTTCGCGGCGGGGCGAAGAAAGATTCCAGCTCTGAAGTGGTTGGATAAGGAATATAAAAAGAATCCGCATCTGTGTGCGGATTCTTTTTTGTTCCATTAGTTAGGTCTGACAAGGATTTTGACTTGGTTTTTCTCTTTAATAAGAGCCCCGAAGCCTTCCTCGATCAAATCGTCTAATACGATTTTTTTCGTTACAAGTTTGTCAGCTGCAAAATAACCTTCTTTCATTAATGACAATACAGCCGGGAAGATGTCGCGGTATCCGATAATTCCTTTGACTGTACGTTCTTTGATGACGATATCGTTCGGGTGGATTTCAGCGCCTTTTTCCCAAATGCTTACAATGACTGTTTCACCGGCAATTGTAGTGGATTGGATCGCTTGCCGCAGTACCACTGGAACGCCAGTGACTTCGAATGCTACTTCGACACCGCCTCCAGTACGTTCTGCAATTTCAGCGACTACATCATCTGTTTTGGACGGATCAACGATGATGGCTCCAAGCTCCTCAGCTTTTTGCTGGCGTTCAGGTGAAAGCTCGACAGCGTAAATGTCAGTCGCGCCAGCAGCCTTCAGCGCTTCAATCACAAGAAGCCCGATCGGTCCGCAGCCGAATACAGCCGCTTTGTCACCGGCTTTGATTTTGCTTGAGCGGACAGCGTATAAAGCGACCGCGGAAGGCTCAACAAGAGCGCCTTGTTCATATGATAATTCCTCAGGAAGTTTGAACAACAGCTCTTCATCTACAGAGACGTATTCAGAGAAACCGCCGCCTCCGCCGGCTAAGCCGAGGAATCCCATTTGTTCATCAAGGTTGTAGGCGCCCTGGTGACCGTGTGTTGCAAAAATCGGTTCGACTACGACTCGGTCTCCTGCTTTATAATTTTCAACGCCTTCGCCGACTTCAACAACTTCACCGGAGAATTCATGGCCCATTGTGACAGGTGCTGTTTCATTCGTTAATGGATGTGGTTTGTCAACCGGAATAAAGATCGGGCCGCCAAGATACTCGTGTAAATCACTGCCGCAGATACCGCACCATTTGACTTTGATCTTTACTTTTCCCGGCTCTGTTTTTGGCTCTTCAATATTTTCAATACGGATATCCTTTTGGTTATGCCATCTTGCTGCCTTCATGGATTACCACTCCTATATCTTTTTATATGAGTAATTCCGCACTGATCAATATGAACTGTTCACAAAATCGCCATTTTTAAAACCAAAAAAGAAATGAAAATTTTATATAATGTAATTTGCGTTTTTAAAAAAAGAAACTTTGAAGAAAAAAGAGTCTCGCACACTCTTTTTTCTTTATTATGAGAGAGTATGAATCGTTTACATAACTATGAAATTTGGTTTGAACAATACGGTCATGGTTCGTTCATATTGAATGCGATAACTACTCTATCAACAATTATAACGCTTATATTCCAATTATAATAGGATAATCTTCCATGGTTTATTTTAGCATTGGTAACTATTCTGACTTTGTAACATTACTGTAAGGATATTGAAATAAAAATTCCCTGGTTGATCGTGTATAATTTTTCTAGATGTTAACAAACAGGGGGACGAAATGTTGAAGAAAGTCATTTTAGCCGCTTTTATCTTAGTAGGAAGTACTTTGGGAGCTTTCAGTTTTTCAGCAGATGCCAGTGCGAAACATGTGAATGGAAATATTACTTGGTATAATGGAGTCGGGAAAAAAGGCTCTTCAGGAAAAAAACTTGGGCACTGGGACTGTGCGACCAAGATCGGATTTGATGTTCCTAAAAACGGGACAAAAATCAGAGCTTATGCAAAAGCGAAGCCTAAAAAGGTGATTACGGTTTACAAAAATGATGTTGGCAGAATGCCTCATGCAGTACTGGATGTAAGCCCTAAAGCGTTTAAAGCGCTTGGATACCCATTAAGCAAAGGAAAAGTAGCGGGACATTACAGCTATTAATCTACATATATAATCTGTAAAGCAAGAAGTCACATTCTTGCTTTTTCTATTGGTGGAGATAAGAGATGAAAAAAAGAATCATATTATTGTTAACAGTCGTGATAGCGGCAGCGGGCTTTGTGTTTTATGTTGTAAAGGATAAAAGCCATGAGAGCGTTGCTGATGTTTCAGTCAATACGGAAAGCGGTGATCAGCTGCTCGTTTCGATCACGAATACCGATCTGCTGACGAAGTATTATGAAAATGACAAGGTGATCCATGAGGAGGAGCTAACCAGCTATCCGGCATTTGCCTTGGATCAAAAGCAGCGGGTGCTCTATTATACGGGCAATAATGATCAAAATGAAATGAGGCTCTTTAAGCTGGATCTAAAGTCTAATAAAAAGATGATGCTGTATAAAGGCGCTGAGAGTGCGGACAGCTTGTTTTTATCGAGGGACCGTTCAACCATCTATTTCCGTTTAGGAAAAGCGGACGAAAGCAATTTTCGGATCGCATCCTTTGATCTGAAAACGAAGAAATACAAAAACCTTTATCCTGCCGTGAATGATCAGGATGACAGCGTCAGCAGCTTCTTTTATAACAAAAAAACAGATTCTTTTGCATTGCTTCATTATTCTGTAGAAGAAGATTACAAGAAAACAGATGAAGCGAACGAAAAGGGGATCGATCCTGAACCGACAACGATTCATTTTGCGTCAGGCCGTCAAAACAAATTTGATGAGCTTAAGAGCCTTGACCAGTTTATCAGCGATATTGCTGTTTCTGATGATGATAAACGTATGTTGTTTACATCATATACACAAAAAGGCACGGAGCAAACAGCTTCTATTCAGATGCTGAATGCGGATGCGAAAAAATATGAAAATATCATTTCGAATCAAAAAAACTTTAAGCTGTTAATTGACGCTCAGCCGCAGTTTTCTAAGGATGGAAAGAAAATTTATTTTCTCGCCGAAGCCAAGGGAGCTAAAAAACTGAAGGATGAAACAGGGCGTGAAGCGAAGGTTCGGACGATTTATTCCTATAACTTAGAAAATAAGACGTTCAAAAAAGTGTGGGAAAATCCGAACGGCATCATCAACAGCTTTTCTGTTATTAGCTGAAAAAACCACTCGGCATGGGCTGAGTGGTTTTTTAATGGACGAGATGCAGGGCTAATGATCCGAGCCATTTAAAGAAATGGATCAGCGGTATCGACAAAAACAGGAGTTCAACATATGAGTTGACGGCAAGGTTCAGCTTTTTGACCTGAGCTCTTTGTTTCAGGTCTTTTTGCTGCTGGTTTGCGATCATGTTATCACCTCTTCGGTATCTATATTATACCATAGAGAGAAACGAAAAAGCCCAAATGTTTACAGTTTTGGGCTTCTTTCTTTGTTTCAGGCCACTTTTGAAATGGAGGCTTTTAGTCTGGATATAGAATTTGCGTCTCCGTTCGGGGAATGTTTGCTTGCAGGAGACTGCATTTGTTTATAGGGAAGAGCTAGCTTGTTTTCGTTTGACCGTTGTTTTGGAGATTCACTAATGAACGGATGCCGTCAATCATTTTGCTGCCGCACAAAGGGCATGATGGCGAGTCACTGCTGGCAAAGTTTTTTCTGCTCCAGCCGTTGCAGTCTTCTTTTGTGCATTCCCAAGTACTCACATCTTCTTTAGGCAGCGGTTCTTGATTACGTTTATTATAGTAAGACATAAAGTCACTTCTTCCCTCATGTATTTTAACTGCACATTTCTTATTGTCTCATACTTTTCCCCAATCTCCTAATTCCTTTTTCTTTATGGCTTTCCAATCAGACCATCTAAAAAGGAGAGGAGTGTACTGTTAAAAGCATCAGGCTCTTCTAAAAACGGGCAATGGCTGCTGTTAGAAAAGGTGACGAGCGTTGAGTTGGAAATTTTGCCGCGCAAGTGTTCTCCAGCTGCTGTAGAGAAAAATTTGCGGTCTTCCCCGAAGCAAAGCAATGTCGGTACAGTGATGTTTTGAAGGGTGCCGCGGTAATCAGCAGCCGTTTGGTTAAATAAAATCGTGCTTGAAATGGCAGCCGGCTGTTTGAGGATTTCTGCCAGCATCCATTCTTTTTCTGTCTCAGCAGGCGGTTCCGCGAACATATTCTGAATGAAGCTTTCGTAGAATGGCAGCGGATCAGTCTGAATGGCGTGCATCGCCGTTTTTAAACCGTCAAAATCAAACGGGCCGTGTTTCCAGCCCTCCCACTGATAGTCGGAAGCGGATTGGTCGATGATCACAGCGGCTTGTATGTTATCATTCCCAAATTGATTGAGATAATCCCATACGACAAAAGCGCCCATTGACCAGCCGGCGAGAACGGCACGATCAAGCTCCATTGCTTTTAGAAACTCCCTTACGTCGCGGGCGTATTGGGAAATGGTGTGGCCGTGAAGCACTTTGTCGGATTCGCCGTGTCCTCTAAGGTCGAGACGAATAAACTGATAATTGGCAGATAGTGCTGAACATTGTTTATGAAAAAACTGCCCGCTCATCAGCACCCCGTGTATAAACAGGATCGGTGTACCGCTCCCGTGCGTTTCATAGTATAGACGTGTCTGATCTTCTAATGTGATGTATGGCATGTTTCTCCTCCTCTAGTTTCCGTCTTGAGAATGAATGGCTGCTGTTGAGCTGATGATGGCAGCTGTCGCGGCTGTCTGCTGAGCCTGAATTGCCGCTTCGATTGCGGTGTATAGGCCTGATTCCATCAGCAGATTGTTCTCCATATACTCACTGAGATATAAGCAGACAGCAATTTTAAAATTAATCTCCTTTTGCCGTTTAAATGCTTTTTCTTGGTTTAATTCGCGAGCGATAGCCAAAACGGTTTTGATATCTGGCTCTTCCAGAAATGTGAGAAAGGAAAGGTCTGGATAATGATAATCCTTAGGCTTTTTGAAAGATGCAGTGATGGATTGAAATATATGTTTGCAATGGGAAACAAGCGTTTCAGGGTCTTTTTCACTTTGCAAGGCCAGAATATGGCTGACCTGATGTAAGTACTGCCCTTTTTTAAACCCGTTGGCCGCCAGCAGCTGATAGCATGTTTCCGCCTTGTTTAGCGCCTGCAAACCTTTTCCGTTTTCGCCAAGCAATACGGCAAGCGGAACATTCTGGGGTGAAGTGAGGAAATAATGATTTTTCTTCATCTGCCGATAAACAGAAAGCCCCGTGTTCATCTGTTCTCTTAGGTTTGTTGTGTCTGATTTGCCGGTGAGCAGGATCAGGGCGGAAAGGTACGTGAATATATCCCGCTTATATCCAATCTTCACCATTTCATTGTATACGTCGATGAAAGTCAGAAACGTTTGTTTTGCCTCATGCTGAAAATGAATGTCCAGAATGGAAGCAACTGTAAAGCGGTGGTGGGAATTGAGTGTCGAGAAGCTGCCGATGTTTGATTTGATATAGCTGCTCAAATCATAAAAGCGCTCAAAATCAAACTCTCTTTTATTCACAATATATGCAGACGAAATGAGTATTAATATCTGATCTTGTGCAACTTTCCATTTTAATTTTGATTTTAATTCGGCATAAATGGAAATGTATTGTTTTGTCTTTTCGCTAAGACTGTTTGTCAGCATAAAAACGCTCCTTATTGCTGTTTTTATGTTATACGAAAAATGGGGCCAAAAGTTTCTTAAAGAAAAAACTTGCCTGCGAGAGGCAAGTTTGTCGGGTTATTTACGGGGATTGGGGATCTGTTATATCCATCGGTCTCATCATGTCATAATCTTCATGCTCAAGAATATGGCAGTGCCAAACGTATCGTCCGCTGTATGGCCCGAATGTCGCCGCGATTCTCAGGACTTCACCGGCGTGAGCTTGAATGGTGTCTTTCCAGCCCTTTTCACTTGGAGGCGGCGGAACAGCCGGGCCTGTATAGGACAATTCCCCACTTTCTTGATAACGTGCGATATCAAATGGCCGGCGGTCTAATACACGGAAGGAGACCAGATGCAGGTGAATCGGATGTGTTCCGCGTGTCGGATTGATAATGGACCATATTTCAGTTGTGCCGGCTTTTGGTGCTTCTGTGACAGGGTCGTGCCATCGTTTGTTATTGAGAAGAAGGACAGGTCTGCCGTATTCGTCCTGGGTGCCTGCCAGTTTCAGTGTTCTGATGTTTTGGATTCTTTCATTCTGCACCGAAGGGTACGAGGCGAGGTACTTCGGCTTTCTGCTTTCATCTTTTTGTGCCAATGGTTTTGTGACTCTGAATTGCATGATATTCGCATCTGTTTCGGGATTGACGTCACCGCCGCAGCCTGCGCTGTTTGCCAAAATGATCGATTGTCCTTCATAGGCTGTGAAATCAATGATGATATCATAACGTTCAGCAGGTGCAAGACTGAAAGAGTTCAGTTTAGCAGAGCGCGGAAGAAGCCCGCCGTCTGAACCGATCTGAATAAATTCTCCGCCGTTATCGAGTGACAGATTATAGGTTCTCGTATTGGAGGCGTTGATGACGCGGAAGCGGTATTTCCTCGGTTCGACCTCCAAGTATGGCCAAACCTTCCCATTCACCAGTATGGTTTTTCCGCAAAAAGCCGGAACGATTGAAGGATTGGGAAGTGTCGGGGAAGGGTTTTCCGGTCCGTTTGGATAAAACAAAGAACCGTCCTCGTTGATCGTGCGGTCTGTGATAAGAAGCGGTATGTCGTATTCGCCGGAAGGCAGCTTTAAGCGTTTTTCCTTTGGATCGTGAATGAGATAAGCGCCGACGAGTCCGGCATAGACATTCAGCCTGGTAAGCGCCATGGCGTGATCGTGATACCACAAAATAGCACCGCGCTGCTGATTCGGATAATGATAAACCTCTCGTTTGAAATAAGGGCCTGTTTGCTCAAAGTTTTTGGAAAACCAAGCTTCCGGATACCCGTCACTATCATCTGGCGTGACGCCTCCGTGTAAATGAACAACAGTCTTTACTTCGGGCTCATCATGCTGGCTGTCGCTGTGATGAATCGTATGGTCAATCGGAAGGAAATGCGTTGAAGGAAGGTGATTCATCCATTTCACATAAACGTTCTCATTTCTTTTGACCTCAATGGTAGGCCCCGGAAATAAGCCGTTGTAGCCCCAAAGGCGGGTCGGGGGGAGATCGCGGTGGAGTTGGTGAGTGCATTCTTCCATAGTGACTTCGTAGTATGTCTTTTCTTTTGTTTGCTGAACAGGCTTTAGTGTATCTGGGATTGGGAGAGCATCCGCAAATTTTTCAAGTATCATTTTTCATCTGTCCTTATCTAAATTTTCTATATTGGTATTATAGTTAATGACAATAAGGGCGTGATGGTTACAAAAAAAAATGGCGTGCCGCTGCCTGCCCGAAGAAGAAATAACAAAATCCTAAACGGGAGTCCGTTTAGGATTTGATCAGCATTAAGGGAGGATGTCGGGCTGCTGATGTGTGACAGACTTGGCTGCCGCTTTTTCGCTCACCTTGCGTTTTCTGAACACAAGATAAGAAATCAGAACGATTCCTGTGATGACGCCTGTCAGCAGCAGCTCGTCTCTCATGGAATCAATGAATGCCATAGATACTAAAATCCCGCAGATGGCGATAATGGTCACGTAGGTTAAGTATGGGAAGAGCCACATTTTAATCTTTAAAGCTTCAGGGTTCGTTTTTTCAAGTTTTTTACGCATTCTCAAATGGGAAACAGCGATGACGAGATAGACGAGCAGTGCAATTGCGCCTGATGAATTGACTAAAAATAAAAAGACGGTATCAGGAGAAAAGTAATTCATCACAACCGCGATATATGAGAAAAGTGTACCGGCAACAATCGCCTGTACGGGAGCACCTTTTTTGCTTAATTTCATAAAGCGGCGCGGTGCTTCGTTTCTTTCTGCAAGTGAATACAGCATTCTGGATGTGGTGTACAAACCTGAATTCAGGCAAGAGAGTACAGCGGTGAGGACGATAAAATTCATAATCTGGGCGGCAGCGGGAACACCGATATGCCCGAGCACAGCGACGAACGGACTTTCTAAAATATTGGCTGAATTCCAAGGCAAAAGCGCAACGACAACGGCAATAGAGCCGACGTAAAAGACAATGATGCGCCACACAACGGAACGCGTCGCTTTGGTCACGGATTCCAACGGATTGGATGTTTCTCCTGCAGCGATAGCAACGATTTCCGTTCCCATAAAGGAAAAAATAACGACGACAATGCCAAGCAATACGGAGCTGATGCCTTGCGGGAAAAATCCGCCTTGGCCCGTCAAGTTGGAGAGGCCCACTGGACTGCTTCCTGGTGCGAATCCAAAAATGAAAGCGAATCCAATAATTAAAAACAAAATAATCGTAACGACCTTAATAAGGGAGAACCAATATTCGAATTCACCGAATGATTTAACGGAATAAATATTGGTCAGTGTGAGCAATACGGTCAAAATTAAGCTTGTGAGCCACAGAGGAATATCGTGGAACCAGTATTGAATGATGCTGGCTCCGGCAATTGCTTCAATCGCGATAACGACGACCCAGAAAAACCAATACAGCCAGCCGATTGCAAATCCGGCCCATGGCCCGATGGCGTCATGAGCGTATTGGGAAAACGATCCGCTCGTCGGGTTTACGGAAGACATTTCACCGAGCATTCTCATGATGAAAATAACCAGTAAGCCGGCTAGCGCGTAAGAAACGATAGCACCAGGACCGGTCGAGTGAATGACTGAACCGCTGCCTACAAATAGGCCGGCTCCGATCACGCCCGCGATCGAAATCATGGTCATATGGCGGGTCTTTAATTCTTTTTTTAATCCTGATTGAGACTGGTTCATAAATTACCTCCTTAAAGAATGAAACTATTACTGAATATTATGATAATTGAAACTCTATCATAAATATACAGTTTGTCGAAAATTCGTGTAAGAAAATATAACAGTTTATTTCAAATTTGTAGGTTTTTGTTTGTGGTGTTTTCAGCAGATAAGCTTGGATTAAAAGAAAAAATGTTTCGTTAATTATTCATTTTTGGAGCTAGCGTAATGTTTTAAAATATTGAAGATCGCAGAGGTATTGGCGGCATTGAATTTTAAGGGATTTTTAGAGGAGAAAGTAAATTGGTTTAGAGAAACAGTGTTCCGCCATAACTATTTTTCTGTGGCGAGTGAATCATGTTTCTGTAGACCCACTGCTATTCAGCTTTGTATCATTATAATAGGAATTCACGAGCGGAGAGGAGGTTTTGTATGGAGAGATACGATGAACTGAAAAAGGGAGAAGCCGGGGCTATTGTCAGCATTTCCGCGTATCTTGTCCTGTCCGCGATTAAGCTGATCATCGGTTATTTCTTTCACTCGGAAGCGCTTATGGCAGACGGGTTTAATAACACAACTGATATTATTGCTTCTGTTGCTGTGCTGATCGGCCTTCGCATCTCTCAAAAGCCTCCTGATGAAGATCATCCATACGGCCACTTTCGGGCGGAAACGATTGCATCACTTATCGCATCCTTTATTATGATGGTTGTCGGACTGCAAGTGCTGTTCAGCGCCGGAGAATCTATTTTTTCTCCTAAACAAGAGACACCGGATATGATTGCGGCTTGGACGGCAGCGGGCGGGGCAGTCCTGATGCTTATGGTGTACCAGTACAATAAAAGGCTGGCCAAAAAGGTGAAGAGCCATGCGCTCCTTGCCGCGGCCGCTGATAATAAATCGGATGCGTTCGTCAGCGTCGGCACGTTTATCGGAATTACGGCTGCGCAATTCCGCCTTGCTTGGATTGATACGGTCACGGCGTTTGTGATCGGTCTGCTCATTTGCAAAACGGCATGGGATATTTTTAAAGAATCGTCTCACTCTTTGACAGATGGATTCGACGTAAAAGACATTTCAGCTTATAAACAGACAATCGAAAAGATTCCAGGTGTACGCCGTTTAAAAGATATTAAAGCGAGATACTTGGGCAGTACGGTCTACGTTGATGTGGTGGTTGAAGTATCCGCTGATTTAAATATTACGGAAAGCCACGATATTGCCAATGAAATTGAGCGGAGAATGAAGGAGGAGCATGCGATTGATTATTCACATGTTCATATGGAACCTTTAGAACGCAAATAATTGAGCTTCCTGTCATAGGAAGCTTTTTTGGTGTGATTTATTCTGCTTTATTGGAAACAATTTGCTAGAATCGTTTTTTTATACAAATCGCTTTTTGTGGTAAAGTTAGGTTACAATATGATGAATTTTGTAGATGACTAGGAGGAAAAGAATGGCATACCAAGAAGACCTGCATCCTTTGCTGGGGAAAGCAGTTGAACATATTAATAAAGTAATGGTTGGAAAACGAGACATCGCCGTACTCAGCTTAGCAGCCATTCTTGCCAAAGGGCATGTGCTGCTTGAGGATGTGCCCGGAGTCGGTAAAACGATGATGGTCCGCGCGCTGGCAAAGTCAATCGGCGCCGATTTCAAAAGAATTCAATTCACTCCGGATTTGCTGCCATCTGATGTCACAGGCGTGTCCATCTATAATGCGAAAACGATGGAATTTGAATACCGTCCCGGCCCGATTATGGGAAATATCGTGCTGGCCGATGAAATCAACCGTACCTCTCCGAAGACACAGTCTGCTTTGCTTGAAGCGATGGAAGAAGGAAGTGTAACGGTAGATGGCCATACGATGCCGCTTGCGGCTCCGTTTTTTGTGATGGCAACGCAAAACCCGTTCGAATATGAAGGGACGTACCCATTGCCGGAAGCCCAGCTTGACCGTTTTTTATTCAAACTTCGCATGGGTTATCCGACCTTTAATGAGGAGCTGGACGTCTTATCTCTTCAGGAAAAAAGCCATCCGATTGAGACGCTTGAGCCGGTTATTTCAAAAGAAGACTTCATCCGTTTGCAGCGGGAAGTGCAAAATGTCCGTGCCGATGACAGCATTAAAGAATATATTGTGGAAATCGTGCAGAAAACGAGACAGCATGCCTCTGTTCAATTAGGTGTCAGTCCGCGCGGATCAATCGCTCTCATGAAAGCGGCCCAAGCATATGCGCTGCTCCATCATCGCGACTATGTCATTCCGGATGATATTCAATATTTGGCTCCTTTCGCGCTTCCGCACCGGATGCTGCTGCAGCCAGAGGCGAAGTTTGAAGGAATCGAGGCAGGCGCGATCGTACGGGAGATCATGTCCATTGTGAAGGTACCGGTTCAAAGGTCGTCGATCCGCTGATGAAGAAGACGCAATGGCTGGTATATGGGTGGAAGCTGATTGTATTAACGCTATTGACGGCTGCTGTTTTTTCTTACGCGATGTTTCAAGGCGGCTTTGTCAGCTGGTTTTTGTTTTACGCGTTTCTCCCTTTTGTCGTGTATGCCGGGCTGCTGGCGTTGTATCCGCTCCGCTCTTTCCAGGCTTCACGGCAAATGGCCAAAACACAATTGCAAGCGGGGGACAGGCTGGGCGTGTCGGTAACGCTGAGAAGGAAGCTGCCGTTTCCGCTGATGTATATGGTGATTGAAGATTGCCTGCCAGAAGGAATCGAGTCATTGAACCGAGACGAAGCCGCGGCCAAACGTCTCGTTTTTCCTTGGTTTAAACGGCGTATGACGATGTCGTATGAATTAGCTCGCGTACCGCGCGGAGAACATCATTTTCATGCTGTCAGGGTACGAACCGGGGACGTTCTCGGCTTGATTGAAAAAACAGCTTTTTATGAGCTGGATGATACCCTGTTTGTCTATCCATCCTTTCAGCGTCTTTCTTATCAGGTGAATGAGAGGCATCAGGAAGATGGTGTAAGCGGTTCTTCTCCGGTTCATCAGCACCATTCCGCAGTCGCAGCGAGTGTTCGGGATTACCAGCCGGGAGACCGGTTTGCCGCGTTAGACTGGAAGACTTCTGCACGGCGGAGCCAGCTGATGACGAAGGAATTTGAACCGTCTCGAAGCAAAAATCTGTTTCTTCTGATGGACCGTTTTTCCTCTGAAGCATTCGAAGAGGTCGTTTCTGTGTCAGCTTCGATTCTTCATTCTGTTTTACAAAGCGGCGCGGGGGCAGGTTTGGCCTCAGTCGGAAAGGAAAAAACGCTTTTTCCTATTCAAGAAGGGGAGCAGCATTTTAAGCGCATGCTTCGGCATTTAGCCGTCGTTCATTGTGATGCGGCTGACCCGGTAAGCCGATATGTACGGGAGGAGCTGGGTAAGCCGTCTGTTCGCAAAGCTGATAAGGTGATCGTCACGGGGCAGTTCACGGAAGATTTGTTGAACTTAGCAGAAGCCGGGGGAGGCCGGTTTACAGTGATTCTGGCAAAAGAGAAAGACGCTGAGCTTTCTCAAGCTGAAAATGTCATGGTCGAACGCATGATGAAACGCCAAATCAGAGTTCAGGTCATGAGGGGCGGACGAGTTTCGCGTGTTGTTTAGAAAGAGGGGTGACGGTGCACATGCCGCACGATGATCAGAAGGGAAGCCGTTTGAGCTTGCTGCTATTTTATTTTCTGGCGTTTTTATTGCTGTGGGAGTGGCTCAGGCCGCTTGACCGTTTTACAGATACGAAACATACGGGCTTTTTTATTATCTTTATCGGCTTGACGTTTCTACTGAGTTTTTTCAGAATGAGGTGGTTTGTCACCGTTCCTTTTTGTGTCTTATTTACGTTGATCTCGGTGCACATCCTGTTTTATCAAGGGTCCATATTTGACTTGAACTGGGTCGGCTCTTTTTTGCGGGATGTCTATTTGAATATCACGCTGATACAATCAGGGCAATGGAATGACATGATTCCTTCGTTTCGGACCCTGCTGTTTTTTGTGCTGCTGTGGCTGCTGGTCTATCTCCTTCATTATTGGGTGATTTACCAGAGAAGAATCTTATTTTTCTTTATGATGACAGTAGCGTATATTACGATTCTTGATACCTTTACGCCATATGATGCCACTTTTGCCGTCATCCGTATCGTGCTGATCGGCTTCTTAATGCTTGGCCTTTTATACTTAGAACGCATCAAGCTGATGGAAAGAATCGCATTGCCAAAAGTATCTGTCCTGAAATGGTTTCTGCCGTTATCGGTATTCATTTTGGCTGCCGTGGGATTCGGACTTGCCGCTCCGAAATCAGATCCGGCTTGGCCTGATCCGGTGCCTTTTCTTAAAAAAATCACCAATCAAGAGCGTGTGCCGGCTGGTGAAAGCAAAATCGGATACGGGAACCATGACGAATCACTCGGCGGCCCGTTTCAGCAGGATGATACCCCTGTTTTTACTTGGCAGGGAAAAGAGCGTACGTATTTCCGTGTGGAAACGAAGGATACGTATACCGGAAAAGGCTGGATTGAAACAGACACAGGCATGTCATATCAGCTAAGCGGAGGGAAAGTTGAAAATCTATGGTTTGACCACAAGGTTGCGACAGAGCGCAGCGCCGTCCGTGTCAAAGTTGATGAACACTACGGGTATAACCATGTGATGTATCCGATCGGTGCGAAAACCATACAGCCAAAGCAGGCTGTCTCGCTTGAAATGAACGGAAACACGGAACAAATTTCCCCGATCAGTGAACAAGCCGGTGAGATCAGAAATATGGGGAGCTATACCGTAACGTACAATTCCCCGGTCTACAAGCTGGATGAGCTGAGAAAGGTGAAAGTGAGAAACAACAGTGAGGAATACACATTCAGCAACCGCTATATGCAGCTGCCGGATTCACTGCCTGAGCGGGTGAGAACCCTTGCGGCCAAGCTGACTCAGGATCATGATAATATGTTTGATAAGGTGAAAGCGGTTGAGGACTATTTAGGTTCAAATCAGTTCACATATGAAACCGAAAACGTGACCATCCCTAAGGATGATGAGGATTATGTCGATCAATTTCTGTTTGAAACAAAGATGGGCTACTGTGATAACTTTTCTTCCGCTATGGTAGTGCTCCTGCGTTCGGCCGGCATCCCGGCCCGCTGGGTCAAGGGGTATACATCAGGCGAATATAAAGAAGCGGGAAACAAAAACGGCAGCATCTACGAGGTGACCAATAACAACGCCCATTCCTGGGTAGAGGTGTATTTTCCAGAACAGGGCTGGGTCACATTTGAGCCGACTAAAGGGTTTACAAACCCGGCTGCGTTTACTTCTTCTGACACAAAGGATTCCGGCAGCGAAAGCAGCAGCTCACCGGAGAAAACAAAAGAAGAGCAGAAAGAAGAGAAAAAACAGCCGGAAAAACAAAAGGAAAAACGGGAGACACCTGTTTCTAAAAAACCGTCCGCTTCACATGAAAATGCCGGGGCGGGCTGGTATGGAGCGCTTGCGATTCTTGCAGTCCTGCTCTTGGCAGCGATCTTTCTGTATGTTTTCCGTTCGCTATGGATTCCTATTTTCATTGTAAGAAAATTGAAGCGGCGCAGCGATCAGCACGTGTTTTTTGAGGCATATGGCGCGCTGCTGAAACAGCTGAAGAGAAGAGGCATGCCGAAACGAGACAGTGAAACGCTGCGTGACTATGCGAAACGAAGCGATGGAAAATATGGCTCGGAAGACATGTCAAAGCTGACATCAAGCTATGAACGGGCGCTTTACAGAAATGAAGATTCGACGGCGCTTTGGAATGAAACCAGAGAGTTATGGGAAAATTTAATTAAAAGAAGATGGTCTTGACCGCTTATCGACGTGTTGTTAGAATTAGTGAATATTATCGGAGTCTGGGAGCGAGTTACCGGACTCCGGCAAACGGCCTTGCCAAAGAGGGCGGATCGTGCTTCATATCTGTCCTCGTTTTTTTCTGTGTCAAAAAACTTAGAGGAGATTAGGTGACAACCATGACAAAGTTAGTGAATGAAATGATTCTTGTCCTTGATTTCGGCAGTCAGTATAACCAGCTGATTACACGCCGTATCCGTGAATTCGGTGTATACAGCGAGCTGCATCCCCATACATTGACGGCTGAAGAAATTAAAGAAATGAATCCGAAAGGAATTATTTTATCCGGCGGTCCAAACAGTGTGTATGATGAAAACTCTTTCCGCTGTGACGAGAAAATCTTCGAGCTTGATATTCCTGTTTTGGGAATTTGCTACGGCATGCAGTTGATGACTCATTACCTTGGCGGTAAAGTTGAAGCGGCAAGCCAGCGTGAATACGGAAAAGCAAACATCCACATCGAAGGCGCACCTGATTTGTTCAAAGATCTTCCGAACGAACAAGTGGTTTGGATGAGCCACGGCGATTTGGTTGTAGAAGTTCCTGAAGGCTTCACTGTTGACGCGACAAGCCATCACTGCCCGAATTCAGCGATGAGCAAAGCGGACAAAAAATGGTACGGCGTTCAGTTCCATCCGGAAGTGCGCCACTCTGAATACGGCAATGACCTTCTGAAAAACTTTGTATTCGGCGTTTGCGAATGTGAAGGCAAATGGTCAATGGAGAACTTTATCGAAATTGAAATGCAAAAAATCCGTGAAACGGTCGGAGATAAGCAGGTTCTTTGTGCGCTTAGCGGCGGCGTTGATTCCTCTGTTGTTGCTGTTTTGATTCATAAAGCGATCGGTGACCAGCTGACTTGTATCTTTGTAGACCATGGTCTTCTCCGTAAAGGCGAGGCTGAAGGGGTTATGAAAACATTCAGCGAAGGCTTTAACATGAACGTCATTAAAGTAGACGCACAAGACAGATTCTTAAATAAACTAAAAGGCGTTTCTGATCCTGAGCAAAAACGCAAAATCATCGGTAATGAATTCATTTACGTGTTCGATGATGAAGCGGACAAGCTCAAAGGCATCGACTATCTTGCACAAGGAACGCTTTACACTGATATCATCGAGAGCGGTACGGCAACGGCGCAAACGATCAAATCTCATCACAATGTCGGCGGGCTTCCAGAAGACATGCAGTTTGAATTGATCGAGCCGTTAAACACGCTCTTCAAAGACGAAGTGCGCGCGCTTGGCACAGAGCTCGGCATTCCCGATGACATCGTATGGCGCCAGCCTTTCCCAGGACCGGGACTCGGTATCCGCGTTCTTGGCGAAGTAACAGAAGAAAAACTGGAAATCGTTCGTGAATCAGATGCGATTTTACGTGAAGAAGTTGCGAATCACGGGTTAGAGCGTGATATCTGGCAATACTTCACTGTTCTTCCTGACATCCGCAGCGTTGGTGTAATGGGTGATGCAAGAACATATGATTACACAATCGGAATCCGCGCCGTTACTTCAATTGACGGCATGACATCTGACTGGGCTCGTATCCCGTGGGATGTGCTTGAAGTCATTTCGACACGTATCGTAAACGAAGTGAAGCACATTAACCGCGTGGTGTACGATATTACAAGTAAGCCGCCTGCGACGATTGAGTGGGAGTAAGTAAATAGCGAGTAGAAAAACGTCCCTTTTACAAAAAAAAGGGGCGTTTTTTTTGTTACCTTTTTGAAACCGTTTCGGCGATTTTCATATCTAACAATATAGGAGGTGGATAAGGTGAAGGAAGAAAGATTGATTACAAAGGCGAGAAAAGGAAATACGCGCGCCTTTGAAAAGCTTATGCTGGCACATCAGGATACTTTATATAAAACAGCTTATCTCTATTTGAGAAATAAAGAAGATGCACTTGATGCTGTACAGGAAACGGCTTATAAAGCCTTTATTCATATAGAAAAACTAAAAGAGCCAAAGTATTTTTTAACATGGCTTACTCGAATATTGATCAATTCCATTTTCACCATGAATAAAAAGAAAGGAGATTTGGTTCCGTTAGAGAAACAGCATGATACTGGCACTGATCAAGCCAATATCGAGGAATACATGGATTTGCGAAATGCGATTGATTCACTTGATGAACATGTTCAGCTCACGATTCAGCTCTATTATTTTCAAGATTATTCGATTTCAATGATAGCTGAACAAACGGGAATGGCAGAAGGCACAATAAAAACACATTTACAAAGAGCGAGAAAAGCATTGAAACAGGAGCTGGAAAAGGAGGACCAAAACAAATGGACAAATACCAAGTAAAACAGATGTATGACGAAATAAAAGTGCCAAAGAAAGCACTCAAAAAGGCAATACATCAAGCTGTCGTTCGTGCTGAAAATGAAAGTGACAGCAGGCGCCGTTTTAAATGGGGACGAGTCCTAACAAATGGTATCGCTGTTACTGCTGTGGTAGGTATACTGTATTTAACGTCCGGTCTTTTTCTGCCATCTGTAAACAAAGCGATGGGAAGCATACCCATTGTCGGCCAAATTTATAAGGATTTTCAAGATAAAGTTGGCCTATCATTGTTTAAAAGCAATTTGGTCACAGCTTTAAATGAAAAAGCAGAGTCTAGGGGAATCACTGTTTCTGTAAATAGCTCATATTACGATGCCGGACAGCTTGTCTATAACTTTACTGTGGATAACTTCCAGTCTGATGAAAAAGAGATCATGTATGATGTGGACGAAGCGAGTTATAACGACAAGTTTTCGATCAACTACGATTCTTTAATGCTTAAAAAATTAAATAACAAGCAATACGCAGGACAATTAAGGATTTATACAAATGGTACTGAAATAAAAAATGGGGATACCGTGCCTTTTGTTATTACTCATATTAATGAAATACAGGGGAATTGGAGATTTAATCTGCCTATTACCAAAAAGAATGCAAGTTTTTTAGAAAGTTCAAAGGTGGTATCGGCTTATCATAATCGTTATCAATTTTCCAATATTCAAGTGGAAAACGGAAAACTTGGATCTGTCCTTCAATTTACAATCGATTATCAAGGCATAGCAAAGAATGATGAGGTTGAAATTAACGAGGTCAAAGATGATTTAGGAAACACATATGAGATGACAGCGTCAAACATCGAACTTGGAGATCGCAAAAAAATGAACGAGAGAACGGTAAGAGCCAAAGGCCAAACACAGTTAAAATCACCAATCAATCCAAAAGCGAAAAAGCTAACATTAATAGCAGATATTAGATCTGAGGCTGAGGGCAGTGAAATCGTTCCGCTAAATGCAGAGATGCCGTTTCGTGTTTCAGAAACAAAACATCAAAACATAGGGATTGAAATCAATAACATGAAACAAGAAGGGAGGAAAGTATTGGTTCATTACCGCTTCACTGGAGTTGATACTTCAAGTATGAACGAAGATGACTTAGTGAATATAGGTGAAATGATTGGCCTTGGTGATATAAAAAAAATGCAATCATGGCCTGATCCAATGGCTTATTATGAAGAAGGTTATTATTTGAAATGGAATAAAGCTGAAGTGAAAAATGTGAACACAGCCGAAATGTTATCTACTTTTGAACTGGATGATGCCTATCTTGATAAGCTTTCTTTAAAGCATTTTGAGTTTAATGAATACGGTCTTTATATTGATAAAGGCGTTTTAAATGACCTGTTTCAACGAAAGCCATTCTCGTTTACTGTACCAGTGCATCAGGTGAGTCAGCCTGCCAAGATAAAATAAGCATAAGTTGAAAAGCCGTATGAAGTCATACATACGGTTTTTATAATTGTTACCAATTTAGTCAATAGACGAATAAACCAATTTTTTTAATAAGTAATGTTCGTTTTTTATATTGTCATTTCAAAACGAACTTGGTACAATAGACACAGAAATCAAATAAGATAATTCGTATAATCGCGGGGATATGGCTCGCAAGTCTCTACCAAGCTACCGTAAATGGCTTGACTACGTAAACATTTCTTTCGTTTGATATAAATAAAACACGTTTATTTATTCGAACTGAAATCCGTCTGTAGTCAAGCGTCCCAAAATGCAAAATGCATTGGGGCGTTTTTTATTTGGCGTTTTCAGGGCAGGATAAATAACAAAGAGTGAAGGGAGTCAAATAGCTTGAAAAAGTTTTTTCAGTTTGATGAGCTGGGCACCAGCTATCGCAATGAAATCATTGGCGGATTAACGACTTTTTTATCTATGGCATATATTCTGTTCGTCAATCCGATTACACTTGCTTTGGAGAGCGTGAAAGATTTTCCGGAAGCGCTGAGAATTGACCAAGGAGCGGTCTTTACAGCGACAGCACTGGCGTCTGCAGCAGGCTGTATCTTAATGGGTCTGATCGCGAGATATCCGATCGCCATCGCGCCAGGTATGGGGCTAAACGCGTTTTTTGCGTTTTCTGTCGTCCTCGGCATGGGCATTTCATGGCAGGCCGCTTTGTCTGGTGTTTTCATTTCAGGTCTTATCTTTGTTGCTCTTTCGTTAACAGGTTTTCGTGAAAAAATCATCAACGCCATTCCCCCAGAGCTGAAATTGGCAGTCGGCGCGGGTATCGGCCTGTTTATTACATTCGTTGGATTACAAGGTTCAGGAATTATTACATCCAACCCTTCCACACTCGTCACCATCGGAAACATTCACAGCGGTCCTGTGCTGTTAACGATTTTCGGTGTAATTGTAACGGTTATTTTAATGGTGCTTCGCGTTAACGCGGGCGTGTTTATCGGGATGCTGTTAACTGCGGTTGCCGGCATGATTTTCGGTTTGGTTCCGGTTCCGACTCAAATCATCGGCAGTGTGCCGAGCCTTGAGCCGACTTTCGGACAAGCGTGGCTTCACCTGCCGGATATTTTCTCCGTACAAATGCTGATCGTCATTTTAACGTTCTTGTTTGTCGGATTTTTTGATACAGCGGGTACACTGGTTGCTGTGGCAACTCAAGCTGGTTTAATGAAGGAAAACAAATTGCCGCGTGCGGGCCGTGCGCTTTTAGCTGATTCATCTTCCATTGTCATCGGCGCCATGCTCGGTACGTCTACCACAACTTCTTACGTGGAATCAAGCTCAGGTGTCGCTGCGGGTGCCCGCTCAGGATTGGCGGCAATTGTAACAGGTATTCTCTTTTTACTGGCTACGTTTTTCTCGCCGCTTCTATCAGTCGTTACCTCAAATGTAACGGCTCCAGCGCTGATCATTGTCGGTGCATTGATGGTGGCGCCGCTTGGCAAAATCGCTTGGGATAAGTTCGAGGTGGCCGTTCCCGCTTTCCTTACCATGATCATGATGCCGTTAACATACAGCATTGCAACCGGGATTGCCATCGGATTTATTTTCTATCCGATTACGATGGTATGCAAAGGAAAAGCCAAAGAGGTCCATCCGATTATGTACGGGCTGTTTATCGTTTTTATCCTGTACTTTATCTTCTTAAAATAACGAATGAAACCAGCTGCCTCGGCAGCTGGTTTTTTGTTGCAAAAGGTAAAACCATTTCATACGATATACCGTCATGTAGATGTGCCGCCATGCTTTACTTAAATGGAAATGACTTGACTGTTTAGGAAGGCTTCGGTACCTTATATAAGTGTTTTATTTTCTTGCTGAATGGTATTCCGCCGTATTTTTTTGATAGGAGTTGCTGACATGACGGAAGAAAGAAAAGAAACGTTTGAAGAAGAAGTTAACCAGAGTGAAAGAATAGATACAGATGAAGAACCGCTATCGAGAATGTCCAGAAAGGCGAGCCGGCAAAGCAAGCAGAAGCAAAAACAAAAGCAGAAACCGCATCAGGAACGCGGTGGTGTATCCATTGCTAAAGACAAGCTTGCGTCTGTATGGGCAGCCATCAACAGATATTGCGGTTTTGCGTTCTCGATTTTAAAATCACCGGCGAAAACCGTCGTGGCGGATGGTTTTTCTCATTATAAGTATGGTTTGATTTCAATGCTTATATTCAGTATGATCTTTTCAATCGGGAACTGGTTTCAGTTAAAGGCCAGCTGGAATCGGCCGCTCGGTTTCGGAGAACGCCATCATGCTTTCTATGACGGATTTTTAATTGTTCTTGTCTATTTGCTTCTCTTTTTCGCGGTAATGGTCTTAGCCGTATGGGCCGTCTCCCGCTATATGATGAAGCAGAAGGTGACGTTTAGAGAAGTGGCTGCAGGTTTGGGTTCATTGCTTGTACCGGTGATTGCTGTTTCAATTCTTTGGCTGATCTTTGCGATCGTGAATATCCCGATGCTGACAGTTCTTTTTACAGTGCTGATCTTGTTTTCGATCTTTTTTATGATGGCGCTGTATGTGCAGCGTCTGTATCAGGCGGCACAAGATGCACCGATTGATTATATCTATTGTGTATTTGCAGTAGTTGCGGCCGTGCTGCTGTTTGCGGCGGTGACTTGGCCGTTTATTTCTGAATATTTCACAGCGTCGCTGATTCCGCTTTAATTTGAAAAAACCGGCTGTTCATAGCCGGTTTTTTGATGTCACAATTTTTACAAATATATCTAAAAAACATAGTTGATTTGTAGGATTAATCCGTGTATGATGAGGAAAATGCTGTAAACGTCCAGCGTACAAACCTTTATATTTTGGAGGATGATGGACATGGCTGAAGTACTTCGCCGAGCGATTAATCAAAAGAAGCAATTTTTAAAAACCAAATTACTGCTCTCGGAATTTTATCAGGGAAGAGGGGAACAGCTTGCTGATTATACGCTGAGTGAGCTTGAGAAAGAATACAAGTCCCTTCTGAAAATGAAAAAAGAGATCTGACAATATATGAGAAAAGGTGAGTCTGCTGAAAAGCGGGCTTTTTTGTTTTGATGTTGAAAAGGTAAGAAAGAGGGTAAACTACTACTGTTCAATCTGAAAAAGCGTGTCGAAATATTTTCCTTAGGCTTACGGCCTCAGTTGATTGTAAACGACGCGTTTCTCTAGTAGAATATGATTGCTTTATGCAAGATGAAGAGTAGGGGGATGAAATGAAATGATGCAAACCATCTTATCAAATGGAATAGCCATGGTTCTCATAATTCTCATTATTAATATTGTCTATGTGTCATTTTTTACGATAAGAATGATTTTAACGCTGAAAGGCCAGCGTTATTTAGCGGCCGGCATCAGTACGATTGAAATACTGGTTTATGTGACAGGATTGAGCCTGGTGCTCGATAACTTAGACCAGATTCAAAATGTGATTGCGTACGCGCTCGGTTACGGTCTTGGTGTCATTGTCGGCATGAAAATAGAAGAAAAATTGGCGCTTGGCTATATTATGGTCAATGTGATTACGAAGGAGCTTGATGTTGATCTTCCGAGGCAGCTCCGTGAAAAAGGCTACGGTGTGACAAACTGGGTGGTCGGCGGGCTTGAAGGCGACCGCACAGCCCTTCAGATTCTGACACCGAGAAAATATGAACTCCAGCTGTATGATACGATTAAGACAATTGATTCAAAAGCCTTTATTATTGCGTATGAACCAAAATCAATCCACGGCGGCTTCTGGGTCAAAGCGGTGAAGAAGAGGAGAATTAAAGAATAATGGCAAAGCCCAAGAAGAAAAAGTTTGAAGTGACAGAGCAGCAAACGATTGATGCTGTGCTTCAGCAAATGAAAGAAGAAGGATATTTGCCTGTGCGGCGAATGGAGGAGCCTGTTTTTATGGAGAAAAAGGAAAATGGGTCAATTCAGATCGTTCCATGCGGGAAAAAAATCGTATTTGAAGGGAAATTGATCTAAAACACGAACATTAGCAGAATGAATTTTTGTATCGTTCGATAATGTCGTTGACATTATCCATGTCCGTTGTTAAGATAAACATGAAATCAAAACACGACCTCATATAATCTTGGGAATATGGCCCATAAGTTTCTACCTGGCAACCGTAAATTGCCGGACTATGCAGGAAAGTGATCGATAAAACTGACATGGATATATCGCAGAAGCGAACGACTGACGATACATGTACCATGCCCGGTTTGTATTGCTTCCTCATAAGTGCAATGCAGAGCGGGTATTTTTTATTTTCTGAAAACAAAAGCATGAGAAGGTGGGAACAGAATGCAGCCGCTAGTAGGAATCATCATGGGAAGCACTTCCGATTGGGAGACAATGAAAAACGCATGCGACATACTTGACGAACTTAATGTTCCGTACGAAAAGAAGGTCGTTTCCGCTCACCGGACGCCTGATTTCATGTTTGAATACGCTGAAACCGCGAGAGAAAGAGGCATCAAGGTGATTATCGCAGGTGCCGGAGGAGCGGCGCATCTGCCAGGGATGACGGCGGCGAAAACAACACTGCCGGTCATCGGAGTTCCGGTTCAGTCCAAGGCGCTGAACGGAATGGATTCTCTGCTTTCCATCGTCCAAATGCCTGGAGGCGTGCCTGTTGCGACAACAGCTATCGGCAAAGCGGGCGCTGTGAACGCCGGGCTGTTAGCGGCGCAAATGTTGTCAGCTTTTGACGAGGATCTTGCCCGTAAGCTGGATGAGAGAAGAGAAAATACAAAACAGACAGTGTTAGAAAGCAGTGATCAGCTTGTCTAAACAAATCATCTATCCAGGAGCAGTGATCGGCATTATCGGCGGCGGCCAGCTTGGAAAAATGATGGCTGTGTCCGCCAAACAAATGGGGTATAAAGTCGCGGTCGTGGATCCGGTGAAAGATTCGCCATGCGGGCAGGTTGCGGATATTGAAATTACCGCTCATTACAATGACCGTGAAGCGATTCGAAAATTGGCTGAAATCAGCGACATCATCACGTATGAGTTTGAAAACATCGATTATGATGCGCTGCATTGGCTAAAAGATCATGCCTATCTCCCGCAAGGAAGTGAACTGCTGCTCATTACCCAAAACCGTGAAACAGAGAAAAAAGCCATTCAAGACGCGGGCTGTGAAGTTGCTCCGTACAGCATCGTCAATACAAAGGATGGATTGAAACAGGCGGTACAGGAGCTTGGACTTCCCGCAGTGCTGAAAACATGCCGCGGCGGATACGATGGCAAAGGCCAATTTGTGATCAAGGAAGAGGAGCAAATTGAGCAGGCTGCCGCTCTTTTAGAACACGGTACTTGCATTCTCGAAAGCTGGGTTTCTTTTGAAATGGAAATGTCGGTCATCGTCGTCAGATCGGTAAACGGCGAAATTTCAACATTTCCGGCAGCTGAAAACATTCACCACAACAATATCCTCTTCCAAAGCATCGCGCCTGCACGGGTGGAAAAAGCGATCCAGAGGAATGCTGCTGATTTGGCCGTTAAGCTTGCAGATGAGCTTCACCTTGTCGGGCCGCTCGCTGTTGAAATGTTCCTGACAGAAGACGGCGAGCTTTTGGTCAATGAACTGGCGCCAAGACCGCATAATTCAGGGCATTATACGCTGGACCTTTGCGAAACGAGCCAGTTTGAACAGCATATCAGAGCGGTATGCGGCCTTCCGCTCGGTAAAACAGATTTGCTGAAGCCGGGCATGATGGTGAATCTACTCGGCGATGAAGTGAAACTTGTTGAGGAAGAGCCAGAGCTTATAAAAGAAGCAAAGCTCTATATATACGGAAAACATGAAATCAAAAAAGGCCGCAAAATGGGGCATATTACATTTATGAAGCAGCCTGAAGACCAATGGATTCAGGAGATCACAAATAAATGGATGAATAGAGATGGAGGACAAGCAGAATGATCGAACGTTATTCAAGACCTGAAATGTCCGCAATTTGGACGGATGAAAACAGATTTCAAGCATGGCTGGAGGTTGAGATTCTTGCCTGTGAAGCGTGGGCGGAGCTTGGCGTCATTCCGAAAGAAGACGTAAAGGTCATGCGCGAGAACGCGTCATTTGACATCAACCGCATTTTAGAAATCGAACAGGATACCCGCCATGACGTTGTCGCTTTTACACGCGCCGTTTCCGAATCACTGGGCGAAGAAAGAAAATGGGTGCACTACGGCTTAACGTCAACTGACGTTGTGGATACCGCTCTTTCTTACTTATTAAAACAGGCAAACGATATTCTGCTCAAGGACCTTGAGAGATTTGTTGACATTATAAAAGAAAAAGCGAAAGAACATAAATACACAGTGATGATGGGGCGCACACACGGCGTACACGCTGAGCCTACAACATTCGGCTTAAAACTTGCGCTTTGGCATGAGGAAATGAAACGTAATCTTGAGCGTTTCAAACAAGCGAAAGAAGGCATCGAGGTTGGAAAGATTTCCGGCGCTGTCGGCACATATGCGAACATTGACCCATTTGTTGAGCAATATGTCTGTGAGAAGCTCGGATTGAAAGCAGCACCGATTTCAACCCAAACCCTTCAGCGCGACCGCCATGCTGATTATATGGCGACACTTGCTTTGATCGCGACAAGCATCGAGAAGTTCGCAGTGGAAATTCGCGGTCTGCAAAAGAGTGAAACACGCGAAGTTGAGGAATTTTTCGCGAAAGGGCAAAAAGGTTCATCTGCAATGCCGCACAAACGCAATCCGATCGGCTCTGAAAACATGACAGGCATTGCGCGCGTCATCCGCGGCTACATGCTGACGGCTTACGAAAATGTTCCATTATGGCATGAGCGCGATATTTCTCATTCTTCAGCAGAACGGATTATTCTGCCGGATGCGACAATCGCGCTGAACTACATGCTGAACCGCTTCTCTAACATCGTGAAGAACTTAACGGTCTTCCCGGAAAACATGAAGCGCAACATGGACCGCACACTCGGCCTTATTTACTCTCAGCGTGTGCTGCTTGCTTTGATCGACACAGGTCTGACTCGTGAAGAAGCCTATGATACAGTACAGCCGAAAGCAATGGAAGCGTGGGAAAAACAAGTGCCGTTCCGTGAGCTTGTGGAAGCGGAAGAGAAAATCACGTCCCGTCTTTCTCCAGAAAAAATGGCTGACTGTTTTGATTACAACTACCATCTGAAAAATGTTGATCTGATCTTTGAACGTTTAGGTTTAGCATAGAAGAAGCTTTTAGGCGGCTTCTTCTATGCCGCCGTGTTTGAAAATTCCCAAGATTCGGATTAGGAGGCCTTCCGTGAATATTGTGAAGAATGAACTTTTATACGAAGGAAAAGCAAAAAAGATCTACAAAACCGATGACGAAAACACGTTGTATGTCGTGTATAAAGACTCCGCCACTGCTTTTAACGGCGAGAAAAAAGCAGAAATCAGCGGCAAAGGGCGCTTAAATAACGAGATTTCAAGCCTGATTTTCAAACATCTTCACGCTAAAGGCATTAACAACCACTTTATCGAGCGCATGTCGGAAACGGAGCAGCTCATCAAAAAGGTAACGATTGTGCCGCTTGAAGTCGTCGTCAGAAATGTTGTGGCAGGAAGCATGTCTAAACGTCTCGGCATTCCAGAAGGCACCGAGCTTGAACAGCCGATTATCGAGTTTTACTACAAGGATGACGCGCTGGGTGATCCGCTCATCACGGAAGATCATATTTGGCTCTTGAAAGCGGCAACTCCTGAGCAGGTAGAAAACATTAAGTCCATTACAAAAACAGTAAATGAAGAGCTTCAAACCATTTTTGCCGATTGTCACGTCAGATTAATAGATTTTAAGCTTGAATTCGGTTTAGATCCAGACGGACAAGTGCTTTTGGCCGATGAAATTTCACCAGACACATGCCGCTTGTGGGATAAAAACACGAACGAAAAGCTGGACAAAGATTTATTCAGACGCAATCTTGGAAGCTTAACCGACGCATATGAAGAGATTTTCAAAAGACTGGGAGGCATTCATCATGTATAAAGTAAAAGTTTATGTCAGCTTAAAAGAAAGTGTACTAGATCCACAAGGGAGCGCTGTCCAGCATGCCTTGCACAGTATGACTTACAACGAAGTTCAAGATGTGCGCATCGGGAAATATATGGAGCTTACGATCGAAAAATCTGATCGTGATCTTGACGTGCTAGTGAAAGAAATGTGCGAAAAACTTCTTGCGAATACAGTGATTGAAGATTACAGATATGAAGTTGAGGAGGTAGTCGCACAGTGAAATTTGCGGTGATTGTGTTACCTGGATCCAACTGTGATATCGATATGTATCATGCTGTAAAGGATGAGCTCGGCCATGAAGCGGAATACGTCTGGCATGAGGAAACAAGCCTTGACGGCTTCGATGGCGTATTAATTCCGGGAGGATTTTCTTACGGCGATTATTTGAGATGCGGGGCTATTGCCCGATTTGCGAATATTATGCCAGCTGTCAAACAGGCGGCGGCTGAAGGAAAACCAGTTCTCGGCGTCTGCAATGGATTCCAAATTTTACAGGAGCTTGGCCTTCTGCCAGGCGCAATGAGACGTAACAAAGATTTGAAGTTCATTTGCCGGCCGGCTGAATTAATTGTTCAGAACGACGAAACATTATTCACATCTTCCTACGAAAAGGGCCAATCGATTACAATCCCGGTTGCCCATGGAGAAGGGAACTTCTACTGTGATGACGACACGCTTGCTTCATTGAAAGAAAACAACCAAATTGCTTTCACATACGGCTCCGATATTAACGGAAGTGTCAGCGGCATTGCCGGTGTCGTGAATGAGAAAGGCAACGTATTAGGCATGATGCCTCACCCTGAGCGCGCGGTCGATGAACTGCTTGGAAGCGCCGACGGTCTAAAATTATTTCAGTCTATCGTGAAAAATTGGAGGGAAACTCATGTCACTACTGCTTGAACCAAGTAAAGAACAAATAAAAGAAGAGAAAATGTATCAGCAAATGGGTGTCAGTGATGATGAGTTTGCATTGATTGAATCCATTCTTGGAAGATTGCCGAACTACACAGAAATCGGAATTTTTTCTGTCATGTGGTCAGAGCATTGCAGCTACAAAAACTCAAAGCCGATTCTGCGTAAATTCCCGACAAGCGGCGAGCGCGTGCTGCAAGGTCCGGGGGAAGGCGCTGGAATCGTTGATATCGGTGATAACCAAGCGGTTGTGTTCAAAATTGAATCACATAACCACCCATCAGCTCTCGAACCTTACCAAGGCGCTGCGACTGGCGTAGGCGGCATTATCCGTGACGTATTCTCAATGGGTGCCCGTCCAATCGCTGTATTGAACTCTCTTCGATTTGGTGAACTGACTTCACCGCGCGTGAAGTACTTGTTTGAAGAAGTAGTAGCGGGTATCGCGGGGTACGGCAACTGTATCGGCATCCCGACAGTCGGCGGAGAAGTGCAGTTTGACAGCAGCTATGAAGGAAATCCGCTCGTCAACGCAATGTGCGTCGGATTAATTAATCATGAAGACATCAAAAAAGGCCAGGCGAAGGGTCTCGGCAACACAGTGATGTACGTAGGAGCGAAAACGGGGCGTGATGGAATCCACGGCGCTACGTTTGCTTCTGAAGAAATGTCTGATTCGTCTGAAGAAAAACGCTCTGCTGTTCAAGTGGGCGATCCGTTTATGGAGAAGCTTTTGCTTGAAGCATGTCTGGAAGTCATCCAATGTGATGCGTTAGTCGGCATTCAGGATATGGGAGCTGCCGGTTTAACAAGCTCAAGCGCGGAAATGGCAAGTAAAGCCGGCTCTGGCATTGAGATGAATCTTGACCTGATTCCTCAGCGTGAAACAGGTATGACTGCATATGAAATGATGCTTTCTGAATCACAGGAGCGGATGCTTTTGGTCATCGAGCGCGGACGTGAGCAGGAGATCATCGATATTTTTGACAAATACGATCTTGAAGCGGTTTCTGTCGGACGTGTAACAGACGATAAGATGCTTCGCCTGACACACAAAGGTGAGATTGTGTGCGAGCTGCCCGTTGATGCCTTGGCAGAAGAAGCGCCGGTTTACCATAAGCCTTCTCAAGAGCCTGCTTACTACCGCGAGTTTTTAGAGACGGATGTTCCGGCTCCGCAAATTGAAAATGCGAATGAAACACTGAAGGCACTCCTGCAGCAGCCGACGATCGCAAGCAAAGAGTGGGTTTACGATCAATATGACTACATGGTGCGGACGAACACAGTTGTCGCTCCTGGATCTGACGCAGGTGTTCTCAGAATCCGCGGAACGAAAAAGGCGCTGGCGATGACGACAGACTGTAACGCGCGTTATCTCTATCTTGATCCTGAAGTCGGCGGGAAAATTGCTGTCGCTGAAGCGGCGCGCAACATCATTTGCTCAGGTGCAGAGCCGCTTGCGGTCACAGATAACCTTAACTTCGGAAACCCGGAGAAACCGGAAATCTTCTGGCAGATCGAAAAAGCGGCTGACGGCATCAGCGAGGCGTGCAATGTTCTCAGCACACCGGTTATCGGCGGAAACGTATCGCTTTATAACGAATCAAACGGCACGGCGATTTACCCGACACCTGTTATCGGCATGGTCGGCTTAATTGAAGATACAGCCCACATTACAACACAGCATTTCAAACAAGCGGGTGACCTCGTCTACGTGATCGGTGAAACAAAACCTGAGTTTGCGGGAAGCGAGCTGCAAAAAATGACAGAAGGCAGCATTTACGGAAAAGCGCCGCAAATCGATCTTGATGTAGAGCTGTCACGCCAAAAAGCATTGCTTGACGCGATTAAAAAAGGCTTTGTTCAATCCGCGCATGATGTGTCTGAAGGCGGTTTAGGCGTAGCGATTGCAGAAAGTGTCATGACGACGGAAAACCTTGGCGCGAACGTGACTGTAGAAGGGGAAGCGGCGTTATTATTCTCTGAATCTCAATCCCGCTTTGTCGTTTCTGTGAAAAAAGAACATCAAGCAGCGTTTGAAGCGACTGTAAAAGATGCCGTTCACATCGGTGAGGTTACAGCGGACGGACTTCTGGCGATTCAAAACCAAGACGGACAACAATTGATTCATGCGCAAACGAATGATCTTGAACGCGCATGGAAAGGAGCTATCCCATGCTTGCTGAAATCAAAGGCTTAAATGAAGAGTGCGGCGTATTTGGGATTTGGGGACATGAAGAAGCTCCACAAATCACGTATTACGGTCTCCACAGCCTCCAGCACCGAGGACAGGAGGGCGCTGGCATTGTGGCGACAGACGGTGAAAAACTGACGGCGCACAAAGGCCAAGGGCTGATCACTGAAGTATTTCAAAATGGCGAGCTCAGCAAAGTAAAAGGAAAAGGCGCAATCGGGCACGTTCGGTACGCAACGGCTGGAGGCGGCGGATACGAAAATGTTCAGCCGCTCCTCTTCCGTTCCCAAAATAACGGAAGCCTGGCGCTTGCCCATAACGGAAACCTAGTCAATGCCACTCAGCTGAAGCAGCAGCTCGAAAATCAAGGGAGTATCTTTCAGACCTCTTCGGACACAGAGGTTTTGGCTCACTTGATCAAAAGAAGCGGCCACTTCACGCTGAAGGATCAAATTAAAAACTCGCTTTCCATGCTGAAAGGGGCCTACGCATTCCTGATCATGACCGAAACAGAAATGATCGTCGCGCTCGACCCGAACGGGCTCAGACCGCTGTCAATCGGCATGATGGGCGACGCTTATGTGGTCGCATCAGAAACGTGCGCATTTGATGTGGTCGGCGCAACGTACCTTCGTGAGGTAGAACCGGGCGAAATGCTGATCATCAATGATGAAGGCATGAAATCAGAGCGTTTTTCCATGAATATCAACCGTTCCATTTGCAGCATGGAGTACATTTATTTCTCAAGGCCGGACAGCAATATTGAAGGGATTAACGTGCACAGTGCTCGTAAAAACCTTGGGAAAATGCTTGCTCAGGAATCCGCAGTTGAAGCCGATGTCGTAACAGGGGTTCCGGATTCCAGTATTTCAGCGGCGATCGGCTATGCAGAAGCAACAGGCATCCCGTACGAGCTCGGCTTAATCAAAAACCGTTATGTCGGCAGAACGTTTATTCAGCCGTCTCAGGCTCTTCGTGAGCAAGGCGTCAGAATGAAGCTTTCTGCTGTGCGCGGGGTTGTGGAAGGCAAACGCGTCGTTATGGTAGATGACTCGATCGTGCGCGGAACAACAAGCCGCCGGATTGTCACGATGCTCAGAGAAGCGGGTGCGACAGAAGTGCATGTGAAAATCAGTTCACCGCCAATCGCTCATCCGTGCTTTTACGGCATTGATACTTCCACTCACGAAGAACTGATCGCGTCTTCCCATTCAGTTGAAGAAATCCGTCAGGAAATCGGAGCCGACACTCTCTCATTTTTGAGTGTGGAAGGGCTGCTGAAAGGCATCGGCAGAAAATACGATGACTCTAATTGCGGACAGTGTCTCGCTTGCTTTACAGGAAAATATCCGACTGAAATTTACCAGGATACAGTGCTTCCTCATGTAAAAGAAGCGGTATTAACCAAATAAACCTTGAAAATGACATAAAGGCAGCGCAGTTCGGCTGCCTTCTCTTTCTGCCCTCGTTCGGGGAGATATTTTGAAAAGCGCCTAAAAGGAGTGAATAGGATGTCTGAAGCATATAAAAACGCAGGGGTTGACATCGAAGCCGGATATGAAGCTGTAAAACGAATGAAAAAACATGTGGAGCGTACAAAACGGCTTGGCGTTATGGGCAGCCTTGGCGGTTTTGGCGGCATGTTTGACCTGTCTGAGCTTTCTTATCAAAAACCGGTTTTAATTTCGGGAACAGACGGTGTCGGCACAAAATTAAAGCTCGCTTTTTCTATGGATAAGCACGACACGATTGGCGTTGACGCTGTTGCGATGTGTGTCAATGACGTGCTGGCACAAGGTGCAGAACCGCTGTTTTTCCTCGATTATTTAGCGGTCGGCAAAGCGGATCCTGTGAAAATTGAGCAGATCGTACAAGGTGTGGCGGACGGCTGTGAGCAGTCAGGTTCAGCCCTAGTTGGCGGCGAAACGGCTGAAATGCCGGGACTATATACAGCTGATGAATACGATATTGCCGGTTTCTCAGTCGGAGTGGTTGAAAAGGACGAAATCGTGACTGGTGAAAACATCGAGGAGGGCCATCTTTTGATCGGCCTCAGCTCGAGCGGCCTTCACAGCAACGGATTTTCCCTTGTAAGAAAAGTGCTTCTAGATGATGCGGAGCTGGATCTTGATAAAACATACGAACCGTTTGACCGCCGACTTGGCGAGGAGCTGCTTGAACCGACAAGAATTTACGTGAAGCCTGTGCTTGCCGCGGTGAAGAGCGGAAAAGTCGACGGCATGGCGCACGTGACAGGCGGAGGATTCATCGAAAATATCCCGCGCATGCTTCCAGAAGGCTTAAGTGCGGAAATCGATCACGGCTCATGGCCGATCCCGCCGATTTTCTCTTTCCTGCAAGAGTACGGCAAGCTGAAGGAAGAAGACATGTTCAATGTCTTTAATATGGGCATCGGCTTTGTTTTGGCAGTCAAAGAAGAGCATCTGACAGATGTGATCGAAACGCTTGAAAGCCATGGCGAAAAAGCCTATTTGATCGGGCGTGTGAAACAAGGTGAAGGCGTCACATTCGGCGGTGCGGCACTTTCATGAAAAAAATTGCGGTATTTGCATCCGGAAACGGTTCAAACTTCGAAGCCATCGTCACGCGTTTGAAAGAGGAGAACTGGGATGCGTCCGTATCGCTTCTCGTTTGCGACAAACCGCAGGCGAAAGCCATCGAACGGGCGGAAACGTTCCATATTCCATCCTTTGCATTTGAACCGAAGTCTTATGAAAACAAGGCCGCATTTGAACGGGCCATTATTGAACAGCTTCACCTTCATAACGTTGAACTGATTGTTCTTGCCGGCTATATGAGGCTGATCGGTGACACGCTGCTTCAGGCATACGGAGGAAAAATCATTAACATTCACCCGTCGCTTCTTCCGGCGTTCCCCGGAATCGACGCAGTCGGGCAGGCGTACCGCGCGGGTGTGAAGGTTGCCGGAATCACCGTGCATTATGTCGATGAAGGAATGGATACAGGCCCGATCATCGCTCAAAAGGCAATCGAAATTAACGAACATGATACATTGGAAACAATCGAACAGCGGATTCACAAACTTGAGCATAAATGGTATCCCAGTGTGATTAAACAGCTATTAGGATTAAATAACAGAGGTGAAAAGGCATGACCATTAAACGTGCATTAATCAGTGTTTCAGATAAAACAAATCTCGTTCCTTTCGTAAAAGAACTGACAGAGCTTGGCGTTGAAGTCATTTCAACAGGCGGAACGAAAAGGCTTCTTCAAGAAAACGGTGTGAATGTCATCGGAATTTCTGAAGTGACAGGCTTTCCTGAAATTATGGACGGGCGCCTTAAAACACTTCATCCGAATATTCACGGCGGCCTTCTGGCGGTTCGCGGCAATGAAGAGCATATGGCGCAGATCAATGAACACGGGATTCAGCCGATTGACCTCGTTGTCGTCAACCTCTATCCATTTAAAGAAACGATCTCTAAAGCAGATGTCACATATGAAGAAGCGATCGAAAATATCGACATCGGCGGCCCGGGCATGCTGCGTGCGGCATCAAAAAACCATCAGGATGTGACGGTTATCGTCGATCCGGCGGATTACAGCCCAGTGCTGAATCAAATCAAAGAAGAAGGCGGCGTATCACTTCAGAAAAAACGCGAGCTGGCGGCAAAAGTATTCCGTCATACTGCGGCGTATGATGCACTGATCGCTAACTATCTGACAGATGTTGTCGGTGAAAAAGAACCAGAGCAATTCACTGTGACATTTGAGAAAAAACAATCACTTCGCTACGGAGAAAACCCGCATCAGGAAGCGACATTCTATCAAACAGCTCTTCCTGTCAAAGGCTCCATTGCGCAAGCAGAACAGCTTCACGGAAAAGAGCTTTCTTACAACAACATTAAAGACGCGGACGCGGCAGTTCAAATCGTCCGTGAATTCACTGAGCCGGCTGCGGTTGCCGTCAAGCATATGAATCCGTGCGGCGTAGGAACTGGAAAAACGATCGCAGAA
This sequence comes from Bacillus sp. 11C, assembly GCF_055486375.1. Taxonomy (NCBI): domain Bacteria; kingdom Bacillati; phylum Bacillota; class Bacilli; order Caryophanales; family Bacillaceae; genus Bacillus; species Bacillus sp. 11C. Next base: position 58,230 of record NZ_JBUPVZ010000009.1, read on the forward strand.
GCGTTTGACAGAGCGTTTGAAGCGGATAAAACTTCTATCTTCGGCGGCATTATCGCGCTGAACCGGGAAGTGGACAAGGCAACTGCCGAAGCGCTTCACAACATTTTCTTAGAAATCATCATTGCGCCTTCATTCAGCCAAGAAGCGCTTGACATCCTGACTGCGAAGAAAAATCTTCGTCTGCTGACGCTTGATGTGTCTGCTGCTGCTCAAAAGGAAAAACAGCTGACATCCGTTCAAGGCGGGTTGCTGATTCAAGATTTGGATATGCACGGCTTTGATGATGCTGAGATCAGCGTTCCGACAAAAAGAGAGCCAAACGAGCAAGAGTGGGAAGACTTGAAGCTTGCTTGGAAAGTCGTCAAGCATGTGAAATCAAATGCGATCGTTCTCGCGAAGGACAACATGACAGTCGGCGTGGGAGCAGGCCAAATGAACCGCGTCGGATCAGCGAAAATCGCCATTGAGCAAGCAGGTGAAAAAGCGAAAGGCAGCGCGCTCGGATCTGATGCATTTTTCCCAATGCCGGATACTGTCGAAGAAGCGGCAAAAGCGGGCGTAACGGCTATTATTCAGCCGGGGGGATCTGTACGTGATGAGGATTCCATCAAAAAAGCGGATGAGTACGGCATTGCCATGGTATTCACCGGCATCAGACACTTCAAACATTAAGGGGATGAAAACGACGTGAATGTATTCATTATCGGTAAAGGCGGAAGAGAACATACGCTGGCATGGAAGGCGGCGCAAAGCAGTCTCGTAGAGAACGTATTTGCAGCTCCAGGAAATGACGGTATGGCTGATTCCGCACAGCTTGTAAACATTGAGGAAAGCGATCACGCCGGGCTTGTCTCGTTTGCAAAAGAGAATCAGGTCGGCCTGACCATCGTTGGCCCCGAGGTTCCTTTAATAGAAGGTCTGGTGGATGAATTCGAAAAGGCCGGTCTGCGTGTGTTCGGCCCGTCAAAAGCCGCTGCGATCATCGAAGGCAGCAAACAGTTCGCTAAGGATTTAATGAAGAAATACGATATTCCGACCGCAGAATACGACACGTTCACATCCTTTAAAGAGGCAAAGGCATATGTGCAGGAAAAAGGCGCTCCGATTGTCATAAAAGCAGATGGACTTGCGGCTGGAAAAGGCGTAACCGTTGCTATGACAGAGGAAGAAGCGATTGCATGTCTGCATGATTTTCTTGAGGATGAAAAATTCGGTGATGCGAGCGCGTCTGTTGTCATTGAAGAATTTCTTTCCGGCGAAGAATTTTCTCTGATGGCATTCGTCAAAGGAGAAAAGGTGTATCCAATGGTGATTGCCCAAGATCACAAGCGGGCGTTTGATGGAGACAAAGGCCCGAATACGGGCGGAATGGGCGCTTACTCTCCAGTTCCGCAAATTTCAGAAGAAACCGTCCGCCATGCGGTGGAAACGATCGTCAAACCGACTGCAAAAGCAATGGTACAAGAAGGCCGTTCCTTCACTGGCGTTTTGTACGCGGGATTGATGCTCACTGAAAACGGCTCAAAAGTCATTGAATTTAATGCCCGTTTTGGCGACCCGGAAACACAGGTCGTGCTTCCGCGCATGGAATCTGATCTGGTACAGGTGCTTCTTGATCTTTTAGAAGATAAAGAAGTCGACTTGAAATGGAAGGATACCGCGGCAGTGAGTGTGGTGCTTGCTTCAGAAGGGTACCCGGAAAGCTATGCAAAGGGCACGCCGATCGGCAGCCTTGCAGCGGAAACTGATCAGGTTGTGGTCTTTCATGCCGGAACGAAAGCAGAAGGCGGAGAGTTCATCACAAACGGCGGCCGCGTCGCCAATGTGACGGCTTTTGATGAAACATTTGAAGCGGCGAGAGACCGAGTGTACAAAGCCGTTGATGAGATCATCAAGCCGGGACTCTTTTTCAGAAAAGACATTGGGGCACGCGCTTTAAAGGCGGCCCAAAAATAAAGTGAAGAAAACCCGCAGAGGTTGAACTGCGGGTTTTTTGTTATACAAAAGCTGGATGGTGAGCGGAAGAAGAAAGCACAACCAACGTAGTCGGTTTTCCGTGGGCCATCGAGGCGTCAATAAAATCTTCAAGCGTATGTACCGATTCTGTCACCACTTTTGTCACATAGCTGTACATCCCTGTAATGCGGTGGTTTTCTGTCACATCCGGGTGCGCTGTGGCAAAGGCGGCGTAGTGTTTGCAGCTTTTCGGTTCCATCAGGATAAAAGCGGTGACATGCTTGTTTAGTTTTTCGTAACAAATATTCGCGCTGTAGCCGGTAATCACTCCTTTGTCTTCCAGCTTCCTGACACGTTCCGCCGCGCTTGGAGAGCTGAGTCCGACAAGCTTTCCCAGCTCAACCATCGTTAATCTGCCATTTCGCTGCAAATACGAGAGGATGTGAAGGTCTGTATCGTCCATTTGTCTGGCTCCTTTACATGTTTAAGAGAATTCGTGAAAATTCCTTTTATCATAAGGTGATGCTGTCGATTTAACTTAATTGTAGCATATGGATGCCGTCTTATTTTTCCTATAATAAAGCCATCAACGGGAGAGGAGGCATCATGTTGCCAGAATTGCAGCGTTCGATCACTTGGATACAAGGGACGGCATTAACGATTGGGGCCGTTTTAGGCTGCGGGATATTAATTCTGCCGTCTGTCACAGCTGACGCAGCCGGTCCTGCTTCTTTATTTGTTTGGGTGTTCATGTCTTTCTTATCATTTCTTCTTGTCGGCACGCTGGCCCGGCTTGTGAAAATAGCGCCCAGCGCGGGAGGAATCACGGCTTATGTGCAGTTGGCTTTTCAGAAAAAAGCCGGAACGGTTTTGGGCTGGATCATGTTAGGGTCCGTTCCGATCGGTGTTCCTGTCATCGCTTTGACTGGCGCGCATTACGTCAGTTACGTCACAGAGGCTTCGAATTGGCAGATTACATTGATTGCAGGTTGTATGTTGGGTGTCTCTATTTTGCTTCATATGAAAGGCATTCAACTATCCGCTAATATCAGTACACTCGTTATTTGTGTCATCATATTTCTGCTTGTCACTTCGATTGCCGTGTCATTTCCTCACGTCAAAGCAGCAGAATTCAAGCCGTTTCTTCCGCATGGCTGGTCTGCCGCAGGATCTGTTTCTGTTATGATTTTTTTCTCTTTTGTAGGCTGGGAAATGATTACCCCATTGGCTGAAGAGTTTACACATCCTGAAAAAGATGTCCCGCTCAGCTTGTTTTTAGCGGCAACTTGTGTGGCAGGGCTGTATATCATGCTGTCGTTTGTGACGATAGGGACTCATTCATACGGAGTGAATGGAGAAATTGCATCGCTTGCCATGCTCATATCAAAAGGAGTCGGTGAAGGCGGAGTATATGTAACGGTGTGTTTAGCACTGTTTATCACATTCGCCACCGTTCATGCTAATATTGCGGGTTTTTCCAGAATGGTGTATGCATTGGCGAGAGATGGGCACATTCCCGTATATTTCGGGAAACTCAGTGAGACAAAACTTACGCCTATCCGTGTATTAACAGCGCTGGCCGCAGTGTTTGGCTTCGTGCTTGCGGCATATGGCCTGTTTCAAACCGATTTAACGACACTGTTAAAAGGGCCGAGTGCAGCATTCATCGCATCTTACATATGTACAATGGCGGCAGCGCTAAAACTGTTGAGCTGGAGAGATTCAGGCTGGTGGATGGCGTTAGGGGCTTTTGCGGTGTGCGCAGTGATTTACTCATTCAGCGGCTGGGCAGTCCTTTATCCAGCAGCACTGGCAGCTGCAGGATATTTCTATATGAAGACAAAGAAATGTCATGAGAAAAAGCCTGATCACGTTTCGTGATCAAGCTTTTTTCGTTTATCTGTCTTGATGCTCTTGTTCGTTAAGACCGGAAGCGCTGTTTTGAAACATGTAGGTCACAGGGCAGAAGCGCAGGATTCCCGATCCTGCTTTCATGGCCCCCATAAAGATGTAAAAGAGGTGCATTCTGCACCAAGGCTTTTTCGTAAACTTTGCGCTGGCGGCTGACATAATCGTCAATCCGCAGGCGATTCTAAAGACGGCATTGATAAGACTGATGTTTGGCTTCATGAAAATCCGCTCCTTTTTAATTAAAAAAGTTTTTTAATTGAACCTTCAAAAATTTGTAACGTTTTTATCGTGCGTGATGAGGGAGGATGTGATAACATGAGTCTAATACATGTAAAGGAGAGTATGTGAATGTCCGAACGCACCTTTAACTGGAAAAACAAAGACATCAGGGCACAGGTTGATGTTGTAGACTCAAAGCTGCTTCCAACGCTCCTTTTACGGAATGCTCTCGTCTTAAATCCATATGTAAAACAATGGCTGAAAAAAAACATTTGGATTTATCAGGACCGCATTGTTTATGTGGGTCATGAACTTCCGAATAGAGCCGAAGAAATTCATACAATTGATTGTGAAGGAAAATACATTGTGCCAGGGTATATCGAACCGCACGCACATCCTTTTCAAATATATAATCCCCAAACGCTGGCGGAATATGTGTCTCAATACGGAACAACGACATTTGTGAATGATAACTTATTTTTGCTTTTACAAAGCGGAAAAAAGAAAGCGCTTACTATTTTAAATGAACTCAAAAAGCAGCCTGTTCAATATTTTTGGTGGTCACGTTATGACCTCCAAACCGAAGTTCTGAACGAGGATCATGTTCTTTCGTTTGATGTCAGAAAGCAGTGGATTGAACATCCGGATGTGATTCAAGGCGGAGAAATGACCGGATGGCCGCGTTTGGTAGATGGTGATGATTTAATGCTTCACTGCATGCAAGCTACAAAGAAGCAGAGAAAACGCATTGAAGGGCATTTTCCCGGCGCTTCAAATAAAACGCTTACAAAAATGAAGCTGTTCGGAGCGGATTGTGATCATGAAGCGATGACAGGTGATGAAGTGATGAGAAGGCTGGAACTGGGCTACTATGTTTCCCTTCGGAACTCTTCCATTCGCCCTGATGTAAGAAAAATCTTGCGGGAGCTGCATGAGAAGGGTTTCCGCTATTATGACCATTTCTTTTACACGACAGACGGCGCGACGCCTAATTTCTATAAAAGCGGCATGACAAACGAGCTGATCCGCATCGCGTTAGAAGAAGGAGTCCCGGCAATCGACGCCTACAATATGGCATCATTTAATATTGCAAAGTATTATCAAATGGATGATTATTTAGGAGTTGTCGGACCGGGAAGGCTGGCATCGCTGAACGTACTAGAAGATCCGTTAAATCCCAATCCCGTGACCGTTCTCTCAAAAGGGGCCATCCTTCGTGAAGATGGCTGTGATTTGAAGGCGTTTACAAAGACGGGCTGGAGCAAAGGCGGTCTTGTCCCGCTTGAGCTTTCATATGATATGACGATGGATGATTTACAGTTTTCCATGCCGATGGGCGTGAAAATGCGGAATGCGGTCATTATGGAGCCGTATATGATTGAGATCGACAATTCGATGGAACAGCTCTCGTTTGACCATGATGAAAGTTATTTGACGATGCTTGACAGACATGGGAAATGGCGTGTCAATACGATGATAAAAGGCTTTGCCTCAAGCGTGCAGGGATTTGTGAGCTCCTTTACGACGACAGGTGATATTGTCGCGATCGGAAAAAATAAAGCGGATATGCTGCTCGCTTTCGCCCGCATGAAAGAGATCGGAGGAGGAATCGTTCTTGCGGAAAACGGGAACATTCTGCATGAAATTCCGCTTGCGCTGTGCGGCTGCGCCTCTTCGGAAGCGTATGAAGACGTGCTGGAGAAGGAACAAAAGCTGAAAGATCTTTTGACTGAAAGAGGTTACGAGTTTTGTGATCCCGTCTATACGCTGCTCTTTTTGCAAAGTACGCACCTTCCGTATATACGCATCACGCCTAGAGGAATCTTCGACGTCATGAAAAAAACTGTACTCTTTCCATCGATAATGCGTTAAAATATAAAAGAGCGGGGAGCCGACATATGAAAAAATGGATGACAGTTTGCGTGCTGTGTATCGTGTTTTTTCTGCTGGTATCCTGCCAGCAGAAGGATGCTGTCCCGGATTCTGCAAAGAAGCCGAAAGCTCCTTTGACAGGACTGGAGACGGAACAGAAGGTGACTGAACGCCGGCCTGTTGCTGTTATGGTGAATAATCACCCGAAGGCGAGGCCGCAGTCAGGACTGTCTAAAGCCGATATTGTCATAGAAGCGCTTGCCGAAGGGCAAATTACGAGATTTTTGGCCATTTTCCAAAGCCAGATGCCCGAAACTGTCGGGCCTGTGCGGAGCGCGCGGGAATATTTCATCACTCTCAGCAATGGCTTTGACAGCATATTTGTCCATCACGGCTGGAGTCCCGGCGCCAAAGAGCAGCTGGAATCCGGAGCTGCCGATTATATGAACGGATTGGATTTTGACGGAAGCTTATTTTGGAGAGCTGATTTCAGCGAACCGCCCCACAATTCCTACACGTCTTATGATTACATAAAAAAGGCGGCGGAGCAAATGGGATATGAGCTGAAGCAGAAAACAGATCCGCTGCTGTTTCAAACATCAGAAGCAAAACCTGCAAATGACTTTTACAATGTTCGGGTAGATTATGGAACAAAGAACGTTACGAATCTTGTCGAATACAACTATGATAAAAAAGCCGAAGCTTATACAAGAAGCTCTGATGGTGTCATTACGACAGACCGGGAAACCGGAAAGCCGGTTGCAATGCAGAATATTTTCATTGTTGAAGCCAGCCATCATATTATTGATCAAGATGGAAGGCGGGACATCGATCTAGAATCAGGGGGGAAAGGTCTGTTGTTTCAGCGCGGAAACGTTATTGAAACAGACTGGAAACAAGTAAACGGCAGAATTGTGCCGGTAAAAGGCGGCAAATGGCTGCCGCTTGTGCCCGGAAAAACTTGGATCAATATCGTGCCTGATCTCGATGCGGCTTCCATTAGTAAAGGAGAAGGTGTGTAACGATGCAAATCGATAAATTACGCGGCAAAGAGCTGGACCAGTTATTCAACTCGATCTTATCGCTGAAAGACCTGGAGGAATGTTACCGGTTCTTCGATGATCTTTGCACAATTAACGAAATTCAATCGCTGGCTCAGCGCCTAGAAGTGGCGCGCATGCTTCGCGAAGGTAACACGTATCATAAGATTGAAACAGAAACAGGCGCTTCCACGGCTACGATTTCCCGTGTGAAACGCTGCTTAAATTACGGAAATGACGCTTATGAAATGGCGCTTGACCGTGTGAAGGAGACGGAAACAGGGTCTTCTTCAAAATAACAAAGAGCCGCCCTGCCGTTTGGCATGGGCGGTTTCTTTATGAAACAAATTGGTTGATCAGTTTGTTGATGTCGATGATGCTTCCGTCTTCTTTTCGATAGACAACATGCTCCTTGGAAAAGTGGATGGGCGAATTGATGCCGGCTGCGGCTGCGAGATTAAACAGTCCCTCGCGCAGCGAAATGACGTAGTTGCAGACACGATGCTGTTTTTCCTCAACGCTCAGTGCTTGTTGCAGTTTTGGATCTGTTGTCGCTACACCTGCCGGACATGTGTTGGTGTGGCAGACGAGGGCGCGGATACAGCCGACAGAAAACATCATCCCACGGGCAATATTGACAAAGTCAGCGCCGAGGGCTAAGGCGACCGCAATTTTGTCAGGAGTCAGGAGCTTTCCGGAAGCAAAGATTTTCAGTTGGCCGCGCAATCCGTATTGTCTAAGCAGTGTATCAACCATAGGCAGCGCTGTCATAATCGGAAGGCCGACTGTGTCAGCGAGCTCATAAAAGGAAGCGCCAGTACCGCCTTCACTCCCGTCTATCGTAATAAAATCCGGATGCTTTCCGCTTTTCTGCATATAAGAGAAAAGCTCGTGCAATTCGTCAGGGTGGCCTGCGACAAGTTTGATTCCCACAGGCTTTTGCCCGACATCTCTAAGTTTCTCAATAAAGTCGAGCATTTCAGGAGCGTTTGAAAATTCATGAAAGCGGTTCGGGCTGTCAATTGATTTCCCGGGTTCGACATTCCGGATGTCTGCCACTTCCTCTGATACTTTGGCGCCATCCACATGGCCTCCGCGGGTTTTCGCTCCTTGCGCCAGCTTTAGCTCAAACGCTTTAATTTGGCCAAGCCTGCTTTTTCTTTTAAACTCCTCCCATGAAAATTCTCCGTTTCTTTTGCGCACACCGAAAAGACCCGGCCCGATTTGGCAAATGATATCGGCGCCGCCCTTTAAGTGATACTCAGATAATCCCCCTTCACCGGTATTCATCCATGTGCCGCCAGCCTGATGAAGCCCTTTTGAGAGCGCCGTAATCGCTCGTTCTCCAAGGGAACCGTAGCTCATGGCGGACTGGCCGACTAATCCCTTCACATAAAAAGGCTTCTCGCATGTATGGGAGCCGATCACCTGCACATCATCAGGGTGGAGATAATACGGATCGGCCTTGATTTGTTCGGTGTGTTCCTTTCGTTTGAACAGATTGTCAGCTTCGATTTCATAGATTTGGGTTTCAATTTTAGGCGTTTGGTTTACGTGCAATTCTTTTTTTTGTTTCGGAAATAGAGCATTACGGATATAAAAGCCTGGTTTGTCAAAATCTTTTACAGATCCAAAGCCCATCATTCTGCTTTTGTATTTGCCCGAGATAACGGTTTGTTCATATTCCTTTCGTGAAAAGGGCCTGCCCTCATTGTCATTGCTGAATAAATACTGCCTGAGTTCCGGCCCGATTTTTTCAAGGATATATCGAAATCTTCCTAGCAAGGGGTAGTTGCGGAGGATCGAATGCTCCTGCTGTTTTTCATCCTTTATGTAGATCCAGACAAACAAAACGATGGGGATGGCAATGATCCCGATAAGAAATGCGATAAGTGCAATGATGAAGGTTTCCATCTGTCAGCCTCCCTTTTTTATGTAACCTTTTCCACAGTTGAGCGTTTTCCAAACAATAACAGAAGGGAGTCATTTGCCTAGGCCTTGAAGCTATTGAAGGCTTTTTGAAGCTTTCTTTTTTTATGAAAAAAGAATCAAAACACCTTTTTCAGTGAATAACGAGATTAACGGCTTTTTCCGTTTTTCCACGCTATGTGAATTTGTTATAATGTTTAAATGGTAACAAACGAATGGAGGAACGTATGACGTGTACGATGTAACGGAGTGGAAGCATGTCTTTAAACTCGATCCAAATAAAGATTTGCCTGATGAACAGCTGGAGATTCTTTGTGAATCAGGAACGGATGCGGTCATAATCGGAGGAAGCGATGGTGTGACAGAGGACAATGTCCTGCGCATGATGTCTAAGGTGAGACGGTTTTTAGTGCCGTGTGTCCTTGAGGTGTCAGCGATTGAAGCGATCGTTCCCGGCTTTGACTTATATTTTATTCCGAGTGTATTAAATAGTAAAAATGCGGACTGGATTGTCGGAATGCACCAGAAGGCCATGAAGGAATTCGGAGAACTGATGTCTATGGAAGAAATCGTGGCGGAAGGCTACTGCATTGCAAATCCGGATTGCAAAGCCGCGGCATTGACTGAAGCGCAAGCCGATCTGAGTATTGACGATATTGCCGCCTATGCGCGTGTGTCTGAGCTGCTGCATCTTCCCATTTTTTATTTGGAATACAGCGGTATGCTTGGAGACATAGAAGCCGTGAAGAAAACGAAGGCTGTATTGGAAACGTCCACCCTGTTTTACGGCGGCGGCATCAAGGACGCGGAAACGGCAAAGCAGTATGCAGAGCATGCGGACGTGGTTGTTGTAGGCAATGCGGTGTATGAAGATTTTGACCGGGCTTTAAAAACAGTAGCGGCTGTGAAAGGCGAGTAGTAAATTGTACGGATTTGGTTTATGATAGAACATATGTTTTGTATAGGCGGGTGAAAGATTTTGAATTACATTAGCAATCAATTATTAAGCGGACTAAACCCTGTTCAGCAGGAAGCTGTAAAAACAACGGACGGGCCCCTCTTGCTGATGGCGGGAGCGGGAAGCGGAAAGACGCGTGTTCTGACACACAGAATCGCTTTTTTAATGGCGGAAAAACATGTGGCGCCGTGGAACATTCTGGCGATCACATTTACAAATAAAGCGGCACGAGAAATGAAAGAACGTGTGGAAAGCATTCTCGGACCGGGCGCTGACGATATCTGGATTTCCACATTCCACAGCATGTGCGTGCGGATTTTGCGCAGGGATATCGACCGGATCGGGATCAACCGCAATTTCTCCATCCTTGATACGGCGGACCAGCTTTCGGTCATCAAAGGGATTTTAAAGGAACGCAATCTTGATCCGAAAAAGTTTGATCCGAGAAGCATCCTGGGCACGATCAGCGGTGCGAAAAACGAATTGACCGAACCGGAGGAATTCTCTAAGGTTGCCGGCGGCTACTACGATCAGGTGGTCAGCGATGTGTATGTTGATTATCAGAAGAAGCTTTTAAAAAACCAGTCGCTCGATTTCGACGATTTAATTATGACAACGATTAAACTGTTTGACCGTGTGCCGGAAGTGCTTGAATTTTATCAGCGCAAATTCCAGTACATCCATGTTGATGAATATCAGGATACGAACAGAGCCCAATACATGCTTGTTAAGCAGCTTGCGGAGCGTTTCCAAAACCTTTGCGTGGTCGGGGACTCTGATCAGTCGATCTACAGATGGCGCGGCGCGGATATCACCAACATCCTTTCGTTTGAAAAAGATTATCCGAACGCAAGCGTGATTTTGCTTGAACAAAACTACCGGTCAACGAAACGGATTTTGAGCGCGGCTAACGAGGTCATCAAAAACAACTCAAACCGCAAACCGAAAAATCTGTGGACGGAAAACGATGATGGCGTCAAAATTGCTTACTACCGCGGAGATAACGAGTTCGGCGAAGGACAGTTTGTTGCCGGTAAAATTTATCAGCTTCACAGCTCGGGCAAGCGGAAGCTGTCGGATATCGCCATTTTGTACCGGACAAACGCTCAGTCCCGTGTAATTGAGGAAACGCTTCTCAAAGCTGGCTTGAACTATAACATTGTCGGCGGCACAAAGTTCTATGACAGAAAAGAAATTAAAGACATTCTCGCGTACCTGCGCCTCGTATCCAACCCGGATGACGATATCAGCTTCACACGTATTGTCAACGTGCCGAAGCGCGGAGTCGGCGCCACTTCACTTGAAAAAATCGCTTCGTATGCGGCGATGAACGGCTTGTCGTTTTTCCAAGCGATTCAGCAGGTTGATTTTATCGGCGTCAGCGCTAAGGCGGCCAACGCGCTCGACAGCTTCAGACAGATGATTGAGAACCTGACCAATATGCAGGACTACTTGTCCATTACAGAGCTGACAGAAGAAATTCTCGATAAGACCGAATACAGAGAAATGCTGAAGGCTGAGAAATCAATCGAAGCCCAAAGCCGTTTAGAAAACATCGACGAGTTCCTGTCTGTCACGAAAAACTTTGAACAGAAAAGTGAAGACAAGACACTTGTTGCGTTCCTGACAGATTTGGCACTGATCGCCGATATCGATCAGCTCGACCAGAAAGAAGAGGAATCCGGCGGCAAGGATGCAATCACTCTGATGACGCTGCACGCCGCAAAAGGACTGGAGTTCCCGGTTGTTTTCTTGATGGGGCTTGAAGAAGGCGTCTTCCCGCACAGCCGTTCTCTCATGGAGGAAGCGGAAATGGAAGAAGAACGCCGTCTTGCTTACGTTGGGATTACAAGAGCGGAGCAGGAGCTTTATCTGACCAACGCCAAAATGCGCACCTTGTTTGGCCGAACAAATATGAACCCGGAATCTCGCTTTATTGCTGAAATACCGGATGATTTATTGGAAAACCTAAATGAGAAAAAAGAAACGAGAGCGCCGTCTGCGAGAAAAATGCAGCCGAGACGCGGTCCTGTTTCACGTCCGGTATCCTACGCCGGCAAAACAGGCGGTGACTCCTTAAACTGGGCAGTTGGAGATAAGGCGGGCCATAAAAAATGGGGAACAGGAACTGTCGTCAGTGTGAAAGGCGAAGGAGAAGGGACGGAGCTTGATATCGCCTTCCCGAGCCCTGTCGGCGTAAAACGCCTATTAGCGGCATTCGCTCCTATTGAAAAGCAGTAATTGAAGAGGAAAGGAAGAAGCAGATGGACCAAGAAACAGCGAAGCAGCGGGCAGAAGAACTGCGCCGCACCATCAACAAGTATAGCTATGAATATTACACCTTAGATGAACCGAGCGTCCCTGATGCCGAATACGACAGATTGATGCAGGAGCTGATTGCGATCGAGGAGGGGCATCCAGACCTCAGAACGCCTGACTCTCCTACGCAGCGTGTCGGCGGAGCCGTGCTTGAAGCGTTTCAGAAAGTCACTCACGGCACGCCGATGCTCAGTTTGGGCAACGCCTTTAATGCCGATGATCTCCGTGATTTCGACCGCCGGGTGCGTCAGGCGGTCGGTGACGATGTGGCGTATAATGTGGAGCTGAAAATAGACGGTCTTGCTGTTTCTCTCCGTTATGAAGACGGCTATTTTGCCAGAGGCGCCACAAGAGGTGACGGCACGACTGGTGAGGATATTACGGAGAATCTGAAGACGATCCGCAATATCCCGCTCAAAATGAAACGTGATCTGTCCATCGAAGTGCGCGGCGAGGCGTATATGCCGAAGCCTTCGTTTGAAGCGCTCAATGAGGAACGGATCAAAAATGAAGAAGAACCGTTTGCCAATCCGCGAAATGCCGCCGCGGGCTCACTCAGACAGCTCGATCCGAAAATTGCGGCGAAACGAAATCTCGATATCTTCGTCTACAGTATAGCGGAGCTTGATGAAATTGGGGTGGAGACGCAAAGCCAGGGACTTGATTTTCTCGATGAAATCGGATTTAAAACGAATCAGGAGCGACAAAAATGCGGCAGCATAGAAGAAGTCATCGCGCTGATCGATGAGTTTCAGGCTAAGCGCGCTGACCTCCCGTATGAAATTGACGGCATCGTCATTAAAGTAGATTCCCTCGATCAGCAGGAGGAGCTCGGTTTTACGGCGAAAAGCCCGCGCTGGGCCATCGCGTATAAATTTCCTGCTGAAGAGGTCGTGACAAAGCTTCTCGATATCGAATTAAATGTCGGCAGAACGGGTGTCATTACGCCGACCGCGGTTCTCGAGCCGGTAAAAGTTGCCGGCACAACGGTCGCAAGAGCATCCCTGCATAATGAAGATTTAATTAAAGAGAAGGACATTCGGATCTTGGATAAGGTCGTCATCAAAAAAGCGGGCGATATCATTCCGGAAGTCGTAAACGTCCTAGTTGAACAGCGCACGGGAGAAGAAAAGGAATTCAGCATGCCGACGGAATGCCCGGAATGCGGAAGCGAGCTCGTTCGTATCGAAGGAGAAGTGGCGCTCCGCTGCATTAATCCTGAATGCCCCGCGCAAATCCGGGAAGGGCTGATCCATTTCGTTTCCCGCAATGCCATGAACATTGACGGGCTTGGCGAACGAGTCATCACACAGCTGTTTGAGGAGAACCTTGTTCGTAATGTGGCGGATTTGTATAAGCTGACAAAGGAACAGGTCATTCAGCTCGAACGAATGGGAGAAAAGTCCACTGAAAACCTGATCAGCTCCATCCAAAAATCAAAAGAAAATTCGTTTGAACGCTTGCTATTCGGACTCGGCATCCGTTTTATCGGCTCAAAGGCCGCAAAGACGCTCGCTATGCATTTTGAAAGTTTGGAGAACCTGAAAAAAGCTTCCAAAGAGGAGCTTCTCGCGATCGATGAAATCGGTGAAAAAATGGCTGACGCGGTCATCACTTATTTTCATAAAGAAGAAATGCTTGATCTCTTGAATGAACTTCAGGAGCTGGGCGTAAACACACTCTACAAAGGCCCGAAAAAAGTAAAAGCAGAGGACAGCGATTCTTACTTTGCCGGTAAAACAATTGTTCTGACAGGAAAGCTGGAAGAACTGTCTAGAAACGAAGCCAAAGCGCAAATCGAAGCGCTCGGCGGAAAGCTGACTGGAAGCGTCAGCAAAAACACAGACTTGGTCATCGCCGGAGAAGCGGCGGGAAGCAAGCTGACAAAAGCGCAAGAGCTGGACATTGAAGTGTGGAATGAAGAGCAGTTAATAGGAGAGCTAAAGAAATAAGAGGAGTGTTTTCTATTGAAAAAGACGTTGGCAATGGCGGCAACGGCGGCAGTGTTAATGCTGTCTGCCTGCTCGTCAGGTTTTGGGGGGGAGAAGGAGGAAGAGATCACGCAAAAGACAGCGAAATCGTCAGAAAAAGCGATTGTCCCGAAATATAATATCTCTGACTCCTATTACAAAATGGTGCTGCCATTTAAGGCGGGAAAAGCGCGAGGCTTGACGACGGAACAGCTGAATACAAGACTGGACATTGATGAGTTTGAAACAGGGCTGATGCGTCTTGCCCAAGATTCTTTCTCGACTGAAGATTACCTGTTCCAAGAAGGGCAATATTTAGATGAAGATACAGTATTAAGCTGGCTGGCACGGAAAAAAACAGGCTCAGATCTGAAAAAAGCCCAAAAAGAAGATAAAGACTTCAAAAATGAAGGATTGAACCCGGCGCTTCCAAGCTCCGGTTCAACAGAAGAGAAATACGAAAGCAGCCCGGTTTATTTAGCGTCCATGCTGGAGCACGATTATTTAGTCAGAAAAGACAAGAATTCCATCCAGCTTGGCGGCGTGATGATCGGACTGGCGTTGAACTCTGTGTATTACTATCGTGAAAAAACAGGCGACCCTCAAAAAGAGGTGGAGATTAAGGACAGCACGCTCCGCAAACAGGGAGAAAAAATCGCACAGGAGGTCATTAACCGCCTCCGTAAAAAAGATAACCTGAAGAATGTGCCGATCACCATCGCGCTTTACAAGCAGGCGTCAAAAACATCGATTGTACCGGGGAATTTCATCTCCAAAACAGAAGTCAAAGCAGGCTCCACGGATATCTCGAATTGGGATAACATCAATGAAACTTATGTTTTCTATCCGGCGGATACAACCACAGCAGAAAAATACCCGGATGACACCGAGGTCTTTAAGCGGTTCAAAAACTCAATCGAAGAGTATTTCCCGAACTACACAGGCGTTGTAGGTACAGCGTTGTATGAGAATGATGAAATGACGAAAATGAAGATCGACATTCCAATGCAATTCTATGGAAAAAGTGAAGTCGTCGCGTTTACCCAGTTCTTAACGGGTGAAGTGATGGATTACTACTCTAAGAGCTCACTTAATCTCGAAGTGAATATCACATCTTCAGATGGACAGGAAGCGGTCATTATCCGCAATGCAGGAGATAAAGAGCCGACTGTTCATATTTATGACTAAAATAAGGTAACCCCTTGCGTCGCAACGGCGCTGGGGTTATTTTGCGTTTGTGTTGAATTTAGGTATCATTGGAGAGGGTATATATTTATGTTATGATGTTCTAAAAATAGAAAAGGGTTGAAATTATGAAAAATAAATCCTTTTATTTCATATGGGCGGGTCAATCAATTGCCAATTTAGGGGATTCTCTATATGTGCTGGTTCTGACCCTATTCACCTATCAAGTCACAGACTCAGCTTTTTTGGCATCGCTTGTGGCTATGATGCAATTTGTCGGACAGTCATTAAGCGCAGTATTTATACCTGTTTTTATTAATAAATACAGGCTCAAACAAATTTTGATTTTTTTGCAGCTGACGCAAACTATTCTTTTATCTTTGCTGCTTGTTATATTTATCATAGATTTTAAATC
The DNA here is from genome assembly GCF_055486375.1 of Bacillus sp. 11C. NCBI lineage: Bacteria > Bacillati > Bacillota > Bacilli > Caryophanales > Bacillaceae > Bacillus > Bacillus sp. 11C. The sequence goes on from NZ_JBUPVZ010000009.1 coordinate 74,004, forward strand.
TATTTTTATCTTTTTTTTGATCGTATTTTTCATGTCGCTGTTAGATGGAGGAACCATCCCGGTCAGAAATTCTATGATTCCCCGTTTTGTTCCCAAATCCATGCTATTGAAAGCAAATAGTCTTGTATTAACCTCTGATCAAATCGTGCTCTTGCTCGGTTGGCTGCTCGGCGGCATTTTGATCAAATGGCTCGGGCCCCAATTGCTTTTAATGCTGACTTTTGTGCTTTATGGCACTTCGACAGTGTCTCTATTTTTTGTCAAGGATGCCGGGAAAGGAGATGCCGAAAAAGAAGAAAATGAGTCTTTTATTGATAAAATCTCAGCTGGCTGGAAAGCGATTTATCAAATGCCTGTCATCAGAATGCTGACTGTTCTAGAACTTTTATCTATGTTTGGCAGAAGCATTTGGACTGGGGCCATCATTCTTGTTTATGTCGATGAAGTGCTTCATAAAAGTGAGACATGGTGGGGATTTATTAATGCAAGCTATTTCGCCGGCACCATTACAGGCGGTTTAATTGTATGGAAACTTTCGAAAAACATCAGCGGAAAACTGTTCTCAATGATCTTATGGACATCACTTGCCATAGGCGCTTGCACTTTATGTCTTGCACTAAACAAGTATGCGCTGGCATCCCTGCTTTTTGTCTTTATTCTGGGACCATCATTTCAGCTCAGGGGGATTGCGATCAGAACGTACGTACAGGAGAACATAAACGAAACAATGCTGCCGAAAATCCTGTCTGCTCAGCATACGATAAGTACATTTGTATACGGCGCTTCCATCTTAATTATGAGCAGTCTTACTGATTGGCTTGGTGTGCAATATGTCTTTTTCTTGAATTTTATCATTTTTACTGCTTCAGCACTTCTATCATTAAAATTAAAAAATGAACAAATATAGACAATATATTATAAATATTTACAAAAGGTATTTTAGTGTGTTTAAATTGGTGGTATCAAACAATTTTTATAAAGAGGTGGGAATTTTTGAATGATAAATTGAATTTATTTCCTCTTTCTCATCACCAAAAAAGAATTTTAAATATCGAAAATTTATATCCTGATACAGCTATTAATCATATCGGCGGCCTTATACAAATCAATGGAAAGCTGAATCTTGAGACATTACAAAAAGCCATTCAGCTTTGTATCAGACAGACAGAATCCCTCAGAATACGGCTCGTGAAGCAGGAAGAATCAGTTCTTCAATACATAGACGAAAAAACTCAGGCGCAAGTGCCGTCAGCCGATTTTACCCAAACGGATTATCCTTATGAAAGAATGCTGGATTGGGCAGAACGGGAGTTTAAAATACCATTCTCTTTATATGATAACGCACTTGCTCAATTTTATGTGTTTCAAACAGATGAAGCGACATGCGGATATTTAATCAAATGCCATCATATTGTCGCTGATGGCTGGTCTATGAAAATCATCATTGATAAGATTAAGAATCTGTACATGCAGCTCACATCCGGCGAACTTCTTACAGAAGAGGCTGACAATTATTCGATTCTTATAGAAAAAGAGAAAAAATACCTTTCTTCATCACGATATGACAAAGATGCTGCGTTCTGGAAAGCTGAATTTTCTCACTTGCCGGACAGCTTCTTGTCAAAAAGCTCTGCACACATTGCCGGAAAGCGCAAGCGGTATAAGCTTGACCAAGAGCATTCTGCCGCAGTTTATGAATTTATTCAACGACAAGGCTCTTCGTTAAACGCTTTGTTTACTGCATCGTTGTTTTGGTATTTAAGCAAGGTAACCGGAGAGAATGATTTTATTATAGGCACGCCGGTATTAAACAGATCAGGCAAGAAGGAAAAAAGCACTGCAGGGATGACGGTCAGTACGATGCCGTTCAGAAAGAAAACAGACAGTGATGTATGTTTTTCGGACTTTTTAAAAGAAGTCAATTCCGATTACATGAAATACTTTCTCCATCAACGATACCCCTATGATGAATTGGTGAAGGAACTGCAGCTTGCAAAACAGGGATACGACCAGCTTTTCCAAATTTATATGAATTCATATAACACTGACCTGGCTTCTGATATAAGCGGGTGTCGTGTCGAATATGATGAATTATATAACGGGTCACAGCCTTATTCCCTGCAGATCGCTGTTAAAGAGTGGGATGAAGGCGGAGCGATCGAATTGCAGTTTGACTACAAGGTATCCGATCACAGCGAAGCGGACATTCAGCTATTGAATGAACGTTTACAGCGCTTGATTTTATCAGTCATCGAGAATCCAGATCTGGAATTAAGGAATTTGTCTCTATTAACAGAACAAGAAAAAAGAGACGAAATCGTGAAGTGGAATCAGACACGGGCTGATTATCCGAAAGATCTGACAATCGATCAATTATTTCAAGGAAAAGCTGCACAGTATCCGTTTCATACAGCGATTGAGGATGGAACAAAACAGGTTTCCTATCAAGAACTGGATGAACGCTCCAGCCAGATTGCCCGTTACCTTATCCATAAAGGAATAAGCCGCGGTCATTTTGCCGCCGTGAGCATGAAACATTCACCCGATTTGATCGCTGTGTTGCTGGGCATTTTAAAAGCAGGCGGCGCCTATGTGCCGATCGATCCCGAATATCCCGCCGAACGCATTCAATATATTTTGGAAAACAGCGAAGCGGCATTTTTTATCACAGATCCGCTTTTTGAGACAGACTGCCGTTTGCCAAGCCAAGTGAAAAAAATCAGTTTTGACTGCGCCATGTTTCATGATTTAGATACGGGACAGTTAGACATCAAGAACGATCCTTCCGACATTGCATATATGATTTACACTTCTGGATCAACAGGGCAGCCGAAAGGCGTGATGATCGAACATCAGAGCCTTGTAAACTACATTATATCAGCCTCTCAGAATTACACTTCTTCCCAAGATGATAGCTTTGCGCTCTACTCATCCATAGCTTTTGATTTAACTGTTACATCCATTTATACCCCATTAGTGACAGGGAATAAAATCATCATTTACAGACAAGAAGATATACCGGAGTTTGTACTCCATCGAATCGTAAAAGAAAAGAAAACAGCTGTTATCAAGCTGACGCCAGCACATTTAGCGTTATTGAAAGATGAAAATTTGTCAGAATCCTCTATAAAAAGAATGATCGTCGGCGGAGAGCAGCTGCCTGTTTTATTAGCACGCCAAATAACAGAATCATCAGATCAATGCATTGAGATTTTCAATGAATACGGACCGACAGAAGCGACAGTGGGATGTATGATCCACAAATATGACCTAAAACGAGATCAGCAGGCTTCGGTGCCAATAGGGATTCCGATGCAGAACACTGAAATTTATTTATTAGATGAACAGCTGCAGCCTGTATTGCCGGGAACTCAAGGTGAAATGTATATATCAGGCGATAATGTCGCCAGAGGATATTGGAAGCGTCCGGATTTGCAAACCGAGCGTTTTCTGGATAACCCTTTTATGAAGGGCAGAAAAATGTATAAGACAGGCGATCTGGCGAAAAGAACGAATAATGGACTGCTTGAATATGCGGGGCGGAAAGATCATCAAATCAAATTAAAAGGCTACCGTATTGAACTGGGAGAAATTGAACTAGCTCTGCTTTCGCTTGAAGACATAGATGAGGCGGTTGTCATTGATTTTAATGATTCACAGGGCAGAAAACAATTGGCGGCATATGTTGTCAGCTCAACCAAAACGGCAGCGCTGGAGCTCCGGAAAAAGCTTTCTGACAAACTGCCTGTTTTTATGGTTCCGGCCTACTTTATTCATATGGATCGGATTCCGCTGACGCAAAATGGAAAAACAGACAGAGAAGCTCTCCCTGACCCTTTACTGTATCAAGAGCAGACAGATTATGGATTGTTAACTGAAGAGCAGAAAGAAGCGGAGGCGGTTCTTTTAGAAACGGCGAAGGAGATTCTCGGCCAGACTGATATTCGCCCAGAGGATCATTTTTATCAGCTTGGCGGAGATTCTATCAAAGCCATTCAATTCGTTTCAAAAATGAAAGAAAAAGGTCTTTTTATCAAGACTCAGGATATGATGACATATCCCGTATTTAGAGAACTTGTCAGTGCCGTGACTAGCAAACAATCGGTTTCAATTTCTCAACAACAAGCAGAAGGCAGAGTGATGGGAACGCCGATTACCCAATGGTTCTGGTCCTTGAATTTAAAGTGCGCTCATTTCTGGCATCAATCGGTTATGCTAACTGCTGAAAAAGAGATTCATCTTGAAGATGTAAAAGCGGTTCTATCTATTTTGATCAATCATCACGACAGCTTGCGAATGAATGTAGAAAAAGAAACGAATACCTTGTTTTATCACAATACAGATATCGAACCTTATACCGAATACTGGGATCTGTCTAATTTTTCCGAGGAAGAGCAAACCAAACAAATAGCGGTCATCGGACAGGAAATGAGAGAAAGCACTGACTTATACAATGGAGTGCTTTTTAAAACCGGAGTGATCAAAGCAAACAAAAAAAACCATTTGTTATTTACAGCTCATCACCTGATCACGGACGGTGTATCATGGCAAATTTTGATTGATGATTTTCTTACTCTTTTACATTCAATAGATAAGAAGGAAGAGAGGAGACTTCCTTTAAAGACACATTCTTATCAAAAATTTTCAGATTCGATCCATGAATATGCTAATTCGCGTGAAGCGGAGGAAGAATGCAGCTATTGGGATGAAAAAGTGAAACAGATTGAGCCTCTCTATGAGTTTTGTTCGGAAAATTCCAAAGTTAAAAATAGCTTAAAACTGAAACGGGCTTTGAGCCGCCAGATGACTCAAAAACTGCTCAGTGAAGCAAATGAGGCGTATCAAACCCAAACCAATGATTTGCTTATCGCTGCGTTAATCCGTGCTTGCCATCATTGCACAGGCAAAGAGGTTATTTCTTTGGAATTAGAAGGTCACGGAAGAGAACCAATAAAAGAAGATTTAGATTTTTCAAGAACGTTCGGGTGGTTTACAGCGATGTATCCTGCCGTATTTCAGGCAGAGGGTGAACTGCCGGCGCAAATCCGGTCAGTGAAAGAAAACCTGCGAAGCATTCCCAAAAAGGGTATTGGCTACGGCGCTCTTACCTATTTGAGTAAACGAATGCCGGCTCACAGGAAGCCTGAGCTGCGCTTTAATTATCTAGGAGAAGTTGACCGTTTTTTAGCAGACAAATCAGAATACCGGATAACTTATTTAAATTCAGGAGCCGAGTCATCACCGGAAAATGATCTGACAGTCAGTCTTGATTTGACAGCAGGAATCTATGACGGACAGCTAACGTTGGATTTAATCTGCACCGATCTTTATCAAACAGGAGATATGGAACAGCTTTTAGATGAGTTTTCTGTACAGCTGAAGGAGCTGGCAGAACATTGTTGTAAACAAGAGTCTGTCGAATATACGCCATCAGATTTCGAGACCGCCTCATTATCTATTGAAGAATTGGATTCTTTGTTCAAATGATGAGAAACGTATGGCTGGTTTTATGTTTTTGTCTGTCAATTCTAGTCTGGGATGGCGGGCAGGTAAACGCTCAGACGCCAGTTGATAAGCGCATTGACGCCCTGATTAAAAAGCAAATGAAGGAAAGCGGAATACCCGGGATCTCTATGACAGTGGTAAAAGGAGATGATGTTGTATATGAAAAGGGATTTGGTTATGCCGGCGAAAGGCATAGCCGCCCTGTAACTACTTCGACATTATTTGAGATGGGCTCAACCTCTAAAGCGTTTACTGCACTGGGTGTACTTAAGCTTGTACGTTCGGGGGCAATCAGACTAAATGACCCTGTCAGCCGGTATATCAGCGGATTTTATCCAGTTTATGACGGAAAGAAAGTAGATGTCACAATTGATCAGCTGCTTCATCATACTAGCGGGATTCCTTTTTTATCGATAGCTGATATCAAAGTTGATTCAAAAGAAGATGCCTTAGGGAAAACGGCGAAGGGATTAAGGGGAGTTGAGCTTAGCCATAAACCGGGAAGCACATTTGAATATGCCACAATCAATTATGATGTGCTGGGATATATCATCGAACAGGCATCAGGCCAGCCGTACGAGCAATATATGGCTGAGCACGTTTTTAAGCAGTTAGATATGCCAAACACGTATGCTGGACGTCACGCTGGACATGCCGGCGATGTATCATCAGGTTTTAAAATTGGATTTTTAAAGGCCAGAGCCTATAATGCGCCTGAGTATCGAGGGAACACGCCTGCTGGATATATCATCACGAACGCAGAAGATTTATCCAAATGGCTTCGTTTTCAGCTCAATCGCAGTGACACTGATATAAGCCGTTTGATCGAGCAGAGCCACCTGCCTGATAAAAGCGTAAAAACGGATGAGCCGGGCGTGTATTATGGTGCGGGATGGTCAATTTTTGAAAAAAAGGGCGCAGTCAAAGAAATGTTCCATGCCGGCTCCAACCCTAACTTTTCTTCGTTTATTATCATCAGCCCTAACGATAATGCGGCTGTAGGGGTTTTGGCAAATATGAACAGCGCGTACGCTGAGAAAATCGCACGTTCTGTTTTAGAAGTGGTTGCCGACCAAAAGCAAAAACAGGACGGTTCTGTCACTGACCCGTTTCAGGTCATTGATCAAGTTGCGGTTGCCATGCTGGTTTTATTCAGTTTATTGCTTATTGTTTTGCTGTGGAGAATTTATATTTTTCTTAAAAGCGTAAAATCGAAAAATGTTCCTGTTCAGCAGCGAATCAGAATAAAGGCGCTGCTTTGGGGGATTTTGCTGGCAGCCGGAATAGCGGCGCCTAAGCTCATTTCCGTCTTCGCCTTTAATGGATTGCCTTGGAGCATGATATTTATTTGGGGGCCCGGTTCTCTTCTTTATTTGGCAGCGGTTTATTATATGCTGCTCTTTGCCTCCTGTCTATTCGGTTTAGCCGCATGCTTTTTCAATCACCGCGCCGCAAGAAGGAGTGAAACGCATGAAATGTGAAGCATACATCCCTGGTATTCAGCCGTTTAACGATTTATTTTATCGAAGCTGTTTTTTTAACTGTTATTTTTCCGTGGTTCGCTCGTTTCAACAAGAAATCTATCCTTATCTTTTAAATGACATATATTCGTATCAATTGGATGAAGACGGTTACCCAATGATTGATCGGACTGAAGTTTATGATCCTGAGTATGTCATGAATCAGCAGGGAATAAGCGCGGATAAGCAATCGATGAGCAGCAGTCTCATAACTGATCTGAAAGGGGATGTTTTTAAAAATAAACCCGTTATCATTTGGTTGGATACATATGCGCAGCCTTATAGACAGGAATATATGTCTAAGCATAATCGGAACAGCATACTGATTTATGGCTTACATGATGCAAATCAAACTGCTCTTGCCCTTGAAAACCGTTATCCCGATAACTTGTCATATGAAGCCAGACACATTTCATATGATCATTTGGCCAAAGCCTATCAAGGCTTTCATCGTTATTTTCAGACTCCTGCCGCTTTTCATTCTTATGCCTCCTTTTCTTATGATCCGGGCAGGGATCGCTCAGGGCAAAGCCTTTTCAAAGATGCTGCTGCCTTTTTTGTTCATAACATCACCGAGCACTTAGATCGGATGTTATCCGGTTTGGCGAGCTTCAGCCGGTTTACTGAGGAATTTCACGGCATAAGAGACAGCGAAAAACTCCTTCATTCATTTAATGGAATTTTAAATGTGAAAAAAACAGAGCGATACCGTCTCGCATTTCTTCCGGCTTTTGAACAGCTTGCCGCTGTGACATCTGACATTATTGATGAATGGGAAGCAGCGCGGCATCTTGCGGCTAAGCTTTATTTTTCAGGAAGATCTTCTTCTGGTTATAAAGACCGGATCAAAGATTCACTGCAGAAAGTGCTGGAGCTGGAAGCAGCCCATATTGAATGTTTGAAGGATATTGGTAAAGAGGAGAGGGTCAAATGATCAAATTATTCTGTCTGCCGTATGCCGGGGGTTCGAGCACCATCTTCAGCGGATGGAAAAGGTTTCTTGATGCGTCAGTTGAATTGGTGGCCTTAGAGCTTCCCGGACACGGAACGAGAATGTCTGAACCGTTGCTTCATCATGCGGAATCCGTGGCGGAAGATCTTTTGGAACAAGCAATATCCCATTTGGGCCATTCGGATTATGCCATTTTTGGACACAGCATGGGATCGCTGCTTGCATATGAACTGCAAAAGAAGTTAGCCGCGGAACATAAACAGCCGATCCATATGTTTTTTTCCGGACGTTTCCCGCCCCACATCCCGGAAAAGAAAGTGCTTCATCAGCTTTCAGATTCCGCTTTAAAACAAGCGATTATTGAAATGGGGGGTGTGCCAGAAGAATTCAGCAAAAATGAGCAGGTGCTTGACTTTTTCCTTCCTATATTAAGAGCTGACTTTGAGTTGCTGGAAACATACAAGAATACAACTGTTGCTCCTTTATCCTGCGATATTTCGGTTTTGTATGGAGAACGTGATCTGCCGTCAGTGCTGTTTGATTTATCCGACTGGAATCAGTACACCGATCAGTCATGCAGATTTTACGAATTTGAAGGAGATCATTTTTTCATTAATCAGAAGACAGAAGAAGTGACCGCTAAAATCAATCATATTTTGAATCAGACAGGAGTGGTGTGAAATGGATTTCAGAACTGCCGGTGTTATCGGAGGAGGCGTCATGGGGGCCGATATGGCTCTTGATTTGTCTGCGAACGGGTATCAAGTGATTTTGCTGGATATCAGTGATGAAAAACTGAAAGCCGCAGAGGAAAATATTAAAAAGACATTCAGGCTTGTTCAACTAATGCGGAAAGAAAAATTCAGCATGTCACTGGAAAATGTGCTTGATAACATTCAATTCACGACTGAGCCGCACAATTTGGAGCCGGCTGATATCGTCATTGAAAACGTAACAGAAGATTGGGAGATAAAAAGACAAGTGTATTTACAACTAAAGGATATCTGCCGAGAGGATACCATCTACCTTGTAAATACAAGCTGTATCTCAATCACGAAGGTTGGTTCACTGATGCATCGTCCGGATAAGGTAATTGGAGCGCATTTCATGAATCCTGTTCCTCTGAAAGAACTTGTAGAGGTGATTCGGGGCGATGCCACTTCTGACGAGACTGTCAATGCAGCCGTCGGGTTTTTGAAATCTTTCGATAAAAATCCTGTCGTCGTTTATGATTTGCCTGGCTTTGTGTCAAATCGTGTATTAATGCTGACCATTAATGAAAGCATTTGGACGGTTCAAGATCAAGTGGCCACACCAGCCAATGTGGATAAAATCTTCCGCGGCGGGTTCGGGCATAAAATGGGTCCGCTCGCGACTGCGGATTTAATTGGTCTTGATACGATCCTTAACTCCTTGCTGGTTCTATATGAAAGCTACAAAGATTCAAAATTCAGGCCATGTCCGCTGCTCGTGAAAATGGTAGACGCAGGAAAGTTAGGGAGAAAGTCAGGACAAGGATTCTTTCAATACAGTTAAAGGAGGAGCAGACCATTGAAAAAGGGAGTTAAGTGTGTTGTCTGGGATTTAGATCATACGCTATGGGATGGTATTCTGCTTGAATCTGATGATGTAAAGCTGAAGGACAATATCAAAGAAATTTTGACTGAGCTTGATGAACGCGGCATATTGCTGTCTGTCGCAAGCAGAAATGACGAAGCTGCTGTTATGGAAAAATTAATGGAATTTGGAATTGATCATTTCTTTCTATATCCGGAAATCAGCTGGAATGCCAAATCGGTTTCTTTGGAAAAAATCAGCAAAAACCTCAATATCCATAAGGATACGCTTCTTTTTATTGACGATCAAGCATTTGAAAGGGAAGAAGTGAAAAATGCCCATCCGGAAATTTCGTGCTGGGATGCCGTTCGATATAAGGATCTCATCGTCGATCCTTTGCTGAAGCCTGCATTCGTAACGGAGGATGCCAAAAGACGCCGGCAGATGTATCTTGAGGATGACCGCAGAAAAGAGGACGAAGAGCAGTTTGAAGGACCGTCCGAACAATTCCTTGCCACTCTGAATATGAAGTTTACGATCAGCCATGCGCAAGAAAGCGACTTGCAGCGGGCAGAAGAGCTAACGGTACGTACAAACCAGCTGAATGCAAGCGGAAAAACATATGATTATCAGGAATTAAATGATTTCCGAAAGTCAGATTCTCATATGCTGTTAGTTTGCGAGCTAGAGGACAAGTACGGTTCTTATGGAAAAATCGGACTCTCTCTAATAGAAGAAAAGGGAGATGAATGGCATATAAATCTTCTATTAATGTCTTGCCGCGTGATGTCCCGCGGCGTCGGTACGATTTTGCTGACAGCCATTATAAATGAAGCGAAACAACAAGGGAAAAAACTGTTTGCCGATTTTAAACAAACGGATCGAAACAGAGTCATGTATATCACATATAAATTTGCCAATTTCAAAGAACATACGAAGGGCCCGGACGGCTTCATCTTATTTGAAAATGACTTGAGCCGGATTCAGCCTTATCCTGCATATGTCGAGGTCAAAACGGAATTCAGCCAATCACCTGTTGCAAGAAGCAGAAATTAATCTAAATAGCGGGGAGAGCAAATAGATGAATCTTCATGAACAAATTAGAGAATATATTGAACAAAATTTGGTGGTCTTTGACGATGAAATCGAATTAACCAATGATGATCACATTTTTGAAATGGGATTTGTGAATTCTTTATTTGCGATGAAACTTGTAACATTTCTTGAGCAAAACTTTGGGTTTCAGCTTGATAACGAAGATTTAGATATTGCTAACTTCAGCACGGTAAACCGAATCGTCAGCCTAATTGAAAAGAAACAGAACGGGGCTCTTGCTAATGAAAACAGCTGAGATGAAAGCTGACATCATTCAAGATTTCCAGGCTTACTGTGACGAAAAAATCCGACCTTTTGCAGGAGAGTTTGATGAGAAGGAATGCATCCCTGCAGCATTAATAAAAGATTTAGGGAGCAAATCTTATTTTGCCGCGGGTATTCCGAAGGTCTATCACGGATTGGGATTGAACCCTGTCGAATACGGTTTGTTTACTGAACAAGCAGGTAAAGCGTGCTGTAATATTCGAACCCTTTTGACTGTGAATTCGTTAGTCGGTGAATCTCTGCTACGGTACGGTACAGAGTACCAAAAAGAAGAATGGCTTGTCCCAATCGGAAAAGGAGAGAAAATCGGAGCGTTTGCATTGTCTGAACCAAACATTGGTTCAGACGCAAACCACATTGAAACATCTTATACAAAAAACGGAAGCTGCTATGTCATTAACGGGAGAAAAAAATGGATTTCTTTTGGCGCCATTGCTGACTTTTTTCTGGTTATAGCCCGTGATAAAGAAGTGGTTACAGCCTTTATCGTAGACAGCCGCCAGAGCGGAGTAACGGTTAAAAAAATGGAAGGCATGATGGCCAATAGAGCTTCTTATCTTGCGGAAATAGAGTTTGACAGCGTCGAGGTTTCTGATGACCGGATATTAGGGCCAATCGGGGGCGGCTTTAATTACATCGTTAATTTAGCCTTGGATCATGGGAGGTACAGTGTGGCATGGGCCGGCTTGGCGATTGCACAGGAAGCCGTCGATTCTTTAGTAACATACTCACGGAAGAGAAGCCAATTTGGAGAGAAGCTCTACAAACATCAAATGATTAAAGGAATGATCGGTGATGCTGTAACACAGCTGCATGCAGCCCGAGCCTTATGTATGAAAGCAGGCGAAATGCGGATGAAACAAGATCCGGAGGCCGTGACGGAAACGTCTATCGCGAAATATTTCACTTCAAAGATTGCTGTGGAGATTACCAATTCAAATGTGCAGATCCATGGAGGAAGCGGTTTCAGCAGAGATCATTCAGCTGCCCGCTTGTACAGAGAAGCCAAAGTGTTGGAAATCATTGAAGGAACATCTCAAATTCAGCAGCAAGTCATAGCGAATTATGGATTGAGACGATATTTTGTCAAACATATATAGGCAGAGGATGGAGAGGATTCTGTGAGTGAGCAAATGAAAAAAATAGATAAAAATAACATAGCCAACATTCTCGGACTGACCACCATTCAGGAAGGTCTGCTTTTTCATCATTTAATGGAGCCGGAAGGTAATGCTTATTTTGAACAAATGCTAATCAAGCTAGAGAGTGAGCCAGCCCGCGATCTTTTTGAAAAAGCATGGCAGCAAACGGTTCAGCAAAATGAAATGCTTCGGACGGTGTTTAGGTGGAAGGAAACAGCTAAGCCAATTCAGGTTATATTAAAGCATCATAAAATAGATATCCGTTATCTGAGCCTCTCGTTCGACAAAGGCATTTCTCAGGAAAAGCTGAAGGAAGAGCTTGCGGAGAGTGATCGGGAAGAGCCGTTTCAGCTTCAAGAAGTACCTTTCCGTGTCACACTGTATCAAACAGAAGAAAACGGGACCTGGATGATGATCAGCTTTCATCATATCTTGATGGACGGCTGGAGCATGGGGATTGTCCTTAAAGAGTGGCTGGAGTCCTATCAAGCGTTAGCCATGGGTCAGACACCTGTTATACCACAAAAACCGTCATATCAAGCATTTGTGAAATGGCAGCAGGAACAGCAGCGTAAAACAAAAGACAGCCAGGCGTCATTTTGGAAAGGGTTATTGAAAGACTGGGAGCCCGTGCAATTGCTGCCGAATTCAGAAAGGCAAGGGAAGCGAAATGGTACTTTTTCTAAACATGAGATACAGCTTCCAGCTTCAGCAGGAAAAGCTCTGCGCTCACTCGCTTCTGAAAGGCAGGTTACACTGGCTTCAATTCTATATAGTGTCTGGGGTCTGCTGCTAAAGAATTATTCTGATCAAGAAGAAGTGGTGTTCGGGACAACCGTTTCCGGAAGAGGCGCGGATGTACCGGGAATAGAACAAATGACGGGGCTGTTTATCAATACCATTCCGCTTCGTCTCCGCTTCACGCCTCACTCCACTCCTTTAGATGTGATTCAGCTTGCACATGAGCAGATTGCTAAGAGAAGTGAGTATGAACATACACCGCTGTCTGATTTAAAAACCTATGCGGGTCTGACCGCTGAGCAGTCATTATTTGACACGATTGTCGTGATTGAAAATTATCCGCTTGACCAGATGCTTAAGTCAAACAGTCTTCCTCTTTCAATCGAGCAATATGACATGTTTGAACAAACTGAATTCGATTTGACATTGAGTGTACAAGCTTTTGATGAGCATATCCATTTTTTATTTATATACAATCCTGGTGTCATGTCTGCCCTTCAAGTGAAGCAGCTTGGAGATCATTTTCTCAACCTGTTATCGGAAGTGATTGAGTATCCGGCAGACAGATCTGTGCACCGCTTGAATATGCTTTCCGAAGACGAAGTGCATTATCAGCTTGAAGAGTTTTGCAGCTATAAAGGTATGACCGGCAACAAACATCAAACTGTTATTGATTTGTTTGAACAGCAGGCGGAAAAGACGCCGGACGCGCTTGCTGTGGACTTTCGCTCGGAATCCCTGACCTATGATCAATTAAATAAAAAAGTGAATCAGCTCGCCCGCTTTTTAGAAAGTCGGGGAGTCAAACCTGCACAAAGAGTCGGTATTTTAACAGAACATTCAATTGAAATGGTGATCGCTTGTCTCGCTGTATTAAAAGCGGGCGGCGCTTATGTCCCAGTTGATCCCGATTATCCTTCGGAAAGAATTGAATATCTCCTGCAGGACAGCGGGATAAAACTGCTGCTGACAGAAGATATTGAGGGGCTGGTTTACTCGTTCGATGGTGTGAAAATAGATATTACCGATCAAAACCTTTATCAAGGAAACGACAGCAATCTGGTGAAACAATACGGTTCGCAGGACATTGCGTATTGCATATATACCTCTGGAACAACAGGCAGGCCAAAAGGGGTGCTTGTTAAGCATCTTGGTCTTGAAAATTATGTTTCCTGGGCCGCCGAGCAATATGTAAGAGGTGATAAAAGAGATTTTGCCCTTTATACCTCCCTGTCTTTTGATTTAACTGTAACTTCTATCTTTACCCCGCTTATTACAGGAAACGCAATTATTGTGTATCGTGATAAAAACAAGCAGCTTCTTGTGGAACAGATTCTGAAAGATAATCGAGCCCATGTTATGAAGTTAACGCCGTCCCATCTGCATTTCATTTCCGGAATGCCGTTTCGGGACAGTGTGATGAAGTGCCTGATACTGGGGGGAGAGCAATTAGAAACTTCTCTTGCGGCGAAAATTGAACAGAACTTCGATGGGGAAATTGAAATCTTTAACGAATATGGCCCGACGGAAACGGTAGTCGGCTGCATGATTCACCGCTACTCATCTGAAAGGGATAAAGGTCTGTATGTGCCGATCGGCCGGCCGGCAGCACATACTGATATATACATTCTTGATTCACATATGTATCTGCTGCCTCAGGGAGCAGCGGGAGAACTATATATTGCCGGAAAAGGAGTAGCAGAAGGCTACTTAGACCGGGAGGAACTGACGGCAGAGCGCTTTGTGGCGCATCCTTTTAAACCCGGAGAAAAAATGTATAAAACAGGAGACGCAGCCCGCTTTTTACCGGATGGAACCATTCAGTTTTTAGGCAGAAACGATGACCAAATCAAACTTAGGGGCTATCGGATTGAGAGCGGGGAAATTGAGCACTGGCTCTGCCGGTACGGGCGTATAAAAGGGGCAGCGGCTGTCGTGAAGAAGGATGCGTCCCAGACGCCGTGCTTGGCTGCTTATCTTTTCACTGATGAGACGATTGATGAAAAGCAGCTGCGCGTTTACTTGCGCCGTTATTTGCCGGAATATATGATCCCATCCCGATTTATTGTGATGAGTGAGATGCCGCTGACGGCCAATGGAAAATTGGATAAAAAAGCACTGCCCGAGCTTGGAGCAGAGACAAAACGAGAGGTGTTTGCATCGGCCCCCGCTTCTGAAACAGAAAAGATGGTGCTGGAGGTTTGGAAACGCGTACTTGGTCAAGACAGCATCAATGTGCAGGATAAATTTTTTGAAATCGGCGGCACATCCCTGCATTTGATCCAAGTCAATCAGCAGCTTTCTAAGGAAACGGGAAAAAGTATTCCAATGGTTGAGATGTTCCGCCGTCCAACAGTCCAATTGCTTGCTGAGTTCTTGTCAGGTCATGATGAAGAGCAATCAAAAAAGAAAACACAATTAACATCAAAGCGGAAGGCACCATCAGATGAAAATATCGCCATCATCGGTATGGCCGGGCGTTTCCCTGGAGCTGAAAACATAGATGAGTTTTGGCATAACCTGCAAAATGGCAAGGAATCTATCTCTTTTTTCACTGATGAAGAGCTGTTTACGGCAGGCATTGATGAACAAACATTTACGAGAACTGATTATGTAAGGGCGAAAGGAATCATCGACGGCCCCGATTTATTTGATGCCTCCTTCTTCGGCTATTCACCGGGACAGGCAGAGGTCATGGACCCGCAAATCCGTCTTCTTCATGAGTATGTATGGAAAACACTTGAGGATGCAGGGTGTGTTTCAGCTGAATATGAAGGGAAAATCGGTTTGTTTACTGGAACAACCTCAAATTTTCAATGGCTCCAGCATTTCGCTGATTCATTAGACGGCAGGATGTCAGAGCTGTTTGAAATCGGCTCTTTAAATGATACCTATACGATCAGCACGCGAGTTGCTCATAAACTTAATTTAAAAGGTCCAGCCATTACACTGCAGACAGCTTGTTCAACCTCCTTGGTGGCGTTGCATTTGGCTTGCAAATCAGTGCTGAATGGAGAATCTGATGTGGCTCTCGCAGGCGGTGTATCCATTCTCCATCCGGTTAAGTCAGGCTACATCTACCAAGAGAATATGGTGAAATCACCAGACGGTCACTGCCGAGCCTTTGATAAAGACGCGAAAGGCACTGTAGGAGGCGATGGAGTCGGATTTGTCGCAGTGAAATCGTTGAGCCGCGCTTTGGCTGACGGCGATAGGATCTATGCGGTTGTAAAAGGGTCTGCGGTCAACAATGACGGTGACCAAAAGGTAGGCTTTAATGCGCCGAGTGTGGAAGGCCAGACAGAGGTCATAAGAGATGCGATTGCTGACGCAGGGATTGAACCGGAAACCATCAGCTATGTGGAAACTCACGGAACAGGCACAGCTCTCGGAGATCCAATTGAAATTGAAGCTTTAACAAAAGCGTTTCAAACGAATAAGACCGCGTTTTGCAGGATTGGTTCCGTAAAAACGAATATTGGGCACCTTGATGCTGCTGCTGGAGCGGCAGGTCTCATTAAAACAGTTCTCTCTCTGAAGCATCAACAATTTGTGCCTAGCCTTCATTTTAGGGAAGCGAATCCGAATATTGATTTTGAAAACAGTCCTTTCCTTGTGAATGACAAGCTCCGAATGTGGAAGAAAACAAATACCCCAAGACGAGCAGGCGTGAGCTCATTCGGTATGGGCGGCACCAATGCCCATGTGATTCTGGAGGAAGCGCCTGTCAGTGAACGTGAACAACATTCGCGTTCGTATCAGCTGTTTCCGCTTTCAGCAAAAACGATGAATGCTTTAGAAAAAACGAAAGACCTTTTGCTCGAGCACATGGAAAGGAACACAGAGCTTAATGCAGCAGACGCCGCTTATACGCTGCAGGCCGGGAGACAGCACTTTGATTATAGGCAAATGTTTGTGGCAAAGGACAGACAGGATGTCATCCGCCTGCTTTCCGAGAAAAAGGACAGAGGACTCAGCCGAATGTCGCGGCTTCAGGAAAAAAAGGAGAAAAAATTGATCTTCATGTTCTCGGGCCAAGGCAGTCAATATGTGAACATGGGCCGGGATTTGTATACGGAGGAGCCGTTTTTCAAAGAGACGATGGATCATTGTTTTCTAGAATTCTATGAAGCGACCGGCGAGAGGCTTGAGGATATTCTATACCCTGACCAGCAGGATGAAGACGCTGCCGCGAAAAAACTTCAAGAGACGAAATATGCCCAGCCTGCTATTTTTATGCTGGAATATGCGCTGTCACTTTTGCTGATGAAGTGGGGGCTGCGGCCATGGGCTATGATCGGCTACAGCTTTGGTGAACTAACGGCTGCCGCGGTATCGGGAGTGTTTACGCTCAGTGACGCCATCAAGCTAATCAGCTTACGTGGACAAGTTATGCACGAAGCTCCGTCAGGCATCATGCTAAGCGTCCCATTGCCAGAGGAAGAATTGAAACCGATTCTCCCTGATTGCATTTCCTTGGCTGTTGTTAATGACGCTTCTTGTATAGTGTCAGGGATTGAGTCTGACATTTCGGTATTTGAAGAACAGTTAAAAGCCAAAAAAGTGCTTTGTATGAGAGTAAAAGGTTCAATTGCTGCTCACTCGCACGTCATGGCTTCCGCCGCTGAACGATTTGGAAATACAGCAAAGCACATTTCTTATCAAAAACCGGATGTTCCTTTCTTTTCTAATTTAACGGGAGACTGGATAGCGGATGAAGAAGCCGCGGACTATGACTATTGGAAGCGGCACATGACTGAGACTGTTCGCTTTGCCGAGGGTATTGACGTGTTAACGAAGCAGGACCATGCTATTTTTATCGAAATCGGCCCGGGACAGGATTTAAGTGTGCTGGTGAAGAGATCGATTAAGGATGAGCTGCGCCAGCATACTTGCAATGTGCTGAAACACAGCAGACAGAGTATGTCAGATGTCCAATTTTTACTCAGCAGAATTGGCACGCTATGGATGTATGGCGCGGACATTGATTGGCGCGGGATGCAGGAGGGCAGAAATCCTGAAAAGGTCTCTATGCCTCAATATCCTTTTGAAAAGGAATCCTTCTGGTACAAACGGAAACATACTGCCAGCGGAAAAGGCAAAAAACATTTCGAAGGAAAGCTCCCGGTTCAGGAGTGGTTTTATCTGCCGCAATGGGAGAAAGAAATCCTGCCGATTTCTCGCGAGATTGAAGCGACGGAACAACGTTTGCTTGTCTTCATGGAGGATAGTGATTTTGGCCATAAGCTTATTCGGGGGCTTCAACCAGCCTGTGCTTCTTGTGTCATCATTAAAAAAGGGCATAGCTTTCAGCAGATTGAAAAAGGAGTGTACACACTCCGTCCGGACTCTGCGGAAGATTACTGCCGTCTCTTTGAAGTGTTGGAGAAGGAAAACATCCAGTACAGCGGGATTTTGCACCTCTGGGGGCTGGCAGAGAAGAATGAATCAGCTGCTGCCGAGTGGATTGAGCAGATGCAAAGCGAATCCTATTACTCTTTGCTTTACTTAGGGCAAGCATTGAAAAAGAAAGGAACAAAGCAGGAAATTTCGATCTTTGTTTTATCGTCCCTTACGTATCAGCTTGGCGGAGAAGACATGCTGTATCCAGAGAAAGCGATACATCTGGGGCCGAGTATGGTCATTTCTCAGGAAACACCGCTCCTTCGCTATCGAGTGATTGATATAGACAGACAGAAAGAAGATTCCTGGAAAGAAGACAAGCTGCTGGAACTCATTAGATCAGAGCTGATGACTGAATCCGGTAATCTCCTAACGGTTTACAGAAATAATAAAAGGTACACTAGGAATTTTATTCACAAAGCAGTGCCTGCAGAATCATCGCAGGGGCACCTTCGTCCCGGAGGTGTATATATTCTGATTGGCGGGCTGGGCTTCATCGGTTTACATGCTGCAAAAACCATTGCTGAGAAAACAAAAGCAAAACTTATTCTGACAAGCCGTTCCGGCCTACCGCCGCGGAGTGAATGGGAGTCCTTAATCAGCACGCATGCTGAGGATGATCCAACCGTTAAAAAAATAAAATCAATATATGAGATAGAAAAAACAGGCGCAGAAGTCATTGCCGTTGCTGCGGATGCAAGCTGTGAAGCGGATATGTCTGAACTGGTTCATATGGCTGAACGTAAGTACGGCTCCATCCACGGTGTAATTTATGCAGCTGGAATAACAGGCGAACAATCATTCAGAATGATGGAACAAACGGATAAAAGTTTCTCGGATGCTCACTTTCAAGCAAAAATGACGGGCGTTGCGGTATTAGAAAAAGTGCTGGCTGATCGACCGCTTGATTTCTGCTTTTTGATTTCGTCCTTGTCTCCAATATTAGGAGGACTTGGATTTACCGCCTATACTGCCGTTAACCAGTTTGTTGATGCCTTTGTATATAAACATAATGCGCAGCATCCTGTTCAGTGGACAGCCCTAAATTTAGACGGCTGGGAATTTGAAGACGGCAAAAAACCGGATATTCCAATCGGAGGGGATTTAGAAAATACCCTGATTCGTACACATGAGGGCAGAGAGATCTTTGAGAAGATTTTTACATTTGATCATATGGATCAGATTGTAGTGTCTGCCACGGATCTGCAGGAAAGGATACAAAAATATGTGAACCGTCTGCAGAAGCCTAACGGTGAAGAGCAAGAGGAAGTTTCGCTGTACGGCCGGCCGGAACTTACCGCTGAATATGCCGAACCGGTGACTGATATGGAAAAAGAACTTCTTGTTCAATGGCAGTCGTTTTTCAAGATTGATCAAATCGGCATAGACGATGATTTCTTTGAAATGGGCGGGGATTCGTTAAAGGCGATTACTTTCATTTCCATTATTCATCAAGCATTCAATGTGGAAATTGCGCTGCCGGATTTCTTTAACATTCCGACGATCAGGCAGATGGCCGAATTTATCAGCCAAGCCGACAAGAAGATTTACAGAAAGATAGAAAAAGCTGCGAAAAGGGATTATTATCCGTTATCCTCAGCGCAAAAACGGCTTTATCTTGTACAGCAGTTAGATCCAACAAGCACAGGCTACAATGAGTTCACTGCCGGCAAGATTGCAGGAAAGCTTGACATGCAAAGGCTTGAGAATGTGTTCAAGCAATTGATTATACGTCATGAGAGTTTAAGAACATCCTTTAAAGCAATAGACGGTGTTCCTATGCAGTGCATAGCGGAGCATGCGGAATTTCATGCAGACTTTTTTGACCTATCAAATGTGGCAGGCCAGGAAGGGCAAAGCCCAAAAGAACAAGAAGTCATCAGCAGCTTTTTAAAGCCGTTCCAGCTTGATCAGGCTCCCCTGATGAGAGCTGGTGTTATGAAGAACTCTGAAAACGAGTATATTCTGATGCTCGATATGCACCATATTATTTCTGACGGTTTATCTCAGGATATCTTGGTCAGCGAGTTTATGGATCTGTATGACGGCAAAGAGCTTGCACCGCTTGAACTGCAATATAAAGATTTCTCAGAATGGCAGAATCAGATGCTTCAGTCTGATGACCTGAATGAGGTGAAAACATATTGGCTGAAACGGCTTGACGGCTTCCATGAGCTTCAGCTGCCGGCTGATTACCGGAGACCCGATGTCAAAAGCTATGCCGGCGCCCATTATCGTTTTTATATAAACAAAAAAGAGCTTGAGGCGTTTAAATCCATTATGGCCGATGAAGATGCCACGCTGTTTATGGGACTTTTATCAATCTATCAAATCCTGCTGCACAAGCTCACTGGACAGTCCGACATTGTAGTCGGCGTTCCGGTCGCTGGGAGAAGGCAGGAGGAACTGCAGCGGATCATCGGTATATTCGTTAATATGCTTCCGCTTCGGTTTTATCCGAAAAAAGAGATGACGTTCACTCAATTTCTGCACCATGTCAAGCAGCTGGTGATTGATGATTTTGATCATCAAGATTATCAGTATGAACATATGGTTCAAGATTTGAAGTTAGATAGGACGTTAAATAGGAATCATATTTTTGATACTGTTTTTGCACTGCAGAATCTAAGCCAGCCTGCTTTAGAGGTAGACGGGATCACATTAACCGACTATGAATATGAAACAGCGGTTTCCCGGTTTGATTTGCTTTGGATCGCTTCAGAAGACGAAACCGGTTTATCTTCTGTCATTGAATACAGCACTGAGCTGTTTACAAGAGAAACCATTGAAAGCGTTGCGAAAGGGATTAAAAAGGTGCTGTCAGCCGTGATTGATTGTAAGCAAACCGCTCTCAAGGATATTGACCTGACTTCAGGCATCAATGATTTAGAAAAGGTATCGTTGCTGGAACTAGACGATCTGAAAATCTAGCAGAAATAGGTGAATAACAATGAACCAAACCGATGTCTTTCAATTGAAAACCGCAGCTCTTGAAAAAGTGAAGGAGCGGCAATATTGGACTTCTCTATTATCTCAAATCCCGTCGGACTGCCGGTTTCCTTATGATTCACAGCTTCTTGATCAAAACGATGAAGAAGCTTCATTCACTTTTTCATTCCCGGCTCAGCTGGAAAAGGCCATCTTAAAGGCATCCGGAGCTTCAGATTTGCGTATGTTTATCATTTTTATGACTGTGGCAGTCACATTGCTGCACAGGTACAGCGGAAGAACGGATATTCTGGCGTCGGCCCCTGTGTTGAGACAGCGGGAAACACAGCCGGTGATCAATGATCTTCTTCCGCTGCCGGTGAACATAAACCCTTCTATGAGTTTCAGAGACTGCCTTGAGCGCGTGAAACAGTCTTTTCAACAAGCGTATGCCCATCAAAATTATCCTGTGAAAATCCTGTTGGATGAGCTCTATCCTTTGCATATAAAAGGGGATCCCCGCTTCGGCATTTCCGTGGCAATGGCTGACCTTCAGCAGCCCGCCTCATTGAAAGAGATGGACACCGATTTGTTGATTTCCATTCAGCGTGACGAAGGGATACTGACTGGTAAGGTGAGCTGGAATTTAAGGCATTACACCTTTGAAACGGCTGAAAGGATAGCAGGCCATTTTTGCACGCTGGCAGAGCAGGCGATGTCAGCGCCAGAGACGCCAGTTACTGAGCTGCAATTTCTTTCTCAAGAAGAGAGAGAGAAAATCACCATGACATTTAACCAAACAAATCAGCCATATCCGAAAAACAAATCAATTGTCGATCTATTCAAAGAACAGGCCGATCGCAAGCCGGATCAGCCTGCGATTGTTTATGAAGATATCAGCTTCACATACAGTGAGGCTGATGAATTGTCAGACAGGATCGCTGCTTTTTTGATAAAAGAGGGTGTTCGTCATGAGGAGCCTGTTGGGCTGATGGTTCATCGTTCGGCAGAGATGGTTATCGGCATATTAGGCATATTAAAAGCCGGCTGTCCTTATTTGCCGATAGATGTAAAGATGCCGTCCGAACGTATGGATTATATGCTGAGAAACAGCGGTTCGCGGTTTGTGATCACGAACGAGGATCATGACATTTCTGCTGGGGATAAAAAAAGCTTATTGATAGAGGAAATGATGAAATTTGAAGGCACGGCGGAGCATGGGCGTCTGCCCTCTCCTGAAAATCTCGCTTATGTGCTGTATACATCCGGGACAACAGGCAAACCGAAAGGCGTGATGGTGGAGCATCGTCAAGTCATCAATTTAGTATATGGCATAGACAGCCTTCATTTTCAGCCGTTTTCACAAGTGCATCTCCGCATCGGCATGCTTGCATCTCATATTTTTGACGCATCTGTGCAAACGTTATTTCCTGCAGTGCTTCTCGGACACACCTTATATATTGCACCGGATCATGCAAGGATGGATGGAAAGCAGCTGTGGTCTTTTTATGAGGAGAACCGCATTCATATTTCAGATGCGACCCCCTCTCATTTGCGCCTAATGATCAAAGCCGCTGAGAAAGAGCCGCACCACGTTAACGAATTGAAGTTAATATTGGCAGGCGGCGAAGTTCTTCCGTCCCAATTGGTTGACCAGTTTTTACAAACGTTTCAAGCCGACAAGCCGGTGATGACAAATAATTACGGCCCGACGGAATGCGCTGTACAGTCAGCGGCTTTTATTATTCCTGAGCCTTGGAATGAAGCTGCCGTGCCGATCGGCAGGCCGATGCCAAATGAGCAGATTTTTATTCTGGATCATTGCGGCCAGCCTGTGCCCATTGGCTTGTACGGAGAATTATGCATTGCCGGCGACGGTGTGGCAAGAGGATATATCGGCCAGCCTGAGCTGACGGCTGAAAAGTTTACAGAACCGCAGCATATCCCCGCCAGCAAGCTTTATCATACCGGTGACTTGGCGAGATGGCGTTCTGACGGCTTAATCGAATTTTTTGGCAGATATGATGATCAAGTGAAAATAAGAGGATTCAGAGTAGAGCTGGATGAGATTAGAAAAGCCTTGCTTGATTACAGTGAGTCCGGACAAATCATTCATGACGTGGTGATTATTCCAGTTCAAAAGGAATCGGATGACCAGTTTCTTGTGGCGTACCTCATTTCCGATCAAAAGCTGAAAACTCGAAAAATGAGAGAATATTTAGCAGCAAAGCTACCGGCTTATATGATTCCAAGACGATTCATTCGCATAGATTCGTTTCCGATGAACCTGTCAGGAAAGCTTGATATCAAGGCTCTTCCAGATCCTTTGGAAGAGCCTGAATCTGACGAGCAGGTCATAAAACCGCACAATGAAACAGAGAAAAAGCTGGTTTCCATTTTTGCTGGCATTTTGAATATACCTGAATCTGAAATCAGCATGGAAGATAACTTTTTTGATATCGGCGGAAACTCATTTCACATCGTAGAACTATCGAACAAATTGAAAGAGCAGTTTGGACAAGAGCTGTCAGTTGTTCAGCTGTTTCAATATACATCCGTTTCAGCAATAGCTGCCCAGCTCAGCCGGCAAACGGAGTCTGAGGGTTCTCAGGCAAACGCTGAGAGAGCGGAAGAGGCAGCGGAAGATTTAGAAAATGTCTCACAACTGTTAGGCGGGATCTCTGATGAGTAAAACAACAGGCTTGGAAATCGCGGTTATCGGAATGGCTTGCCGTTTCCCAGGTGCCAAAAATATTGAAGAGTTTTGGGAGAATATCAAAACGGGCACGGAATCCATTACATTTTTCTCAAAAGAAGAGCTTATGGAAGCTGGTGTGCCTAAAGAGCAGCTCGATCATAAGAATTATGTCAGGGCCAAAGGAAAAGTAGACCGGCATGACCACTTTGACGCAGCGTTTTTCGGCTATTCACAGCGCGAAGCTGAGGTAATGGACCCGCAAGTGCGCATGTTTCATGAAGTCGCGTGGGAATCCCTTGAAAACGCCGGGTACAATCCCGAAAGCTATTCACAGCCTATCGGTTTATTCGGCGCTGCGTCTGCGAATTTGTACTGGCAGGCAAGTTCAATGCTGCTGAGAAGCAGCAGTTCTTCTGAGCAGTTTGCTGCTGTGCAGTTGACGGACAAGGACTTTATGAATACGCAAATTTCTTACAAATTAAATTTGAAAGGGCCGAGTATCGCAGTGGATACAGCTTGTTCTTCTTCTCTGACCGCTGTGCATCTCGCATCCAGAGCTTTGCTTACCGGCGACTGTAAAATGGCGCTGGCCGGAGGTGTAACGGTGACTTGTCCCCACAAAAAGGGTTATATGTATCAAGAAGGGATGATTATGTCGCCAGACGGCCGCTGCCGTGCATTTGATGCGGAAGCAAAAGGGACAGTCGGGGGCGAGGGCTGCGGTGTTGTAGTGCTCAAAACTTTAAAGCAGGCGCTGAAGGATCAAGACCATATTTACGCTGTCATTAAGGGATCAGCATATAACAATGACGGCAGCCGTAAAGTCGGTTACACCGCGCCAAGTATCGAAGGGCAGGCAGATGTCATTAGAAAAGCACTGAACATCAGCCGTGTAGAGCCCGAAAGTATTTCTTATGTCGAAGCGCATGGCACGGGGACTTCGCTAGGAGATCCAGTTGAAATAGAGGCGCTTAAACAAGCGTTTCAAACAGAAAAGAAGCAATACTGCGCGATCGGCTCTGTTAAAACAAATATCGGTCATTTGGATTCCGCCGCGGGAATTGCGGGGTTTATTAAGACGGCGCTGAGTCTCAAAGCGAGAATCCTGCCGCCAATCCTTCATTACAAAAAGCCCAATCCTAAAATTGATTTTGAAAACAGTCCTTTTTATGTCAGCACATCAGCAAAACAATGGACAGCATCTGACCGTGTGTTTCGGGCGGGGGTCAGTTCCTTTGGGATCGGCGGCACGAATGTTCATGTTGTCATGGAGGAGCCGCCGATGAAGGAAAGACGCCATAAAGAAGATCATGAAGACTGCCTTATGCTTATTTCTGCCCGGTCTGAAAAAGCTGCAACTAAGGCTGCGGATCAAGTCAAGCAATTTATAAAAGAGAATGAAGAGGTACCGCTCCAAGACATTTCATACACGCTGCAAGAGGGCCGCAGGCATTTTCAGTATCGTCAGGCATTTACGGCGGGTCCTTTAGGAATAACAAGCGATAAGGCAACTTCTTCAATAGCGCTGGAAAAGCCGGCGGTTATCTTTATGTTTTCCGGTCAAGGCTCTCAATACGTCAATATGGGGAAACAACTGTATGAAATGGAGCCCATATTCCAGGAGGAGCTGCACCGCTGTTTTGCCATTCTGCAAGCTGAGGAAGGACTTAATATTAGAAGCATCATGTTTCCGGCTAATGAAGCAGAAAGTAAAGAAGCCGAACGGCTTATCCATGAAACTTCATATACACAGCCTATTTTATTTTCTTTTGAATATGCGCTGGCGTCCTTCTTGATCAAAAAAGGTTTAAAACCGCAATACATGATAGGCCACAGCATAGGAGAAGTAACGGCAGCCTGTCTGTCAGGCATTTGTTCATTGGAAGACGCGCTTCATATGGTTGTGGTGAGAGGCCGATTGATGCAGGAAATGCCGGAGGGAGAAATGTTGAGCGTCGGACTGCCTAGCAGAGAGACAGAAATGGAATTGACAGAAGGGGTTGAGCTGTCGGCTTCAAACAGCTCTGATTTATCGGTTGTATCAGGCCTTATGGAGCCAATCAATGCTTTTGCCGCGCGCCTTCAGTCGAAAGGAGTGGCCATTCAGCACTTAAAAACGTCCCATGCGTTTCATTCAAGCATGATGAAGCCGGCAGCCTCTCGTTTTGCTGATATTTTGAAAAACATGGAATTCCAAGTGCCTGACCTTCCGTTTATTTCGAATGTGACAGGCGATTGGATACAAAGAGAGCAGGCGTCAGATCCGGAATATTGGGCTTCGCAAATCATAGAAAAGGTTGATTTTCATTCAGGGCTGAACACACTTTTACAAATGGGCAATGTTGTATTCGTTGAGATCGGGCCAGGGAACACTTTAACGCAGTTTGTGAGAAAGCATAAGGGTTTTATGACAGAGCGGCATGCCGCGGTAAATATCATCAGGCATCCAAAGGAAGTATCATCTGATCGTGTCTATCTGTTAAACAGCATCGGCAGGCTTTGGACGCATGGTGTAAACATGAACTGGGAGCAATTTCGCAAGGGAGACTCATACGAAAGGGTTCCGCTTCCGACTTATCCTTTTGAGCATCAAGTATTTCCCGATCCGCAAATATCTCAGGGCGGAATGGAAGAAAAGATCAAAAACGAATTGAAATTAAACATTGCTTCAAGTGAAAAACAGCTTCCTTTTGATAAGTGGTTTTCCGTTCCGTTCTGGGAACGAATGGAACCAGTCAATGAGACAATAACTCATCAAGGAAAGAGGATACTTGTTTTTGAAGAAAACGGTGATGTCAGCCAACATCTCATAAAACAGCAAGCGGAGGCAGTGTCTGTCCTGCCGGGTGATTGCTTTGCGGAAACAGTTAGAAACACGTTTACGGTAAACCGCGGGGATACGTCCCACTTTCGGAAGCTGCTGGATGAACTCAATTCAAGAGGGTTTGTCCCTGATGAAATCATCTGGATGTGGCTGCAAGACTGTGATTGCCGTGATGGAGACATTGCGGAGCACACAATAGCCGGTTATCTCCCTCTTCTTGATCTTGTCCGTTTACTTGGAACAGAGAGCAATAAAAGATTCAACATAACCGCAGTGACCAATCAAGCCCACGATGTGACGGGAACGGAGGAACTTCAGCCTCATCAGGCTGCGCTGACCGGAGTCTGTTTGACCATTCCGCAAGAGTATAAGCAGATCAGCTGTAAAGCGGTTGATCTTTGTCCGGACCACGGTCAATCAAGCTGGCCTGAAATGATTTCTTATGAACTTAAAAAAGAGGATGGTCAGCCTATTGTGGCTTATCGGGGAAACAGCAGATGGATTCGGCAGGCGAAGCAGCCGGCCAAGCAAGATGAGATGAATATGACCGGCAAACTCAGGCATAAAGGAGTTTATATCATTACAGGCGGCCTTGGCGGGATCGGGTTATCTCTTGCATCTCATTTAGCTGTAACGGTTCAAGCGAAGCTTGTGCTGCTAAGCCGGACAGGACTGACCGATCAACTGAGAGCAAATGACGATACTGCCAAAAAACTCAAAGCTGTGGAAGAACTCGAGAAGGCTGGAGCTGAGGTGCTGGTATTACAGGCGGATATTTCAGACGAGGCAGAGCTTCAAAAAGCCCTGCAAACAGCAGAATCTCGCTTCGGACAAGCTATTCATGGCGTTATTCATGCGGCAGGCATTCCTGATGGCAAAGTGATTCACGCAAGGACGCCAGACGATGAGAGGCATATGGCGAAAGCCAAAATAACAGGAACGGCTCTGTTAAGAAAAGTGCTTAGAAACAAACAGCCGGACTTCTTCTTCATTTGTTCCTCTCTTGTTTCATTTTTGGGAGCGGGGGGCCAAGTCGGCTACGCTGCATCAAACGCATTCTTGGACAGTTATGCTCACGCATGCCAAAAAGAAGGCGAAAACATGGTGACGGTTAACTGGGACCGTTGGGAACAAGTAGGGATGGCATATGAATCAGAAACGGCGACCATTCTTTCGAAGATAGCGAACAAAGAAGAGCAAAACCAAGGAATTCTGCCGAGTCAAGGCGCAAAAGCGTTTATGAGAGCTTTGCAGCTGCGCTACCCACAAGTCCTGATTTCACTGCAGGACGTAAACAAACGAATGAAAGACAGCTATGTGAACAAGGACAGACAAACCGCAGAGCATGTGCTGACAAAAGACCGGTTAGATACACTTGAAGATAGGTTAATGAATATCTTCAAAGATTATTTTCATTCTGAAACAGATGTAAATATGAATTTCTTTGAATTAGGAGCCTCTTCACTGGATCTGCTTCAGGTGAGCGGGAGAATCAAAAACGAACTTGGCGTGGATATCCCGGTTGTGATGATGTATGCCCACCCGACGGTTGCGGCGTTAACCCAAGCCGTCAAAGCGCAGCAAAGCGGTGATGACTTACACATAAAAGGAATAGAGCCAGATCGCCAAAAAGCCATAAATGAAGGGAAAAACCGGCGAAAACAGCGAATGAGACGAAAATAGATGGGAGGCTGATTTCCATGGCTGACGAGAAACAATGGACAGAAACAGGACTGGAAATAGCGGTAGTCGGTATGGCGGGCAAGTTTCCAGGTGCGGCAAATATTGATGAGTATTGGAGCAACATTTCAAAAGGAATAGAATCGGTCACTCAATTTACCGATGAAGAATTAATCAAAGCCGGAGTGGATGAGGCGCTGCTTCGCCAAGATGCGTATGTAAAAGCAAAACCGATCATTGATGAAGTTTCTGACTTTGATGCGGAGTTTTTCGGCTATTCACCGAGAGAAGCTGCCTTGATGGATCCGCAAATCAGACTCATGCATGAATGTACCTGGGAAGCGCTGGAGCATGCGGGCTGTGACGCTGAACGATTTAACGGGCTGATCGGGCTGTATGCTGGTGCTTCCAGCAATTTGTCCTGGATGGGCCGTCATATGTCTTCTCTTCATAAGAATGAAGACGCTTTTCAAATCATGCATTTAAATGATTCGTCGTTCGCATCACGAATCGCTTATAAACTTAATTTAAAAGGGCCGAGTGTATCAGTTCAAACCGCTTGCTCGACTTCTCTTGTCGCGATACATATGGCGTGCCAGGGCTTGATTGGGGGAGAATGTGACCTTGCATTAGCCGGAGGTGTTACCCTGAGCCTGCCGCATATATCCGGGTACCTTTATCAGGAGGGAATGATCTATTCTTCAGATGGTCATTGCCGTCCGTTTGATGAACAGGCGAACGGAACCATTTTTGGTGAAGGAGCCGGAGTGGTGGCGTTAAAGCGATTGAAAGATGCACAAGCTGACGGCGATGCGATTTATGCCGTCATCAAAGGCTCTGCCATTAATAATGATGGAAACAATAAGGCCGGGTATACGGCTCCAAGTGCTGAAGGCCAGGCGAATGTCATTGCCACAGCTATGGAGATGGCGGAAACGGAACCGGAAACCATCGGTTATGTTGAGGCTCACGGGACAGGAACGCCTGTCGGAGATCCGATTGAAATTGAGGCGCTGACCCGTGCTTTCAATACAGATAAAAAAGCATACTGCCGAATTGGTTCTGTCAAAGCCAATATCGGACATCTGGACGCCGCTTCTGGGGTAGCTGGATTTATCAAAACCGTTATGATGCTCCATCATAAAAAACTGCCGCCCGCTTTTCACTATCAAAATTCGAACCCGCGCATCAAATTTGAGAACACGCCGTTTTTTGTCAATACAGAGCTGACTGAGTGGGCATCCCTGCAAGGGCCGAGAAGAGCCGGCGTGAGCGCTTTTGGAATCGGCGGGGCTAATGCGCACGTTGTTCTTGAAGAGCCCCCATCTCTAACTGATGAAATGCCAGCCGGCGGTCCTGAGTTAGTTGTTCTTTCTGCGAGAACAAGACAGGAGCTGGCCCGCTCAATGGATCAAATGGCTGATTTTCTTCGCCGGAACCCGGAATCGTCGCTGCCAGCCATAGCTCGCACGTTACAGCTTGGCAGAAAGCAATTTCAGTACAGAGTCGCTTTTGTTGCCTCAGATCAAAAGGATCTGCTTGATCAGCTTTCTGATCATCGGCATGAGAAACAAATCAGCGAATCGGCGGCTGTATCAAGCAGCACCATGTTTGTATTTGCGGGAGACGTTCAAGAGGGCTTTGACCGATATGCGGAACTATACCGTACAGAGAACCTGTTCAAAAAAGAAGTTGATGTTTGCCTTGAAAAGGTGCATAACGCTTTTCAGCAGGATGTTCTCGGTTTCTTTAAAGTGTGCATTTCTGCTCCAAACACATACCGGGAAGAGAAAGATCTGGGATTGGTCCATACGTTGTCGTTCATCATGGAATACGCCGCAGTCCGTTATTTACAACACATCGGCATTACACCGGACCGCTTTATCGGGCGGGGATTCGGGGAGTTTACGGCGGCCTGTGCGGCAGGAATGTTCTCCTTTGAAGAAGGGGCTGTTGCTGCATATAAACGCGGAGAGTTCATCAGTCTGTCGCCGGCAGGAAAAATGCTCGGTGTCAGCCTGTCAGAACCGAATATCGTTCAATACTTAGAAAAATCATTATCTTTGGCGCTGATTGATGAGAGGTATTGTGCCGTCTCCGGTTTGCCAGAGGATGTGTATCAGCTGAAGGAGCGGCTTGAACAAGAAGGGATAGCTGCTGAATTATTTGATGGGGAGATCGCATATCAATCGGATCTGCTGGTTGACGCGGCCGAAGAATTCATGCACTTCCTTGGCAAGCTGGACATGAAATCACCAGACATTCCAGTCGTTTCGTCTGTCACTGGAAAAGTTATAGCAGATTCCGAAGCAGCGGATCCCAGCTATTGGGCCGGCCAAATCTGCAAGCCGATACGATTTTTTGAACATATCTCGTCTTGTTTGCGGGAGGAACCTGCTGTTTGCATAGATCTGCGTTTGACTCAGGGTGCATCAGTATTTACAGAGCGCCGTTCAGTTGGCGTGACAGATAAACTCGGCACACAAGGACACACAGACGTTTTAAAGTTACATATATACGGAGCGTTGTGGAGTCTCGGGGCTGAGATTGATTTCAGCGTCCTGCACGAACCTCAGGATAATAAAAGGTTAGCCCTGCCGACTTATCCTTTTACAAAGCAGCATTTCCCGCTGTCTGACAATTCAGCGCAGGATAGGGAGGAAGAAGCGCCTCGGCAACTGGCGGATACACATCCCGAATTGCCGGCACTGACGTTATCAGCTGTTGAAAAGACAATCGGAGAAATTGTCCTAAAGCATTTTGGATTCCATGAACTGGACGATGAGGTGCCGTTTTTTGAACTGGGGGCTACATCGCTTGATATCTCTCAATTAGCGGCAAAATTCACAGATCATTTGAAATGGAAAGTGGAACCAGTTGTGCTTTATCAATTTGCCACAGTTCGCAGCCTGGCGAAGCATCTTCATCAACAGGTTCAAACGGTGGCCGGCCAGCCGGAAATGATGCAGCCTCAAAAGGTGCCTCAAACCCATTCGAATGGCCGGGGATCGGATATCGCGATTATCGGTATGGCAGGGCGTTTTCCGGGAGCTGGCAATTTGGATGAGTTTTGGAATAATCTCGTAAACGGCAAAGAATCTATCAGCTTCTTTACGGATGAAGAATTAAAAGCGTCAGGTATGGATGATCAGCTCTTGAAGCACCCCAATTATGTAAAAGCGAAGGGTATCCTCGAAGATCCTGATAGGTTTGATGCTGATTTTTTTCAATATTCCTCAAGAGAAGCAGAATTGATGGATCCGCAATTCAGGCTTTTACATGAATGTGCATGGGAGGCTTTAGAAGATGCGGGCTGTGACCCTGAGCGGACAACAGGGAAAATTGGCGTCTACACTGGGACAAGTCCGAACCTCGAATGGATCACACGTTTTGCAGGAAAACTAGATGGGACTGAACAGTTCAGCTCCATGCTGTTAAATGACAGAGAATTTTTCAGCACCCAGCTTGCTTATAAATTAAACCTGCATGGGCCGAGCATCACAATGCAAACAGCCTGCTCCACTTCTCTAGTGAATATTGGAGCGGCATGCCAAGCGCTGCAAAACGGAGCATGTGACGCGGCGCTTGCAGGAGGCGTAACCGTCAGCACGCCTTTGCGGTCAGGTTATGTTTATCAGGATGGCATGATTCAATCACCGGATGGGCATTGCCGGCCTTTTGATGAGGAAGCGGGCGGTACAGTTTTTGGCGATGGCGCGGGAATTGTCGTTTTAAAAAGATATGAGGACGCCGTTAAAGAAGGGCATACCATTTATACGGTCATAAAAGGGGTCGGAATGAATAATGACGGAAGCCGAAAAGTCGGTTTTACCGCCCCGAGCGTAGAAGGCCAGACCGAAGTGTTAAAGAATGCATACGAGAATGCAGGTATTGATCCGAACACAGTAGGGTATATCGAAGCTCACGGAACCGGTACAAAAATGGGTGATCCAATTGAAATAGAAGCGCTGAGCCAAGTTTTTAAAAGTGACAAGCCAATGTCAATTCCAATCGGGTCAGTGAAAAGCAATGTCGGACATTTGAACAGCGCTTCCGGCATTGCCGGCCTCTTTAAGGCCGTTTTATCGATAAAACATAAAACAATTTTGCCAAGCTTGAACTACACAACACCTAATCCGCATATTCATTTTGACCGGACGCCTTTTTATGTCAATACCGAGGCGGCATACTGGAAGGAATCCGATTATCCTAGGCGGGCGGGTGTCAGCTCCTTCGGAATTGGCGGTACAAATGCGCACATAGTACTGGAAGAAGAGCCGGAGTCAGGCAGAGAAGCTTCCGAAAGCCAGCGGCATTTGCTTGTTCTGTCCGCAAAAACAGATACAGCCTTAGAGCGAATGACAAATCGATTGAAGGAATTTCTTCGAACGCATCCAAACATTCCATTAGAAGATGTGGCATACACCTTGCAAGTCGGCAGAAAACAATTTTCATACCGAAAATCTGTCGTGCTGTCAAAATCAACGGAATGGGAAAGCGGTTCGGAGCTCACCGGTTATCAAAGACATAGCGGGCGCCCGACTGCCTTTATGTTCTCCGGCCAAGGTTCTCAGTATATTGATATGATGAAAAATTTATATGAAGCTGAACCAGTATTTCAGAAAGAAGCAGACCGCTGTTTTGCCTTGGCTGAAAAAACACATCAGGTCGATTTGAAGGCAATCGTCTTCCCGGATTCAACTGATGGGGCGAAGCTGACGGAGACCGCTGTAGTGCAGCCGCTGCTGTTCATATTTGAATACGCGCTCGCAAAGCTGCTGCAAAGTGCAGGCATCTCGCCGGATTATATGATTGGACACAGCATTGGTGAATACACTGCTGCATGCTTGTCAGGCGTGTTTTCATTAGACACGGCTTTAACGCTCGTAATGGAGCGGGGAAGGCTGATGCAGCAGCTGGAATCTGGAGCAATGATGAGTGTTCAGCTATCAGAGGACGAGTTGCAGCCGCTGCTAACGAACGGTCTGTCACTTGCGGCTGTCAATGCTCATGACTTATGCGTAGTCTCAGGAAAAAGTGAGGAGATTGAGGCGTTAGCCGTTTTCCTTGAAGAGAAGGGCATTGCCGGACGGCAGCTGCATACTTCTCACGCTTTTCATTCTTATATGATGGAGCCGATTCTTGCGGAATTTGAAGCGCTTGTGAAGCAGATGGATATGCATATTCCTCGCATCCCTTTTGTCTCCAATGTCACAGGGACATGGATACTGCCGGAACAAGCACAAGATCCGGCTTATTGGTCTCAGCACTTAAGAGGCACAGTGCGTTTTCATAAAGGATTAGAGCAAATTCTAAATGATGAAAACGTGCTGTTGATCGAAGTCGGGCCCGGCAGCACACTCAGTACATTTGCCAAAAGGCACAAGAAGCGATCAAACCGGCATGACATTGTTCATACAGTCCGGCATGCTCAAGAACCGGCTGATGACCATGCTTATTTCTTGAAGAAACTAGGCCAGATTTGGGTATGCGGATATGAGATTGACTGGAATCAGTACAGCGTTGATAAGCCTAAGCGCCTCGTACCGCTGCCGCCTTATCCTTTTGAGAGAAAACGCTATTGGATAGAAGCGGCTGACAATGCGGCTACTGCTATCGCCTCCGCTGATGAGCCAAATAAAAAGAAGCAGATGGATCAATGGTTCTACCTTCCATCATGGGAAAGAAAGATCAAGTCCGCGAATGTCCGAAAAGAAGAACAGCCGGCTGAAAGCGGAAAAACGCTTGTGTTTCATGAAGGAACAGCCTTTGGAGACCGGCTTGTGCAATCGATACGCCGTCATGGACGTGAAGCGGCAGTTGTCACGAGGGGCCGGCAATTTGAAAAAGTGAGCAGCGGATTGTATGTCATCAATCCGGCTGACAGCACGCATTATGAGCGTTTGTTTTCTTCACTTGCTTCAGACGGACTTCTTCCAAACCGAATCATGCATCTCTGGAGCGTTTCTGAACAAAGTGAATCTCAGCAATCATTCAGTGCTTACAGTGAAAACGGCTATTACAGTTTGATTTTTACTGCACAGGCGGCAAATAATCAAAAACAAATGAACGAATGTAACATGTTTGTGCTAACAAGCGGGATTCATGAGGTGACTGGAGAAGAACAAATCAATGCTGAAAAATCGACGATTTTGGGGCCGTTGAAAGTCATCCCGCAGGAATATAACCATTTGAAATGCTGGAACATCGACATTCCTCCTTTACCGAATACATTGACATGGAAAGAAGAGGAGTTGATTGACCAAATCCTGACGGAAACTGATACTGCAGGTGAAGATCAAATTATCGCATACCGAAACCGCCGCCGATGGGTGCAGATGTATCAGCCTGTTCAGTTAAATAAAGCGACCGGCTTGCCGAATATGATCCGCCCGAAAGGTGTTTATCTTATTACGGGAGGGCTTGGCGGAATCGGATTTGTGTTATCAAAGCTGCTTGCGCAAGAAGGAAACGTCCGTCTAATTCTGACAGGAAGAAGTGAACTTCCGCAGCGCAGCCAGTGGGAAAGCTGGTGCGAAAAACATGAGGAAGATGATCCGATTACCGCGAAAATCCTGAAAATAAAAGAATTGGAACGGTTAGGTGCAAAGGTGACAGCTCTTCAGGCAGATGCGGGAAGTCTGTCGGATATGCAGGCTGTTATGAGAAAGGTTCATACTGAGTTTGGCCAGCTGAACGGCGTCTTTCACGCTGCCGGGCTTCCGGGAAGTTCGTCTTTCAGGGCGATAACAGATATACCTGCAACGATTGAAGGCGGAGAAGACCAGTTCCAGTCTAAAGTTAGAGGATTGAAAGTGCTTGAATCTCTATTAGAAAACGAAAATATAGATTTTTGTTTCTTATTTTCATCGATTAGTGCTTTGCTTGGAGGTCTCGGTTTCTCAGCTTACTCTGCAGCGAATATTTATATGGATGCTTTTGCGGCGAGGGTGAATCAGCGCAGCAAGACTCCTTGGGTTTGCGTGAACTGGGATGCATGGAACTTCTGGGGCCAGCTTGAATCTACTATCGGAGAATCTATTGCTGAACTTGCCATTTTGCCTGAAGAAGGAGCAGCTCTTTTTCAATATGTGCTGTCAGATATCAACAATCGCCATTTATTAGTTTCAACAGGTGATTTGGGATACAGAATGAAGCAATGGATATCTATGAATGCCGATAGCATAGCGAAAGAGGAGAAAAAGACGGGCGCCTTACACACCCGACCTGAATTGAATAATCCATATGTCGCTCCGCGCAGTAAAACAGAACAAGTTATTTGCGGCATCTGGCAGGATTTTATGGGTTTGGAGCAAGTCGGCATACATGATAACTTTTTTGATCTTGGGGCCAGCTCTTTAGATATCGTACAAGTGACAAACCGCTTAAATAAGGAATTGGGAACGAATGAGGCAGTGGTGACTTTATTCACATACCCGTCAGTGGCTGCTTTAGCGCAATTTATCAGTCCTGATCAAGAAGAAAGTGAAGAGGAGACAGAGGAAATGGCGGCTGTATCCAGCGTGCGGAGAAAAACGCGGTTACGCAATCAGCGAGATAAAAGATTGAGAGGCGGCGAATAGAATGAGTAATTCTAACAATTCGAATCACGGAGCTGAAATTGCTGTTATCGGAATGGCAGGCCGATTTCCGGGTGCGAAAAACATGCAGGAGTTTTGGAGCAATTTGATAAATGCGAAAGAGACGATTTCTTTTTTCACTGATGAGGAACTGAGAGAAGAAGGCGTGGATGAAGTTCTGCTGAATAATCCGCGATTTGTAAAAGCAAAAGGAATTGTGGAGGACGTAGACCTGTTTGACGCCGGCTTCTTTGACTATACGCCAAAGGAAGCTGCTATGATGGATCCGCAGTTCCGTATCTTTCATGAATGTGTGTGGACCGCGTTGGAAGACGCTGGATATGATCCCTTCACTTACAAAGGGCAGATCGGCCTTTATACAGGAGCCGGCCTCAATGCAGAATGGGTGCTGAGGGCTCTTCAGGGGGCAAAACATGGAGAAGACTCAAAGACACTGGAAACAGCTGTTTTGAATATGAGAGATTATATGGCAACACTTATCTCTTATAAGCTTAACCTGAAAGGGCCGAGCATGATGGTGCAGACTGCTTGCTCAACCTCGATGGTCTCTATTCACCTTGCTGCCCAGGCTTTGTTAAATGGAGACTGCCATATGGCGGTGGCAGGCGGAGTCTCTATCCGCCTGCCGCAAAAATCCGGGTATCTCTACCAAGAAGGTATGATCCATTCTCCAGATGGGCATTGCCGCGTCTTTGATGATGAGGCGGCGGGCACAGTATTTGGAGACGGGGCAGGAGCGGTCATTTTAAAAACGCTAGAAGATGCCGAAGCAGACGGAGATCATATTTATGCTGTTATAAAAGGTACTGCAATCAATAATGACGGCAGCAGAAAGGTTGGATATACAGCGCCGAGCACCAAAGGCCAGGTAACAGCTATCAAAACAGCCCTGCACATGGCAGAGGTGGAGCCTGAAACCATTACGTATGTCGAGGCTCACGGCACAGGGACGACACTCGGTGACCCGATAGAAATAGAAGCGTTAAAACAAGCTTATCAAACAGACCGTCGCGGCTACTGCAGAATTGGTTCTGTCAAATCCAACATCGGTCATTTAAATGATGCGTCAGGTGTGGCTGGATTTATGAAAGCAGTTCTAAGCTTAAAGCATAAAATGATTCCGCCGACTCTGAGTTTCGAAAAGCCAAACTCCAAAATCGATTTTGAGCAATCGCCATTTGTCGTCAACACGGAACTTACCCCTTGGGAAGAAAACGAATTCCCGCGCAGAGCGGGCGTTAGTTCATTTGGCATAGGAGGAACAAATGGCCATGTCATATTAGAGGAAGCACCGGCGCATCACAAGGCAGCGAAAAGACACGACGCGGAACTCTTATTGCTGTCAGCCAAAACACCGGCCGCTTTAAACAACATGACAGACCGGCTATCAAACTATTTCATGAAAAATCAGCAAGCCAATTTGGCAGCCGCCGCATATACCCTCAAAGTAGGGCGTCATTCGTTCCCTTATAAAAAAGCGATTGTGGCAGCGGATGTGCCTGAGCTTCTTCAGGCTATTCATGAAAATGACTATGAGTCTGTTAAAACCGGAAGCTCTCAATCAGCAAGCCGGCCCGTTGTCTTTCTTTTTCCGGGACAGGGGGCGCAGTATGTTGATATGGCTAAAGGGCTTTACAATACTGTACCGATTTTTAAGGAGGAGCTCGACGCCTGTTTTGACATATTAAAAAATCATATGGATACAGATCCGCGCTCGGTGCTTTTCTCTGACAATAAGCAGCATGAGGCGAAACTGATTAATCAAACTGAATATACGCAGCCTCTTCTGTTCTGTATCGAATATTCACTTGCAAAAATGCTGATCCACTGGGGAATTAAGCCGAAAGCAATGGCGGGACACAGCATCGGTGAATATACGGCTGCAGCCCTATCGGGTGTGCTCTCATTGGAAGATGCGCTTGACATCGTCAGCTTTCGAGGGACAGCGCTCCAAAATCTGCCGTCCGGATCTATGCTTAGCGTATCCTTAAGCGAAGCAGACATCAAACCGTATACAGACGAAACCGTTTCAATCGCTGCGGTGAATGCGCCAAATTCATGTGTTGTCTCAGGGGAACTAGACGAGATTGAGGCATTGGAAAGGAAGTTGAGCGCCGAGGGGCATAGCTGCAGAAAACTCCATACATCTCATGCCTTCCATTCACATATGATGGAACCGGTTTTAGAGAGCATGAAACATAAACTCTCTGCCTATCAATTTGAAAATCAAAAGATTCCGTTTGTTTCAAATGTAACAGGGAATTGGATCACAGACGAAGAAGCCGGAGATCCGGCATATTGGGCTCACCATTTACGTGGGACCGTCAGATTTATGGACTGCGCAAAACGTTTAAAAGAAGAATTAAATCCGATTTTTATAGAGGTTGGCCCTGGAAACGCTTTGCGATCGTTTGTCAGCAAGCTGTATCAGGCGGAGGATCAGCCGCAAATCGCCATTCAGCTGTTAAGGCACCCGAAGGAGTCAGCCTCCGATTATCGGTATTTGCTGAGCAGGCTGGGAGATATGTGGCTGCACGGGGTGCCGGTCGATTGGACAGCTTTTTATGATCAGGAGCAATGCCAGCTTATTCCGCTTCCAACGTATCCTTTCGAAAGAGAAAGATATTGGATTGGCCGGACAAAAGAACAGTCGGGAACACCGGTGGCAGAAAATGTCGAGCTTTTGGTGCCTGAGCAAGTAAATGACGAGAAGACAGCGGATACAGAATCAGATGTTCCATTGAATGAGACAGAAGCGGCTTTGGCGGTCATGTGGAAGGACATTCTCGGAGTCAAACATGTCACATTCGATACACATTTCTTTGAAACAGGAGGGCATTCATTAAACGCCACTGGTCTGATTTCCCGCATTCACAAGGAATTTGGAGCGGAGCTTACATTAAGCGACGTATTTCAGCATCCGACAATCCGTGCGCTTGCCGCACTTATTGAGCGTTCTGACCGAAATCAATATACATCCATTCAGCCTTCAGAAATAAAAGACGTGTACAGGCTTTCAGCGGCACAGCGGAGAACGTATTTGATTCATCAGAGAATCGGGCAAGTCACCACATATAACATGCCGATGGCCCTTTTATGCTTCGGGAAAATTGATGCCGCCCGCTTCGAGGACACATTCAAAAAGCTGATCGAAAGGCATGAAACACTGCGTACAACCTTTGAAATTAAGGATGGAGAACCTGTTCAGAGAATCCATCATAACTTTGATTTTTCGATTGAACAAACCGAAGCGAGAATGGATGAGCTCGATGACGAAATCAGTTCATTTATACGGCCGTTTGACCTTAAGGTCTCTCCATTAATTCGGGTGAAATTCGTCAAAATTGAAGAAGAAAAACATGCGTTGCTTGTTGATATGCACAATATTGTGGCGGACGGCGCCTCAATGAATATTTTTATAAAAGAATTTACTCAATTATATAGAGGGGAACAGCTCTCAGAAAAAATCATTCAGTATAAAGATTATGCGGAGTGGCAGCAGACATTTTTTAATAGTGAAATGTTTAAACGCCAGAAAGAGTATTGGCTGAAACAGCTTGAGGGTGAAGTGCCTGTGCTGAATATGCCTCTTGATTATGAACGAAAAGAACAAAGCTTTTTAGGCAGGGCAATCAAGTTTACAATCCCGCCGCGCGTTTTAGAAAAGCTTGAAAAAATCGGAGAGGCGCAGCAGCTGACCAACAATGTCATGCTGTTTCAGCTCTATGCCATGCTTTTGTCCAGCTATACAAAACAGCAGGAGTTGATGATCGGGTCATTGGTGGCAGGCCGGCGTCATGCGGATATTGAGAATACGATCGGAATGTTTACAAACTTTTTGCCGATCAAAATTCATTTAAATCCTGAAGAATCGTTTGCCGGCAACCTTCAACACACTAAACAAACTCTGCTTGAAGCTTATGACCATCAGGATTATCCGTACGATCAAATGGCAGAAACACTGAAGCCGGTGATCAAGCCGAACCGCAACCCTTTCTTTGACACCATGCTGATCTATCATAATGAGTATGACCCGAATATAAAAATGGAGGCCGGCGGATTAACATTTGAAACATATGAATTCGCAAAAGGCATTTCAAAGCTTGATATGAAAATGGACGTCGTCAAGGAAGTGACGGGAGAGCTTAAATGTGTGCTTCAATACAACCGGTCGCTTTTCACTCATGAATCCATGCAGGCATTTGTTTCTCATTTTATCTCTCTTGCTGAAAAAGCTGCAGAAGAGCCTGAAAAACGCATAAAGGACATTCCGGTGCTGAGCCAAAATGAGCAGGAAGAGGCCGAGCGAAAAAGGGAGAGAGAGTCAAATCGAGTCATCGCGTGCCCATTAACCATTTGTTCCAATTTTACGGCTGATCCGATTGTGCCTTACCTCAAATGGTGGGGCGAACAGTTTGATATCAAGCTTGATATAAAGCTGTCTCCTTACGGGCAAGTGTTTCAAGAATTGCTTAATGAAGAAAGTTTGCTGTCACGGCAAAAAAATGGTGCCAGCCTGCTGTTGATTCGCCTTGAGGATTTGGCGGGGGATTCAGGCCTTTCTTTGGAAGAAAGAATGGCCCACGTTCAATATAATTCAGATGAACTGCTCGCCATCATGAAACAAAAGAAAAAAGAAGTGCCTTATTTCATTGGATTGCTGCCGCTGGAAAATGTGAAAGAGCAGGAGCTTCGGGATATCCTTGTACAGTCTCAGCAGAATTGGATCGCGCAGCTTGCTGGAGAAACGGATATACATTTGATTGATCTCCGCCAGCTGCATCAAACATACCAGCTTGATGCCATATTTGACCCGCAAAGTGAAAGAGCGGCAAGAATACCGTTTACTGAAGAATTTTATGCGGCGATGGGAACACGGGTGGCCCGTGAGTTTGCGGCATGGCTCAAACCGCCATTTAAAGCGGCCGCCATTGATTGTGACTGCACTTTGTGGAGCGGAATCGTGTCTGAAACTGGGGCGGAAGGGATCATGATTACGCCTGCCCACCGAGCGCTGCAGCAATTTTTAAAGAAGAAACAAGAAGAGGGTCTGCTCCTTGTGCTTTCAAGCAGAAATAATGAAGAAGACGTCTGGAATGTGTTTGAACGTCATCCAGATATGATTTTGAAGAAAGAGGACTTTGTCCTGTCACGCATTAATTGGAAAGAGAAAGCCAGAAACATGAAAGAAATGGCCGATGAGCTGAACATTTCAGTGGATCGGTTCATATTCTTAGATGATGATCCGGCTCAATGCCTGGAAATGAACGAACGCCTGCCAGAGGTTCTGACCTTGCTTCTGCCGTCTGATACAGATTCTATTCCGATGTTCTTAGAACATGTCTGGGCATTTGACAGATTCAGAGTGACAGAAGCTGATCAAAAGCGCACGGAACGATATTTGGCCGCGCAAGAAAGAAAAATAGATTTGAATACGTCCCGTTCGCTTGAAGAATTTCTTTCCGGCTTACACCTGCGTATCGCCTTGACTGAGATGACAGAAGAGCACTTGCCGCGAGTTGCTCAAATGAGTGCGAGAATTAATCAGTTCAATATGAATCCGTCAGTCTATCGTGAGGAGCAGCTTGCCCAGCGGCTCAGTACGGACGGCCATATCGGCTGGATCGTTGAAGCAGCGGACAGATTCAGTGATGAAGGCATCGTCGGTGCAATTATGGGAATTCGAACAGAAGATTCATTAAAGTTAGATACTTTTCTTCTCAGCTGTCGCGCACTAGGCAAAGGAATTGAACATAAATTGCTGTCGGGTCTTGCTTCATATGCAAGGGATAAACAGCTTGCGACGTTGTCCTTGGAGTTTAAGGATTCAGGCAGAAACCGCGCCTTTTCTGAGTTCTTGGCTGCACATCGTTTTGAGGAAGAAGCGGGTCCGTTAAAAACAGTTTGTCAAATCTCTGTGCATGATGTTGAGGATCGAAGCGGGCATATTGAATGGGTATCCTCTCTGCAACCTGGGCCGGACAAAACGGAGAGAGCGGCTGCCAGTGATGCACTGCCGGAAGCTTTGATTGAAAACACAAACGCACATTGGGAGGTGCTGCATGCTGAACACTCCCTGCATTCTCCATATTTAATGGCCTTAGATACAAACCGGCCAGAGCATTTGCGATCTATATTAATGAAAGAACATATAGAAGCCGGAGCAGAAGAAAGCGTGCCGAAAACAGAACAGCAAAAAATTCTCTTGGCTATTTGGAAGGAAATCCTCCACTTAGATTATGTAGGAATTGACAACGATTTCTTTGATTTGGGAGGAAATTCGTTGCTCGCTGTCAAAATGGAAGTAGAGATGGAAAAGAAAGGCTGGTATGTTGATGAGTTGAATCATGCGAAAAAACACACGATAAGGGAATTATCTAAATATATGAAGAGGGAGAATCAGCATGCATAAAGATATTAAAGCAATTTTTGATGAAGATAAGGTTTTGGCAGAAGCTGCCGTTATATATGGATTTACTAGAGATCAAGTACAGTTTTTAGCGGATGCGGAAAACTATGTGTATGAGTTTGCCAAAGACAATGAATCTTATATTTTAAAGATTACACACACGATTCGCCGGTCGCCGGATTATATAATGGGAGAGATGGAATGGCTCCACCATCTTGCTGAAGGCGGGCTTTCAGTCGCCAAACCAATTCCGTCGTTAACCGGTAAAGATGTTGAGGAAGTGCCGGACGGAAACGGCGGAGCATTTTTATTGAGAGTCTATGAAAAGGCGCCGGGTCATAAAGTAGACGAATCTGAGTGGAACGAAACCCTATTTTTCGAGCTTGGCAGATATACAGGGAAGATGCACAGCCTGACAAAAAGCTATAAACTGAGCAATCCTAGATTTAAAAGACAGGAGTGGGATGAAGAAGAGCAATTAAAGCTCAGAAAATATGTCCCCGAAGATCAGACAAAGGTTTTTCAAGAGGCGGACGATTTAATGAATGAGTTGCGTCAACTGCCAAAAAACCGTGACAGCTACGGCCTTGTTCACGCAGATCTTCACCATGGTAATTTTAACTGGGATCATGGTAAGATCACTACATTTGATTTTGATGATATTGGGTACAACTGGTTTGTGAATGATATCAGCATTCTCCTTTACAATGTCCTATGGTATCCGGTCGTCCCATATGAAAATAAAGCAGCCTTTACAGAAGAATTTATGACGCATTTTATAAAGGGATACAGGGAGGAAAATGAAATTGCCGCCGAGTGGCTCAAGAAAATCCCGGATTTTCTCCGTCTGCGCCATATGCTGATTTATGGATTGCTGCATCAAATGTTTGACCTTGATTCAATAGGAGAAGAAGAAAAAGAAATGCTTAAGGGATTCAGAAACGATATCGAAAATCAAACGCCGATAACCGAATTTGACTTTTCGAAGTTAGCGTAAGAAATTTGCGCCGATCCCTTCTAAAGACGGTGCCCCTTATTAAAAAACTCCGGCTGTGAGCCGGAGTTTTTTATTTTTGTTCTAAAATAGCAAAAATGTTTTTTGCCTGCTGCGTATTGTCGATGAGCCCCTTCCATTTTCCCTTTCCCGGACCGTAAGCATAAACCGGTACGTCTTCACCGGTGTGGGCTAACGTTGTCCAGCCTGAAAAAGACCGTTTATCAAAAATCAATTGAATGCTTTTTTGGACAGCAGCTGTATTTGATTGTGAGGCTGCGTTTTTAACCTGATTGATCTCATTTTCCGTCAGCTTCATATTAATATAAGTGCTGAGCACCTTTTCGGCATCTTGGCCTTCAGCGATCTTCTCTGCCATATAGCCCGGCGTTTTTTTAGTGGCGATGATTAGGGAAGGATCCCATTTATAGCCGGTCTCGCGCGTCATTCCCTCTGCACCGTAAGAGAAACCGCCTGTAGAGTGATCAGCTGTAATAATAACCAGTGTTTCTTTATCTTTTTTCGCAAAATCCAGAGCAGATTGAACACCTTTCTCGAAATCTTCCATTTCGCTCAAAGCGCCCACCACGTCATTTTCGTGGGCTGCATTGTCTATATTGCTTCCTTCCAGAAGCATAAAAAAACCGTTTTCGTTCTTCTGTAATTGGGTGAGTGCCGCTTCTGTCATGTCTTTTAGAGAAGGTGTGCTGTTCTCTCTGTCAATCGCTTTATCTAATTCAACTTCTCCAAACAGTCCGAGCAGCTTATCGTGCTGATTTTTTTTCAAGTCTTGCTTTGTGTTCACATAATGATAGCCGTCTTTTTGGAATTCTTCAGCAAGATTTCGGTCTTTGCGAATGAAATATTTCGCTCCGCCTCCGAGTAAAACATCAACCTTATGAGAACCATTAATACGTTCATCATAGAATTGGTCCGCAATTTCAGTGTAGTTTTTCCGTGAGACGTTATGTACACCGAAAGCAGCGGGGGTGGCGTCGGTTAAGTCCGAAGTCACGACGAAGCCCACGGACATCTTGTTCTCTTTGGCAGCTTCTGTTACGCTTTTGAGCTGCTGATGTTTGTTGTCTACTGCAATCGCATCATTATATGTTTTCGTTCCGGTTGCCATGGCGGTTGCAGCAGCCGAAGAATCAGTAATATTGTCTCTGGGATCGTTAGGATGTGTCATCTGCATGCCTGTTAAATAAGGGTCCCATGCTGTTTGGACGGGGGTATTCAGCTTTTCGCTTTTTAATGTCCTATAGCTGTTAATCATCGGCATACCCATTCCATCTCCGATGATTAAGATCACATTTTTAGGGTTCTTGCTGCTGGTCTTGGATGATTGAGAATGAGGAGAGGATATGAATTCTGTTATGGCAAAAACACTTAAGAAAGCAGTCAAAATGAGGGTGACAATTACTGTAAAACGCGCTTTGGTAATAAGAAACATCTCCCTTATTGTGTTTATTTACTAATATGTATTTTATTTGAAAATGGTAGAGACTTCAATGCTTTTTTCGATAACAGCGAAAAGCCAATAGGGAATCTACCCCATTGGCTTTTATAATGTATCACATTTTACGCCGACTACGCCT
This sequence comes from Bacillus sp. 11C, assembly GCF_055486375.1. NCBI lineage: Bacteria > Bacillati > Bacillota > Bacilli > Caryophanales > Bacillaceae > Bacillus > Bacillus sp. 11C. The sequence goes on from NZ_JBUPVZ010000009.1 coordinate 118,936, forward strand.
TCAATGTCTTTAATGTCATAGTAGACATCGGTCGTGTACCTGTTTTTATGAACGCGGACCTTGACTTCCATGATTGGAAATTCCTTTTCACCCAGGTCGTCGATCCGGACGGAGTGCGTTTTAATATCTTTTCTTTTCATTTCTTTTAAAATATCTGTCATTTTGTCTTTATCCGAAAGCGACATTCTGATGCGGATGTCTTTTTCCTGCAGGCGGTCGGGACCGATTTTTCTGATCGCCCATGGTAAAAATTCCACGCTGATTAGGATGAACAGAAGACTGGCAAAGGCTTCTTTATAAAACCCGGCTCCGGTTGCCAGCCCAAGCCCCGCTGCACCCCAGATCATAGCTGATGTTGTCAGACCGGAAATGACATCGTTGCTTTTTCGCAAGATGACACCGGCACCGATAAATCCGACGCCGGAGATAATTTGGGCCGGGAGACGCAGCGGGTCCATCATGATGCGGTAGTATTTAGGGAAATGATATGCCGCATTAATACTGACGATCGTGAGCATGCATGAGCTGACGGCGATAACGATACAAGTTTTTAATCCGAGCGGCTTCTTTTTTAATTCGCGCTCAAGCCCGATGACCATGCCAATCAATGTGGCAATGCCCAATTTTAATAAAATATCAGGATCAATATACCAGCTCAACAGCAACTTCCCCCTTCTCTAAGGTGTTTTTAAATAAATATGATTTTCTCACAGTATTTATAGCAAAACAAGAGCACAAAAGCCACCAAGCGGCGCTTGATGGCTTGTTGCTTACTTTTTGCGTTTTAACAGCTTTTCCATGACGCCGAATAATCGATACGAGGCTTTTGCAGGACGTTTCGTGATCAAGCTGCCGATAATACCCGCGATCATACTCAGGAAAAATCCAGGTATCATTTCATAGAGGCCTGTAGAGTCAGCTAAACCAGTTGTAATCCAAATTAATACTGTCGCAGCTCCGACAACCATGGCTGAAAGAGCGCCCCATTCAGTCATCCGTTTCCAATACAGACTCAGAAGAATGGCAGGCCCGAAAGCAGAACCGAATCCGGCCCACGCATACCCAACTAAATCAAGAATCGTACTGCTCGGATTCAAGGACATCAGAATCGCAATGACCGCGATAATGAGCACTGACAGACGGCCGGTCATGACCAATTCTTTATCTGATGCTTCACGTCTGAAAAATGTCCGGTATAAATCCTCTGTCATGGCGCTCGCTGTGACCAGAAGCTGAGAAGAGATCGAACTCATAATCGCTGCTAAAATAGCAGACAGCAAAAATCCCGTAATTAATGGATGGAACAATATTTTAGAAAAAATAATGAAAATTGTTTCAGGATCGCTTACAACAACTCCGAATTTATGTGCGTAAGCCACACCGACCAAACCCGTTAAAGTTGAACCGAGAATGGAGATCACCATCCAGCTCATCCCGATTCTGCGCGCGGGTTTTAAATCTTTGATATGCTTAATCGCCATAAAACGGATGATGATATGAGGCTGGCCATAGTAGCCTAAACCCCAGGCCAAATAAGAAATAATGCTAATGACGCTCGCGCCTTTAAAAATATCCAATAGCTTCGGGTCCACGGCTGAAATCTCATGTAAAGCAGGAGAGACGCCGCCCAGCTGGGTAAAAGCAACGATCGGCACAAGCACTAGTGCTGCAAACATGATCGCACCCTGTACAAAGTCAGTCAGACTGACAGCAAGGAAACCGCCAAACAGTGTGTATAACACGACAACGCCCGCAGTCAGCAGGAGTCCAAGTGTATAATCGGCTCCAAAAGCAGATTCAAATAATCTTCCGCCTGATACCATACCAGAAGACGTATACAATGTGAAAAAGATCATAATGATCAAAGCTGATACAATTTTAAGCACTGATGAAGAATGCTGGAATCTTTTATCAAAGAAATCGGGAATTGTAATCGCGTCATCCGCCGCTTCCGTATACGCTCTAAGACGCGGAGCCAAAAGAAGATAATTCGAATACGCGCCGATTGTCAAGCCGAGTGCAAGCCATAGTGTCGACAAACCTGTGGCGAACATGGCCCCCGGAATTCCCATCAGCATCCATCCGCTCATATCCGCCGCACCGGCAGACAAAGCAGTGACAAACGGGCCGAGTCCTCTTCCCCCAAGCATGTAATCGTTGATATCAGTTGTTTTCCTAAATGAATACCAGCCGATTAACAGCATGGCAGTAAAGTAAATTCCTAACGATATAATAATTTCAATACTCACGTTTTACCCTCTCTTCAATCCTATAAATGTGACATCACCTCTCCAATTGATGGTGCCAGTTAAGTCTGGCGCAAGTGTGACCTATTTTGGTGCACTTGTTAACTTAACCTAACAAAGTATTCCCGGCCATTCAAGCGATGAAACTTTCAGCAGCAGTAAGAAATACCGCTGAAAACCTAGAAGGGACTAAGAGATAAAGCGCTTTCATAAATGAATAAAATTAAAAATATTCAGAAAAATATTTTGTTTCTCCTTCGACTCTTTTTAGTATAAAATATATGAGGTATTGTCTCGAAAACCCAAGCCTGTTCCAAGGCGTTTTGTTGCTTTAAAGGGCTTGTTTTTGATATGATCAGTATTATATGACTTAACGGAGAAATATGTGGAGGTGGATCAGATGTCACGAATTTCAATAGAAGAAGTAAAGCACGTTGCGCACCTTGCGAGACTTGCGATTACAGAAGAAGAAGCAAAAATGTTCACTGAACAGCTTGACAGCATCATTTCATTTGCCGAGGAGCTTAATGAGGTTAACACAGACAATGTAGAGCCTACAACTCACGTGCTGCAAATGAAAAATGTCATGAGAGAAGATGAAGCGGGTAAAGGCCTTCCGGTTGAGGACGTTATGAAAAATGCGCCTGACCATAAAGACGGCTATATTCGTGTGCCATCAATTCTGGACTAAAGGAGGGACACAAGAATGTCATTATTTGACCATAAAATCACAGAATTAAAACAGCTCATACATAAAAAAGAGATTAAGATTTCTGATCTGGTTGACGAATCTTATAAACGCATCCAAGCGGTTGATGATAAGGTACAAGCCTTTTTGGCATTAGATGAAGAAAGAGCGCGAGCGTACGCCAAGGAGCTTGATGAAGCGGTTGACGGCCGTTCTGAGCACGGTCTTCTTTTTGGTATGCCGATCGGCGTAAAAGATAATATCGTAACAAAAGGGCTGCGCACAACATGCTCGAGCAAAATTCTCGAAAATTTTGATCCGATTTACGATGCTACTGTTGTTCAGCGCCTTCAAGATGCTGAAGCAGTCACAATCGGAAAATTGAACATGGACGAATTCGCCATGGGCTCATCTACCGAAAACTCAGCTTACAAGCTGACGAAAAACCCTTGGAACTTGGATACAGTTCCCGGCGGTTCAAGCGGCGGTTCAGCGGCTGCGGTTGCTGCGGGAGAAGTTCCGTTTTCTCTTGGATCTGACACAGGCGGCTCCATCCGCCAGCCGGCATCCTTCTGCGGCGTTGTCGGATTAAAGCCAACATACGGACGTGTCCCCCGTTACGGCTTGGTCGCATTTGCCTCATCATTAGACCAAATCGGGCCGATTACTCGCACGGTTGAGGACAACGCATTTTTGCTTCAAGCGATTTCCGGCGCAGACAAAATGGACGCCACAAGCGCAAATGTGGATGTTCCTGATTTTCTTTCTTCATTAACTGGCGATATTAAAGGACTGAAAATCGCGGTTCCGAAAGAATATCTAGGTGAAGGTGTCGGCAAAGAAGCGAGAGAATCTGTTCTTGCCGCGCTGAAAGTTCTTGAAGGCCTCGGCGCTACATGGGAAGAAGTGTCTCTTCCGCACAGCAAATATGCGCTTGCGACATATTACCTGCTGTCATCATCTGAAGCGTCAGCCAACCTTGCACGCTTTGACGGCATCCGCTACGGCTACCGCACAGACAACGCGGACAACCTGATCGACCTTTACAAGCAAACGCGCGCTGAAGGTTTCGGAAATGAAGTCAAACGCCGCATCATGCTCGGAACGTTCGCTTTAAGCTCAGGCTACTACGATGCGTACTACAAAAAGGCGCAAAAAGTGCGTACGTTGATTAAGAAAGACTTCGAAGACGTATTTGAGAAATATGATGTGATTGTCGGACCGACAACACCGACACCTGCGTTTAAAATCGGTGAAAACACGAAAGATCCGCTCACAATGTACGCAAACGATATCTTAACGATTCCGGTCAACCTTGCCGGCGTACCGGGAATCAGCGTGCCATGCGGTTTAGCAGACGGACTTCCGCTCGGCCTGCAAATCATCGGAAAACACTTTGATGAAAGCACTGTATACCGCGTTGCTCATGCTTTTGAACAAGCGACAGACCATCATAAAGCAAAACCTGAACTGTAAGGGGTGAAAAGAATTGAACTTTGAAACGGTAATCGGACTTGAAGTCCACGTCGAGTTAAAAACAAAATCAAAAATTTTCTCAAGCTCTCCAACGCCATTCGGCGCGGAGGCGAATACACAGACAAGCGTCATTGACCTCGGATACCCGGGCGTCCTGCCTGTTCTGAACAAAGAAGCCGTTGAATTCGCAATGAAAGCCGCTATGGCGCTCAACTGTGAGGTCGCAACGGATACGAAGTTTGACCGCAAAAACTATTTCTATCCGGACAACCCGAAAGCGTACCAAATTTCTCAATTTGATAAGCCAATCGGCGAAAACGGCTGGATCGAAATTGAAGTCGGCGGAAAAACAAAACGCATCGGCATCACACGTCTTCACCTTGAAGAAGATGCCGGAAAACTGACGCATACAGGCGACGGCTATTCGCTTGTTGACTACAACCGCCAGGGAACGCCGCTAGTTGAGATCGTATCAGAGCCGGATATCCGCACGCCGGAAGAAGCGTACGCGTATCTTGAAAAGCTGAAGTCCATCATCCAATACACAGGCGTTTCTGACTGTAAAATGGAAGAAGGCTCGCTTCGCTGTGACGCCAATATCTCTCTTCGTCCGATCGGCCAAGAGGAATTCGGCACAAAAACAGAATTGAAAAACTTGAACTCTTTCGCGTTTGTTCAAAAAGGCCTTGAGCATGAAGAAAAACGTCAGGAGCAGGTTCTTCTCTCCGGCGGCGTCATCCAGCAGGAAACACGCCGTTACGACGAAGCAACGAAGAAAACCATTCTTATGCGTGTCAAAGAGGGATCTGACGATTACCGTTACTTCCCGGAGCCAGACCTTGTCGAGCTCTACATTGACGACGAGTGGAAGGAGCGCGTAAAAGCAAGCATTCCTGAGCTTCCGGATGAGCGCCGCAAGCGTTACATTGAAGAGCTTGGCTTGCCTGCGTATGACGCGATGGTTCTGACGCTGACAAAAGAAATGGCTGATTTCTTTGAAGAAACCGTCCAAAAAGGCGCTGAAGTTAAACAAGCGTCTAACTGGCTGATGGGTGAGGTATCAGCCTATCTGAACGCTGAGCAAAAAGAGCTTGCCGACGTTGCGCTGACACCTGAAGGCCTTGCCGGCATGATCAAATTGATTGAAAAAGGAACCATTTCTTCTAAGATCGCGAAGAAAGTGTTTAAGGAATTGATTGAAAAAGGCGGCGACGCTGAGAAGATTGTCAAAGAGAAAGGCCTCGTTCAGATTTCTGACGAAGGCGTGCTTCTGAAGCTTGTCACAGAGGCGCTTGACAACAATCCTCAATCAATCGAAGACTTTAAAAACGGGAAAGACCGTGCGATCGGTTTCCTTGTCGGACAGATTATGAAAGCGTCCAAAGGACAAGCCAACCCGCCGATGGTCAACAAAATCCTGCTTGAAGAAATTAAAAAACGCTAATATAAAAAAAGCAGCCTGCCTCTTGAGAGAGGGGGCTGCTTTTTTATGGTCAAATGGAGATGAAGACAGAGATCAGAGTCCGAAGCTTTTCAACTTCTTTGTCGGTGGTTCCGGTTAAATTGGACAGCATGCCTTTCATAATCGGCTTGCGCGGTTTATCCTGAGACAGTTCTTCCGCGATGACATCAAGCGACACGGTGATATCCTCGGACAGCGTGCTGTTTTCTTTCACTTTCTGAATGTCCTCAAGCAGCTGCTCTTTGCCCGCGGGCATCAGTCTGAAAATGTCTTTGGGCACAATCGGATTGAGAGTTGAACGACTCAGTCCCTGTACAAGGTCATCCAGTCTTTCGATGATAAAGACTGAGATTTCATCTGCATCGATGTTGAGCTCTCCGTTAAATACCATCACATTCATATAGGAATGCACAATGCCTCTTGCCATGATGGAAAGGTCTGCGACGTACCGTTCGATTCCCTCACCATAAGACGCCAGCAAGGCGTTCCGGTACAGTTTATCCGTCTCCGCGGTTATTTTGTAAAAGTATTGCTTGATCTCTTGATTTTCCGGAATGATATTTTCGGTAAGTAAAAGAACAATAAAATCTCTATGATCCCGGAAATCTTCAAATTGAGCGCCGATTTGCTTTTTCAGCACTTCCTTAGGCGTTTTTTCGGCGAGATCCTCTTCTATATGTTTCATTTTTTTCATAGACATGCCGATGTAATATTCGCAGGCTGATAACAGCAGCGCTTCTTTCGATTTGAAATGCAAATAAAAAGCGCCCTTCGAGATGCCGCATTCATTGGCGATTTCCTGGATTGTCGTAGCTGTGAATCCTTTTGTCGCAAATAAATGAATGCTGGTTTTTATGATTCTTTCTTTTTTTTCATTCATGACGTGCTTCCCCTTAATCCTTGAAAAATTTAGTAAAATTTTCTGGTATATGAGTTGACGTTGTTGCAATATAACGTTTAGTATTATATAGAATGACCAGTCAGTCAATAAAAAATGTAATGGAGGATATGATGAATCACGTTATTAATTTCGTTCTGAAAAACAAATTCGCCGTATGGCTGATGACGATTATTGTAACGGCAGCCGGATTGTATGCGGGTATGAATATGAAGCAAGAATCCATTCCTGACGTGAACATGCCTTACTTGACGATCAGCACCACATATCCGGGCGCGACGCCAAGCCAAGTGGCTGATGAGGTGACCAAACCGGTTGAACAAGCGGTGCAGAATCTGGACGGGGTCAGTGTTGTGACTTCGACCTCCTATGAAAACGCATCGTCGGTCATGATTGAATATGACTATGAGAAAGATATGGACAAAGCCAAAACAGAAGCGGCTGAGGCATTAGAAAACGCCAGCCTGCCCGATGACGCGAAGGATCCGGAAATTTCACGCTACAGCTTGAACTCCTTCCCGATTCTGACGCTGAGCGTGTCCAGCGATAAAGACAATCTGCAAGAGCTGACGAAAAAAGTGGAGGACAGCCTCGTTACGAAGCTTGAAGGTATAGAAGGCGTTGCTTCAGTCCAAGTATCAGGGCAGCAGGTTGAAGAAGTTGAATTTTCTTTCAAAGAAGACAAACTGAAAGATTACGGCCTTGATGAAGATACAGTCAAACAAGTGATTCAAGGTTCAGATGTGACAACTCCGCTTGGATTGTACACATTCGGAAATCAAGAGAAATCTGTCGTCGTCAGCGGCGATATTGAAACCATTAAAGATTTGAAGAATATGAGAATCCCGACGGCATCTGCTTCAAGTGCAGGCAGCAGCGCAGCATCTCAAGCGGCGGCCCAAAGTGCACAAGCGGCAGCGCAGGCGCAGCAAAGCGCGAGCACAGATGTGCCGACGGTCAAGCTTTCTGACATTGCCACAATGAAAGATGTGAAAAAAGCTGAATCTGTTTCACGCACAAATGGCAAAAACAGCATCGGCATCAACGTCGTTAAAGCAAACGATGCGAATACAGTAGAGGTTGCAGACAATGTCAAAGATGAGTTGAAGCAGTTCAAAGAAGACCATAAAGGCTTCGATTACAGCGCAACACTTGACATGGCAGAGCCAATCACACAGTCAGTTGAAACGATGTTAAGCAAAGCCGTTTTCGGTGCTATTTTCGCGATTGTGATTATTCTCTTATTCTTAAGAGATATCAAATCAACATTAATTTCAATTATTTCTATTCCATTATCACTGCTGATCGCGCTTCTTGTGCTGAACCAGCTGGATATCACACTGAATATCATGACGCTAGGCGCAATGACCGTGGCCATCGGACGTGTAGTCGATGACTCGATCGTTGTTATTGAAAATATTTACCGCCGCATGAGACTCAAAGATGAACCGCTCCGCGGAAAAGCCTTGGTCCGTGAAGCGACGAAGGAAATGTTTAAACCGATCATGTCATCGACGATCGTGACAATCGCGGTGTTCCTGCCGCTCGCACTTGTAGGCGGACAAATCGGTGAATTGTTTCTTCCATTTGCTTTAACAATCGTATTTGCGCTTGCCGCATCCCTGTTGATTTCGATCACGCTTGTGCCGATGCTCGCGCACAGCCTGTTCAAAAAATCATTATCGGGCGCGCCGGTCAAAGCGAAAGAACATAAACCTAGCAGACTGGCAGGCTTCTATAAAAAAGTTCTGAACTGGGCGCTGAGCCACAAATGGATCACGTCTATCATCGCTGTTCTAATGCTGCTGGGAAGCTTGTTCCTCGTACCGTTAATCGGTGCCAGCTACCTGCCGTCCCAAGAAGAAAAAACGATGCAGCTCACATACAGCCCTGAGCCGGGGGAAACGAAAGAAGAAGCCGAAGCTGAAGCTGAAAAAGCGGAAAAAATTCTGCTTGACCGCAAGCATGTCGATACGGTCCAGTATTCATTAGGCTCTGGCAGCCCGCTTGCCGGGGGAGATTCAAACGGTGCGTTGTTCTATATCAAATATGAAAGCGACACGCCTGATTTTGATAAAGAAAAAGACAACGTGCTGAAGAAAATCCAAGATCAGTCAGATCGCGGAGAATGGAAGTCACAGGACTTCAGCTCTTCAGGCAATAACAATGAATTAACATATTATGTGTATGGCGATTCAGAAAACGATATTAAAGACACGGTCAAAGACATTGAAAAAATCATGAAAGATGAAAAGGATCTGAAAAACGTAAGCTCAGGCCTTTCAAGCACATATGATGAGTACACATTTGTCGCTGACCAAGAAAAATTAAGCAAACTCGGTTTAACCGCGTCTCAAATTTCTCAGGCCTTAATGACACAAACATCACAAGAGCCGCTCACAACCGTGAAAAAAGACGGCAAAGAGCTTGATGTGAACATTAAGACGGAAAAAGACGAGTATAAGAGTGTGAAAGATTTAGAGAACAAAAAGATCACTTCTGCGACTGGCCAGGAAGTCAAAATCGGCGATGTCGCAAAAGTGAAAGAAGGATCAACATCTGATACGGTTTCAAAACGTGATGGAAAAGTCTATGCAGATGTCACAGGTGAAGTGACAACAGACAACGTCACAGCTGTATCAGCTGATGTCCAGAAGAAAATTGATAAGCTTGACCTTCCTGATAACGTATCAATTGATACAGGCGGCGTATCCGCAGATATCGCTGATTCCTTCACGAAGCTCGGTTTAGCGATGCTGGCCGCAATAGCGATCGTCTACCTCGTGCTTGTGATTACATTCGGCGGAGCCCTAGCACCATTTGCGATTCTGTTTTCATTGCCGTTCACAGTCATCGGTGCCCTGGTCGGACTATATGTATCAGGTGAAACGATCAGTCTGAACGCGATGATAGGTATGCTCATGCTGATCGGTATCGTTGTCACGAATGCCATTGTCTTAATTGACCGCGTCATTCATAAGGAAGCGGAAGGACTGTCTACGAGAGAAGCGCTTCTAGAAGCCGGCTCTACACGACTCCGTCCGATCCTGATGACAGCCATTGCGACAATCGGCGCCTTGATTCCATTGGCGCTCGGCTTCGAAGGCGGAAGCCAGGTCATTTCAAAAGGACTCGGCGTCACGGTTATCGGCGGTTTAATCAGTTCGACGCTTCTGACGCTCTTGATCGTGCCAATCGTATACGAAGTATTGGCGAAGTTCCGCAAGAAAAAACCGGGAACAGAAGAAGAGTAAAAATGTGAAAGCCTCAGCTCTGCTGAGGCTTTTGTGCGTTTTCACCTGTAAGATTATGTACATTTTGTTGCGATTTTTTTAACTCATAGTATAATTAAAGGTTGTTAGTGTAAAAATGGATCGGATACTCTTAAGTAGGATGATGAGATAATGAAACGTGCACGCATAATATACAATCCGACTTCAGGACGGGAGATCTTTAAAAAGCATCTTGCCCAGGTCCTGCAAAAATTTGAACAAGCCGGCTATGAAACCTCTACCCATGCCACAACATGCGCAGGAGACGCAACGCACGCCGCCAAGGAAGCGGCATTGCGTGAGTTTGACTTGATTGTTGCAGCGGGCGGAGACGGAACGATTAACGAGGTCGTTAACGGGCTTGCGCCTTTAGACAACCGTCCGACGCTCGGTGTGATTCCTGTCGGCACAACAAACGACTTTGCCAGAGCGCTCAATATTCCGCGCGAAGATGTTTTAAAAGCGGCAAATACGGTCATTAACGGAGCTACCCGCCCGATTGATATCGGACAGGTCAACGGCCAGTATTTTATCAATATCGCCGGAGGAGGCCGCCTGACGGAGCTGACGTACGACGTGCCAAGCAAACTCAAAACGATGCTCGGCCAGCTTGCTTATTATTTAAAGGGAATGGAAATGCTGCCTTCACTTCGACCGACAGAAGTCGAGATTGAATATGACGGCAAGCTGTTTCAAGGTGAAATCATGCTGTTTTTGGTCACGCTGACAAATTCCGTCGGCGGGTTCGAAAAGCTCGCACCGGATTCCAGCCTGAATGACGGCATGTTTGATTTGATGATACTAAAGAAAGCAAACCTTGCTGAATTTATCAGAGTCGCGACGATGGCGCTCCGCGGCGAACACATCAACGACCAGCACATTATTTATACAAAAGCGAACCGCGTGAAAGTCAATGTATCAGAAAAGATGCAGCTGAACCTGGACGGCGAATACGGCGGCATGCTGCCGGGCGAATTCGTGAATCTGTACCGACACATTCACGTCATCATGCCGGAAGAGAAAGCGGAACAGCTGGATGACTAAAAACTTGGCTTGAATAGGCCAAGTTTTTCTTTCGCTTAAAACTAGAGGTGATTATAGATGAAAATGAAACCCCCAGTAGAAAAAAACGAATACTACGACGTGACATTTGAGGATTTGACCCACGAAGGAGCGGGCGTCGCAAAGGTGCAGGGCTTCCCGATCTTCGTGCCAAACGCCCTGCCGGAAGAAAAAGCCCAAATCAAAGTGACACGCGTCAAAAAAGGCTTTGCTTTCGGCCGCCTGATCGAGATGAAGGAAGAAAGCCCGCACAGAATGGATGCTCCTTGCCCGATCTACAAGCAATGCGGCGGCTGCCAGCTTCAGCACATGACCTACGAAGGCCAGCTCTTGTTTAAACAGAAACAAGTCAAAGACGTCTTAGAACGCATCGGCAAGCTGGACCTGTCAAACGTCACCGTGCACCCGACACTCGGAATGGAAGACCCCTGGAACTACAGAAACAAAGCACAGGTCCCTGTAGGAGAACGGGAAGGCGGACTCGTCGCCGGATTCTATCAGCAAAGAAGCCATGACATTATAGACATGAGCGCCTGCCTGATCCAGCAATCCAAAAACGACGAAGCCGTTCAAGCCGTCAAAGACATTTGCGCCAAATACGGTGTCAAAGCGTACAACGAAGAACGCCACAAAGGCTGGCTCCGCCACATCATGGTCAGATACGGTGTCGTTACAGGCGAAATGATGATCGTCTTCATTACAAGAACGAACGACTTCCCGCACAAAGCGAAGATCATCGAAGACATCACAGCGCGATTCCCGCACGTCAAATCTATCGTGCAAAACATCAACCCAAACAAAACAAACGTCATCTTTGGCAACGAAACAAACGTCATCTGGGGCGAAGAATACATCTACGACCTTATTGGAGACGTCAAATTCGCCATCTCCGCCAGATCGTTCTATCAGGTCAATCCGGAGCAAACCAAAGTGCTCTACGACAAAGCGCTTGAGTACGCGGAGCTGCAAGGCGAAGAAACCGTCATCGATGCCTACTGCGGCATCGGAACGATTTCTCTCTTCCTGGCAAAGCAGGCGAAAAAAGTGTACGGCGTAGAAATTGTACCGGAGGCAATTGAGGATGCCAAACGCAACGCCGAGCTCAACGGCATCACAAACGCAGAGTTCGCGGTCGGTGAAGCGGAAACCGTGATTCCAAAGTGGTATGAAGAAGGCATCACGGCCGATACACTAGTCGTCGACCCGCCAAGAAAAGGCTGCGACGAAGCCCTCCTGCGGACGATTGTGGAGATGAAACCGAAGCGGGTGGTGTACGTGTCCTGTAATCCTGGCACGCTTGCAAGGGATTTGCGGGTGCTTGAGGATGGAGGGTATCAGACGCTCGAAGTGCAGCCTGTGGATATGTTTCCGCATACGAATCATGTGGAGTGTGTGGCGAAGCTTATATTGAAATAAAGTGTCTTCTTTAGAGGACACTTTCTTTTTTTATAAATTATTAAAAAATGAATGAAGTGAAGTATTGCTTTTTTTAATGATAAAAATATAAAACTAGCTTATTTGAATGTGGTAAAATTAACAAATAAGTTTAACCAAAAATATTTTAGTGTTAAATATCATATAAATTCAAATGTTACACTTTTAAAAAGATAGTAAAAATGAAAAGGTGAAAGAAATGATAGTTTATGAAGCTACAAAAGAAGATTTTCTAAGTGATGTGTTTGACGATAAATTGGTGACGAATATCTGTAAAAACTACAATGATAAAATTGGCAGAATAAATGAGAGAGAGGTTAGATCTTGGGATAACTCTATGCAGTACATGTATAGGGTATTAAGTGATAGAGAAATTCCTAAGGACGCAGGAATTGCTATTGAGTTCAAAATACCCCATACTTCAAAGCGTATTGATTTTCTTATATCTGGATCAGATAAGGATGATCGTTCATCTGTTGTGATTGTAGAACTTAAACAATGGGAGAAAGTAGAGAAAATAGATGGTAAAGAGGCTATCGTTAAAACGTTTATAAATCAAGGTTTACGTGAGACAACTCACCCCTCTTATCAAGCTTGGTCTTATGCTGCATTAATTAAAGACTATAATGAAAATGCTCAGAAAGAAGATATTAATCTATATCCTTGTGCATACTTACATAACTACTTGAATCAGGGTACAGATGATCCGTTAATTGATTCAATATATGATTATTATATAAAAGAAGCACCTGTTTTTATCAAAGGTGATTCAGGTAAGCTTCGTGATTTCATTAAAAAGTATGTTAAGTATGGAGACAACAAAGAAATTCTATATACAATAGATAAAGGCAGAATAAGGCCTTCAAAGTCTCTTCAAGATTTGTTAAACAGTATGCTTCAAGGTAATCAAGAGTTTATGATGATTGATGATCAAAAAGTTGTTTATGAGGCTGCTTTACATTTGGCAAATGAAGCGTTACGTACAAACACAAAACAAGTCTTAGTTGTTGAAGGCGGCCCTGGTACAGGAAAGTCTGTTCTAGCAATAAATTTATTAGTAGAAGCAACAAATCGAAGTCTGGTTGCACAATATGTAACAAAAAATGCAGCTCCCAGAAATATATATGCTACTAAGTTAAAACAAAATTTTCGAAAGGGGCACATTGATAATTTATTTACAGGATCGGGCAGTTATGTTAATGCTCCATCAGATGAATTTGATGTTCTGATTGTTGATGAATCGCATCGATTAAATGAAAAATCAGGGTTATTTAATAACCTTGGGGAAAATCAAATTAAGGAAATAATAAATGCTTCCAAGCTTTCTGTTTTTTTTATAGATGAACGTCAAAGAGTGACGCTAAAGGATATTGGGAGCATTGATACAATTCATAAATTCTCAAAAGAATTAGGTGCCAAGATTACAAATATGAAACTGGATTCACAGTTTCGTTGCAATGGTTCAGACGGTTATATAAGCTGGTTAGATGATGTTCTACAAATTCGGGAAACTGCGAATTCTAATTATATTGGAACGAACTATGATTTTCGTATATATAAAAATCCAAATGAACTGCGTAAAGAGATAGAAAAGCTGAATAAAGTTAATAATAAATCTCGAATAGTTGCTGGTTACTGTTGGAATTGGGTGAAGGAAGGAAAAGCTAAAACAGAATTCCATGATATCGAGATTCCTGAATATCAATTCGGAATGAGTTGGAATTTAAATAACTCTGACACGTGGGCAATTGATGAAGATTCTGTTAATGAGATAGGTTGTATACACACATGCCAAGGTTTGGAATTTGACTATGTAGGTGTAATTATAGGTGATGATCTAGTATGCAGGGATGGAGTAGTATTGACCGATCATTCAAAGCGGGCAAAAACAGATACCTCCTTACGTGGTTTGAAGAAAATGTTAAAGCAAAATTCAGATAAAGCTGAGAAGCTTGCAGACGAAATTATTCGCAACACATACAGAACATTGATGACTCGGGGACAGAAAGGCTGTTTTATTTATTGCATAGACAAAGAACTGGAAAATTACTTTTTAAAGAGAATGAAACAGATGCAAATGAATTATAAAGAGAATGAGTTTTTTAAGACTTCATCAGTTGCTGAAGAAAAAGCACAATACAAGTATTAAATAACATGATGCTATTAAAACAGACGCAGCCAAAAGCTGCGTCTTGTTTTTAACCAAGCGTGCCGTTTTCTGCAATCGTCATTTCCTTGTCAAAGATGGCTTTGTCTGCTAGGGAGTTCGTTGAATCGTTTGCAGCTTTGCTTGTCATGTTTCTGGATGCCACATTTACTTCATTTCCTAAGGAAGAACTGATAAAGCTTACACCGATTAAAGCAATTACAGCGCACAAAGTCAGTTTAAATTTCATACAAACAATCCCCTCTCTGAATTTGTTTGCGGGCGTGAACCATCTTTTTGAAACAGATAACAGAATCATCCATCTGCCCAATATCAGTATAAAACTTTGCGGCTAATAATGCCAACTCTTCCATATAAGGATATCCTTGGGATGTCTCTAATTTGTTAAAAACATTTAATAAAATGGACGCTTCTCCTTGTTTGATAAACAGCGCCTGCAATCCTTCAAACATAATTTTAAATAGGTCATCGTCGAATTTACATGCGAAGCGTACGCCTTTTCTGAAACAATCCATTGCTTGGCCTTGTTTATTTTGAAGAAAATAAATTAAGGCTAAATCGTGGTAAGCTTGTGTTAAGTTGTCGAAATTTGATTTTTTAAATTGGAGTATCGATTTCTCCATGTATTTTGCTGCTTTCGTCAATTCACCCATCTTAAGATAACAATTTCCGATATTGAATAAAGCTTGGCCGTAAATTCGCTTGTTTTTGCTTTCAAGCAGCCGTGCGCCTTTTAGTGCCTGTTCGAGGTGAGGGAGCGCCTTTTCATGACTTTCTAGGTCATCGTAGTTTCCTGCGATCACAAAATGGCATTGTATGCGGCGGACTGAGTAAAGGTCGTGCGTTTTATAGATGTTATACGCCTGAGAAGAATAGTGCATGGATACGTGGGTTTGTTTCATATGATAAAACACTTCAGCCATTTTAAAATAAAATTCCGCCCGCTCAATTTCATCCGAAATATAAGGTATTGTGTTTTCCGCTTTTTGATAGAATGTAATGGCAGTCAAGAAATTGCCTTGTTTGAATTCATACATTCCTTGAAAAAAGTAATAGTAGTGTTCAACGAGTTTCTCCATCTTCCTGTTGCTGCCTTCAATTCTCTTTAAATATTCTGATAACTTCATTTGGTTTCCTTCAGATGGAATCACATAGTCGATCATAAGCTGATGACGAAATGCAATGAGCTGATAGTAAATCAAGAGGTCTTGGTCTTCTTCCATGATGTCAATGTCCCGTTCGATCTCAGCTTTAAGCATTTCAGCATCTGTTACATTAAACTTTTGAATATGCCGATTCCACTCATTAATTTTCATCCCAACGTGCGGAGACGAAATCATGCCCAAACTTCTCACCCTTCCTCTTCTCACTAATTATGTAAATTTTATCAATACTGAAATTTAATAGGAAGGGGTTGAGAGACCGCAAAATAAATTTTCGGTGCAGTCCGCAAAAGGGAGTTTGGGTGTTTCGCGTTATATTTGGTTTTGTGAAGGTTAGTGAATTCTCAATATGTGAATTTTGGATTTCGGTTATTATGATTGAGTCATTACATAAATTAACTGGCATCAACACATAAACGATGTTTACCGCAATGAAGGCACTTAAAAAGATATCCTTGCAAAGTTCCGTTGTTTACTAACCAGCTTTTGAATTCCTCTCTTGTCATATGATAGTCATTGCATATGCTGTTAATATCGTTATCTAACTCATCTTCTAAATGGCTGATTTCTTTCCATCCAACATATTGCACAATGGCACAAAAATCTCCGCAATGACTCAGCCAATATTCTTGCTGCCAGCCGAAGTAACCCGGTGTTCTATGTATTAGTTCATCGATGAATGTTTCATTTTCCACTTCATCACAGCGGCCCGGATCTTGGAATTCACCATCATACAATTTGGCGGCTGATCCGTCAGAAATGCACCATGGACAAATTCCTTCTACATCATCTATTGAATAGAAAGGACCTTCATATACGTATTCACGTTCTTGCTTACATACAGGGCAGGTTGTCTTTTCTTTACTAATTACATTTAATGCAACTGGGTTTGGATTGTATTTAAACGTTGGAAGTGACATGGTATATCCTCCTAATGTTCACTTTTAGACTGTATGTACTGTTCTAAAAAAGTTTTTACCGACTCTCTCTTAGGGTGGGTTCCCAAGTGTTCATAAACCCAAATTGCTTTCCGCTGAGAGATTGTGTATTGAGATTGTAAAACATCCTCATAATCGTATTCTATTGAGAATTTTCCGTTTATCTCTAACTGAAGTGTCAAGTTCGTCCAGACATCCTGGTTATTTTCTTTGAACTCATCTCGTAATTCCTCAAATGAGTCATGTAATTGTAATAATAATTCATCATAAACGTCCTCACTAACATGAAAATGTTCAGGAATATTATGAGAATAGATATAATCCTCACTTTGCGGAGGATTGAAATAAAAGAAAACTTCAGAAGAATCGTCGAGTATTTCTGCATAAAGAATGACTTTTTCCCATTCAGAAGGAAGGAATGATTTCGTTAATGCCTTCTGCTATCTGTTGATATAATTCACCCATTTTTTCTGTTTCCATGCATACCTCCACTTTTCAAGAGCTATATCAAATTTATATATTTAGGTATCTAATTAAAGATTCTTGATCTTCCTCGTCTTCAGGCAAGATACCAAGAGTTTTGTACTCTCATAATGCAATTCTTTGATACCCATCTAACTCAGATGCCAAAATATCGTCATCATTATAGTCTAGTTGGAATTGACCATTGCTCTCCAATGTCAATGTAATGTGAGTCCAAACCTGATCAATATCATTTTTATACTCAACTCTTAATTCCTCAAAAATTTCACGGATTTCCCTTAATAAAGTTTTGAAGATATCTTTACTTACGTTGTATTGGGCAGGTATATCTTGTGAATAAATAATTTGATTATTTTCTGGTGTCTTGAAGTGAAAGAGAACCATAGTAGAGTCATCTAATACTTCTGCATAAAGATAAATTATTGTCCATTCACAAGGTATGATGTCATTTAATTTCTGGCTAATAAGCTGGTACAAATCTAGCATTTTTTTAGTTTCCAATCTTTTCACCTTCAATCGCCGAGAAATCTTAGTTATCAAAAATAGCCCAGCAGTGAAGGCTGAGCTATTTTTGATTATTGTAAAATAGATTATTCTTCTTCCGAATTGAGATAGCGTTCCAAGAACTCCCTGTTTTTCTTACCAGTAGGAACCAAACCTAAATGTTTATATTCCCAAACTACTTGACGTTGAGTACCGTTTAGTTCTGAAGCAATAACATCATCATAATCATAGTCAATTGAAAACTTTCCGGTATGCTCTAGCTTGAGTGTAAGGTTAGTCCACACATCTGAGTTATTCGCTTTCCATTCATCTCTTAGTTCATCAAATAAATCTTGTAGTTCGATTAACAAGTCATCATAAATTTGTTCACTTACTTGATAATGTTCCGGAATGTCATGTGAATAAATGAATACTTCACTATTTTTTGTATTAAAGAAAAAGTATACTTCTCTAGAGTCATCTAAAATCTCTGCGTATAGAGCAACTTTATTCCATTCTTCTGGAATCATTTCATTAATTTGTTCTGCTATTTTTTGATATAATTGGCCCATTTTTTCTGTCTCCATAATATCAACCTCCTGCTTGGTTTCTTATTGTCATATTTTTATATCTGCCATCACCAACTTTATACTTTACTTTAAATAAAGTTGGTCTCAATGAATCGCCTTGATAAACATTTTCTATTTGCACACTAACTGTTTCGGGAGGTTCTTCTTTAAGAGCTTTTGCCCACTCCTGCTCCATCTCATACCATTTCCCGCCGCTCCTATTAATCTGAGAATTCATCGGCACGATATTGTCAAACTGGCCTGAGCCTTTGAATTGGGTGGCGATTAAATGCCCGCCATCATCGTCGGGATTTCGGTCTTGGGGCTTTCCAGCGTTTGATTGCGCATATTGATTTCGTTTTGCTTCTCCCAGCTGCAGGTCTGCTTTGACACTTGTAATTCTACCATAGTTGTCTGTGGTGTACGTGTAGCCTTCTTTTGTTTTATAAACGACATTCGGCTTTAGCACTTTCTTTCTGCTCCATTTTGCGTAATGCTCGCCGTATTTGACGGTTACCGGCGGTACATGTGGCGCTGGTGTTCGTCTTCCGCTTGCTGAGATTCCGTACGGTTTCGGCAGGATGACTTTGGCGAATTTCTGCAGTCCCTCTTTAAGTGTGACCCCGTTGACTGCGTTGTAAGGTACGCCTGCTGGCACTAAGTCGTGACGGGGATGATAGGGGAGAATATCCGCAAGTGTGAGATCTCCGATTTGATTTAATTTGGTTTTGACGTGTTTTTTTGATATTTCAATGCCTGTGTTTATTTTTTGTTTGATGTGATCAATGGTTTGTTTTGAGACTGTTATGGCTTTTTGAGCTTTTGCTGATTTGCTTGCTGCTGTTTTGACTTTGGTCGTCACTTTGGCAGCTGTGCCTGTTTTAGAGACGGCGCCAACGCCTTTTGTGCCGACAACTGATGTGACAACAGTGCCAACCGCATATGACACCCATCTTGCTCTTGAGTAGGTGTCGCCATTCACCATGTCTTTTTGGTACGATTCTTCGATTGCTGCTGAAATGGCTTCATACGTTTTGATCGGGTGAGCCACCGCTCCTGTAATGGCTTCAACGGTTCCGCCAGGATCTGTGACCATATCCCACAAGCCTACGACCGCATCCTTTCCAGAATCATAAAGGCCGACGGCAACCCCTTTGAAGCCTGCTTCAAGCTCACGCGTGTTTTCAATTTGGGTGAAGTATCTTTGCTGTTCTGCTGTCAGATTTTCATAGCCGATCGTTTTTGCCATTGAGTAGAATTCATCAGCATCCGCATAATCGTAGTTTTTCAGTCTTTCTTTCAGTTTTTCAATCTCGCGTTCCTTCTCTTCCTCTTTCTTAATCTTCAAGTAAGCATCCGTCCGCTTTTCAATGTCGCCTTTTTTCTTATGTATGTCACTCTCACGGTACGCCTTGGCGTTGTAGTGGATAGGTGTGGCGTTTTTGCCTTTGCCTGTTGCTTCTTGGAGCTTTTGGAAGTCGGACTTGATGGATTGTTCGTTTGGTTCTGACAGGGCGTATTCTGTCTTCAGGTCTTCGTCCAAGGCGTCCAATTTTCCCAGTGTTTTTTTGCGTTTGTCGTTGGCATCGGCCAGCTCGTCTTTGAAGGTTTCTGTTGAAAACAGGTCGAGCGGGAGGATGTCGTCGATATCGTTTAAGATGTCTTTCATCGCTTTTTTCTGTTCGGACATGATGGACTTCGATTTTTTGTGGGCGTTTGCCAGTTCGTGCTCTAGAAAGGATTCTTCGATGTATGCGTCAGAGAGGCCTTTGTCCTCGACGGCTCCGGCGATGCTGTTGAAAAATGCGATTTTCATGTCGATATAGTCGATCCATTGGTCGGTGGCGCCGACGTGGTCGTGGTAGAAGGCTTTGATGTTGCTGGCGCCTTTTCCTGAGAATTCGCTGTCACTTAGATCAGCGACGCTTTTTAACGCTTTTCTCAAGTTCACCATTTGCGTTCTTAGTTCTTTGTACTCTTTTGCACGATCTGTCGCTTCCGAAAGCAGTGTTTTCGCTTCAAATACTTTCATGACCATTTCCCTTCTTTTGTTCGCTCGATATCAAAATTTTACCACGGAGCGGGATGAGAGCGGCTGTCGGAACTTGATTTTTGAGAAAAATGAGACTTTTGATCCGTGTCTTTGTGCGTGGATTCTATTTCATATGGTAAACTTTTTGTAGCGAAGAAGTGTTAGCATAGTTAGATTGAGTAAAGGAGCAGCCCTATGTATCTCTATAAAGTAAACAATCAAAACCAAATCGAAGATATTCGTGAGAAACCGTTTAAAAAAGAAAAAGAGATTCAGGATTTATGTGAAGCCAATCTTCAGCAGATGTTGGGTCTCAGGTTTGTGAAATCCGAATTCAAGATCAGCAATTTCCGCATTGATACGTTGGCGTTTGATGATGAGACGAACGCTTTTGTGATTATCGAGTATAAAAATACGAAGAACTTTAGTGTTGTCGACCAGGGGTATGCTTATTTAGCGGCGATGCTTAATCATAAAGCTGATTTTATTCTTGAATACAATGAGAATCATGATCGTCCGTTAAAGCGGGATGATGTGGACTGGTCGCAGTCGAAGGTCATTTTTATTTCCCCTGTTTTTACGGTGTATCAAAAGCAATCCATCCATTTTAAAGATCTGCCAATTGAATTGTGGGAGATGAAAAGATACGAAAATGATCTGATTCATATGAACCAAATGAAAGCGGATGGCGTATCCGAGTCGATTAAAACCATTTCGCGGCAAAGTGAGACCATTCAAGAGGTCAGTAAAGAAATTAAAGTGTTTTCTGAAGAGGATCACCTTGCAGATAAGCCGTTTGACACCACAGAGCTTTATCAGCAGCTAAAGGAGTTCATTTTAAATTTGGACGATCATATTTCAATCAAACCGACGAAGATTTATATCGCATTTACGTCAAATAAGCGGAACTTCGTGGATATTTCTCTTTTAAAAAGCGGACTTAAGGTGTGGGTGAATATGAAAAAGGGAGAATTGCACGATCCGGAAAAGAGAATGCGCGATGTCTCTGAGACCGGCCACTGGGGAAATGGCGACTATGAAATTTGTATAAAGGACGACGAAAACATTGAATATATCATGGGATTGATCAAGCAATCCTATGAGAAAAATAAGTGAGGGCTTCCGTTGAGGAGTTCTTTTTTTATGGGTTTTAACCGAGACTTAGAGGGGCCTTATGCCGCAACGTATTTGTGTTGCGGTCATAGCCCTTTTTGTTGATAAGAGGGTCATGTTTTACAGGCAGGGGGAATGGATATGGTATTAATGAAATCATTCTTGAGGAGGTTTACGAATGGCATATGAACAATATCAATCATTAGTTGAGACGCTGCACGACTGCATGGTGGCATGCAACCATTGCTATGACGCCTGTTTAAAAGAAGAAAATGAAAATATGATGGCGGATTGCATTCGGCTGGATCGGGAATGTGCTGATATTTGTGCGTATGTAGCGCAATCGATCGTAAGAGGCACGCTGTTTGTTTCCGAGCTGACACAGGCTTGCGCGGCGATTTGCGAGGCTTGCGGAAATGAATGCAAAAAGCATGACAAAGAGCATTGTCAGGATTGTGCTGAAGCTTGTTTTTCCTGTGCCGAGGCTTGTAAACAGGCAGTTTAATATTGAGTCAAAAAAGGGCTTGAAACAGTGACTGTTTCAAGCCCTTTTTTTATTCAGATGGAGAATCCTCTTTTTTATCAATATACAGAGTGCCGTCTGTTTGAACTTCTGCGTAAAATACTTCTTTAGGGTGTTGGATGCCGGATTCTTTTAGCAGGTCCATCAGCCATTGTTTGTTCAGATTCAATTTTTTCAGGTTGTCTTCTCTCACTTTCCCATCGGCTATGACTGAAGCGGGATGGGAAACCTTCGCATTTTCTCCTTGAACGTTCATATCCTTTTTCGTCACGTTTTGTTTTGCTTCCTTTTTCAGGACGGATAGACTGCCGTCCGTTTCAAAAATGGCATAATCGACATCGGCTAAGGAAAATATATTTTTTTTGCGCAGTAAGGTTTGTAAAGCATCGAGATCAAGACGGACGCTTCTTAACTGCTTATCCATTATTTTACCTTTTCTTATTAAGATGACTGGCTGCCCTTCAACCGCATACCGAATAGCAGGGAACTTAATATCCAGAAATCCGACGATGATTGTAAAAACGGTCCAGGCAAACAGGGCGATTAACCCATTTCTGATGCTGAGGGTGGAGTCAATGGCAAGCGATGCTCCAATGGTTCCAATGGAAATGGCTGAAACAAAGTTGAAAAAGGTCAGCTGGGCGATTTCTTTTCTGCCCATCAGTCTTGTTAACACCAACAAGGTGATAAAAGCGATGATAAGCCTAATGATCAGTTGAGGAATAGGCATTGGCGGGAGCTCCTTTTATATAGATTCGATTCATATGTCTTTTATTTTCATCATTCTTGGGGAAAACAATGCACCATTTTTTCAATCGTTCATAGCCTATACAGACAATAAAGGAGGGATGTTCATATGAAACTTCCTGCCGCAGATCTGGGGATAATGGCAGAGCATTTGAGCACCCATGAAGGTGTGATTTCTAAGCTGAAAGCATACGGATCTGCTGTTCGGCATCGCGATTTGAGGGATTTGCTCCACCTGCATGCGAATCTGTTAAGAACTCATGTTACAGCGATGTTGGCGCTGATCAATCCGGATCAAACGAGTGAGGTGCATTTGCCTGAAATGCCGCACGTTCATTTTCACCAGCATTCAGGGGCTCTTTCGGCCGCTGAAAAAGATATCGCTCTTGAGGCTAGGTCGACCGCAAAACTCATGGGAAGCGATAATTTTAATTCTGCATTAATGATGAAACATCCTAACGTGAGGAATATTCATCTTCAAATGTCTTTCCAAGATGCCGCGCTGCAAATACTGTATACCCGTCTGATCAGAAGAGGAAATGGTGAATTTGTTCCGATGGCCAGTGAACAAATGCAGCGGCTGACACTGCAACGCTATCAGCATGTCGGGAATGAGTGAACCGTAGGTGAAAGCTTTTCCAAACAATCAAATGGAAAGGCTTTTTTGAGTGAAAGATACATAAAAAGGGAACCCCGAATAATGAATTTTATTTCAGGAGGTGCTTTTGCTTGGACATGCTTCAGAAAGAAATTCAGGTTGGGGAGCACAGATTATTTTACCGGACTGCAGGTGTCGGCAGCAAAACGATTTTGCTGTTACATGGAATTCCGACAAACTCTTTTTTGTGGATGAATGTGATTCCGCAGCTGGCAAAGCAGTACACTGTTATTGCGCCTGATATGCTTGGGTACGGACTTTCAGGCAGGGCGGCAAAAGAAGAGCTGCCCCTCCCGATGCAGGCGCAGTACATGATATCACTGCTAGATATGCTTGGCATTCAGAAAGTAAACGTTGTCGGGCATGATCTGGGCGGAGGAGTCGCTCAAATATTAGCTGTCCAGTATCCGGATCGGGTAGAGAGTTTTGTTGTCATTGATGGCGTGACCTTCAGCAACTGGCCGCTGCCTAAAGTTGTATCGCTGCGGTATCCGACAGCGCCAGAGTTTGAGCCGTCTCCATATTTCATTGAGCGGATGATCAGGGAAGGGGTCTTTCATCAACAGATGGTTACACCCGAGATTCTTCAAGCATTTATCGCGCCGTTTGGCCATGAAAACGGACCAAGGGAATTACAGGAAGCTTCCCTCGCGCTTGAACATCATCAAACAGAAGATGTGGTTCCCGGGCTTCAGAGAGTGCGCGTACCGGCCACGTTTTTGTATGGGCAATATGATCGGTACCTTCCTCCATACTGGGGGTTCAAGCTGCAGGAAACGGTCCCGAATTCCACGTTTAAAGTGCTTCCGGAATGCAGCCATTATTCCATGCTGGACAATCCTTTATTGGTGTCTCAAGAGATTGGGGCCCATATGAATCAAATGAATGGATAACACGTAATGCCTGATAGATTCTGATATGATTTCTCTGTCAGGCATTTAGTGTTTTGGGAAAAACGAATTGACAGGATGAAAAAACAATTTCTTCCTTTTGTCTTGTTTTCAAATTTTTGGATTGATAAAATATGACATATCTTACATAGAGGGAGGGAAGCCGTTGAGTCAAGCCATACCATCTTCGCATGTTGGTGTTAAGATTAATGAATGGTACAAGATGATTCGTCAATTTAGTGTTCCGGATGCTGAGATTCTCAAAGCGGAGGTGGAGCAGGACATTCAGCAGATGGAAGAGGATCAGGATTTGCTGATCTATTATTCTCTCATGTGTTTTCGGCACCAGCTGATGCTGGATTATTTGGAGCCGGGACAAACATACGGGAATCGCCCTACAGTGACAGAGCTTCGGAAAACGATTGAGACTCCTCAGAAAAAACTCACAGGCCTTTTGAAATACTACTCTTTGTTTTTCCGCGGCATGTATGAATTTGATCAGAAAGAATATGTGGAAGCGATCGGGTTTTATCGCGAGGCGGAGAACGAGCTGCCGTTTGTGTCAGATGAAATCGAGAAAGCGGAATTCCATTTTAAAGTGGCGGAAGCGTATTACCATATGAAGCAAACCCATGTGTCGATGCATCATATCCTTCAAGCTTTAGACATTTATCAAAAACATCCTCTATACAGTGTTAGAACCATACAAAGCTTATTTGTGATCGCCGGCAACTATGATGACTTCAAGCATTATGACAGAGCGCTCCCGCATTTAGAAGCGGCGCTGGGATTAGCAACGGACATCCAAAACGACCGGTTTATCGCCATTTCTTTGTTGAACATCGCGAACAGCTATGACAGGTCAGGAAACTATCATATGGCGATAGAACACTATCAAAAAGCGGCGAAAGTAAGCAGAAAAACGGTACCTGATCTGCTTCCGAAAGTCTTGTTAGGTTTAAGCTGGACACGATGTAAAGCTGGCCGGATACAAGAGGCGTTTCAGTCAATAGAAGAAGGATTAGCACAAATCACAACATATCCGCAACTGACGTCTTATAAATTCTATAAAGAATTATATACGTTCTTGCAGGCCGTGTACAAAGAGGCTGTTGATGAAAGCAAAATTCATGATCTTTTAAACTATTTTGAAAAAAAGAACCTGCACGCTTACATTGAAGCATGTGCCCGAAGTGCTGCCGCTGTTTTTGAGAGCCGCTGTCATTTTGAACACGCTGCCGCGTTTTATCGAAAAGTGCTGAAAGCGCAAGAAGATATTCAAAAAGGAGAGTGTTTATATGCTTATTAAGAAAAAAGTGATGATGTGCCTTGCTGTTACCCTGATTTGCGGAAGTATCTCGGTTCCTTTCCTGACAAAGTCCGGCGATTTTAAGGAATCCACGGATCGAAACACGACGTATATCGATCATTCCCCTCAAAATAGTATTGCTGATCAGGAGAAGAAAGCCCTTAGCTAGGGCTTTTTTCTTGCTTTACGGAAGAAGTTCATCCTTTTACACCGCGGCATTCCTTCTATTTCTAACGCAAGACACTCGAAACAACCAAACCATTTGAGGTATAATGGATAAAGTGAATAACAATATGTAGATAGATATATATGAAAGAGAGTGGAGCATCATGGGCCGTAAGTGGAACAATATTAAAGAGAAGAAGGCGTCTAAAGACGCGAATACGAGCCGGATTTATGCCAAGTTTGGCCGTGAGATTTATGTGGCGGCGAAGCAGGGCGATCCTGATCCGGAATCCAATCAGGCGCTGAAGGTTGTGCTTGAGCGCGCGAAGACGTACAGCGTGCCGAAAAATATTATTGAGCGTGCGATTGAGAAAGCGAAGGGCGGAGCGGAAGAGAATTTCGATGAGCTTCGTTATGAGGGCTTCGGACCGAACGGATCAATGATCATCGTTGATGCGCTGACGAATAATGTAAACCGTACGGCGCCGGAAGTGCGTGCGGCGTTCGGGAAAAACGGCGGAAATATGGGTGTAAGCGGATCTGTCGCTTACATGTTTGACGCGACAGCAGTTATCGGTGTGGATGGCAAAACAGCTGATGAAGCGCTTGAAATTCTGATGGAAGCGGATGTTGATGTCCGTGATATTTTGGAAGAGGATGACAGTGCCATCGTGTATGCCGAGCCTGATCAATTCCATGCGGTGCAGGAGGCGTTTAAAAACGCGGGCGTTGAGGAATTTACTGTTGCCGAGCTGACGATGCTTGCGCAAAGTGAAGTGACGCTTCCGGATGATGCGAAGGAACAATTTGAAAAATTGATTGATGTATTAGAGGATTTGGAAGATGTTCAGCAGGTGTACCACAACGTTGATTTAGGTGAATGAGAAATGAGCAGGCTGTGATGGCCTGCTTTTTTCTTGTCCCCTGAATTTGTATGAGCTGTATATGGGCGGCCGCCTATACGATCTGTAAGGTATTCTCATATTCTGGACTGTAACCTATGTGAAGGAGAGAGTGAATATGACTGATACTGATACAAGACAGATCTATGGCGGACCTGGTTTTGGTGTTTCTCCAGGCTATGGTATCGGCCGTCCGGGGGTTAACATGTACGGAGGACTAGGCTACCCGGGCTACGGCATGCAAAGCGGAGGCTACCCGGGCTACGGCATGCAAAGCGGAGGCTACCCGGGCTACGGCATGCAAGACGGAGGCTACCCGGGTTACGGCATGCAAAGCGGGGGCTATCCGGGCTACGGCATGCAAGACGGAGGCTACCCGGGCTACGGCATGCAAGGCGGAGGCTACCCGGGCTACGGCATGCAAGGCGGAGGCTACCCGGGCTACGGCATGCAAAGCGGAGGCTACCCGGGCTACGGCATGCAAAGCGGAGGCTACCCGAGCTATGGCATGTACCATGAGAATGATGGGAATCCACATCATCAAGAGGATAATCCCCATCATCATGAAGGAAAAGATAATCACCACCATATGGGCCACTGGGGAAAAGACGGCTATAAATAAAGATGATGTAAAAAGGGACACTCTTGCAGACCAAGGGTGTTTTTTATCTTTTAATTGAAATGAAAAAGCTCAGCCGCGTTTTCGGTCATAATCATACCTCCTGCCTCATACCTATTAAGGTCATTGTATTTAAGAAAGGAGGAGCGGGAATGAAGGATATGCAGCCGTTTACGCCTGTTAAATCATACACGCCCTTTCACAGCCGTTTTGATCCCTGTCCGCCCATAGGGAAGAAATATTACAGAACGCCGCCTAATCTCTATATGACCTTTCAGCCTGAGCATATGGAGCAGTTTTCGCCGATGGAGGCTTTAAGGAAAGGCACCCTTTGGAAGGATCTCTATGATTTTTATGAAAACCCTTATCGAGGGGGAGACGCCCATGGCAAAAAAGGTTGATGCCGAGTATTACCGTCAGCTTGAGCAAATTCAAGCCGCGGATTTTGTGCTTGTTGAGCTGAGCCTTTATTTAGATACACATCCTCACGATGAAGACGCGCTGAAGCAATTCAATCAATATTCCGGCTATTCAAGGCACTTAAAAAGAAAGTTCGAATCCTCTTACGGACCGCTTTTGCAGTACGGCAACAGCCCCGCGGGCGAGGATTGGGATTGGAATCAAGGGCCTTGGCCGTGGCAAGTATAAGGAGGAATGCCTGAATGTGGGTGTATGAAAAGAAGCTGCAATACCCTGTTAAGGTCAGTACGTGCAATCCGACGCTGGCGAAATATTTGATTGAGCAGTATGGCGGAGCGGACGGCGAGCTGGCCGCGGCTCTCCGTTATTTGAACCAGCGGTATACGATTCCTGATAAAGTCATCGGCCTTTTAACGGATATCGGCACGGAGGAGTTTGCCCATTTGGAAATGATCGCGACCATGGTGTATAAACTGACGAAAGATGCGACACCGGAGCAGCTGCGTGAAGCGGGACTTGGCGAACATTACGTGAATCATGACAGCGCGCTGTTTTATCATAATGCGGCGGGTGTGCCGTTTACAGCGACTTATATTCAGGCGAAGGGCGATCCAATTGCCGATTTATACGAAGACATTGCGGCAGAAGAAAAAGCGCGGGCTACGTATCAATGGCTGATAGATATCTCCGATGATCCTGATTTGAATGATTCCCTGCGTTTTTTGCGTGAGCGTGAAATTGTGCATTCCATGCGCTTCAGAGAAGCGGTTGAAATTTTAAAAGAAGAGCGGGATAAAAAGAAGTTTTTCTAACGGGCAGCCGGGCCTCTCTTTCATGCACCCCTTTTACATACAGAGAAAATGTCTGTTTTTGCTGGAAGGTCTGCATTATAATCAAGGTGTGTGCAAGCTTACTTTTGGATTGGGAGGCCTTTATGTCATCTTTTAAGATTACGAATGAAACACTAGCTGATGGAATTTGTGCGTGTCCGGCCGTGTATGAGGATGCAGAGTCGATTACTGGACTGCTTGTCCGAACAGCTGAATGGCTCCGGGACCGGGGCTCTAACCAATGGAGCGGACTGCTGGAAGGGCAAGATACACACGATATCATGGGTTCAATTGAAAATGGACATGTGTTTGTGTTTAAAAAAGGTGAAGAGCTTGCGGCTGTCGTGATGCTGCTGCCGGAAGCGAGCGAGTGGGATCAGACGCTTTGGGGAGACGATGGGCATGAGGCGTCCATTTATTTGCATCGTCTGGCGGTCAGCCGCCGGTTTGCGGGACAAGGACTTGGGGCGCGCGTTCTTCATTGGGCGGAGACGGCTATTGACTATCCGGGGAAAACACGGATTCGGCTTGACTGTGTCGCTGATAATGACGCCTTACACTCGTTTTATCGGCGTATGGGATATGAGTTCATGGGTGCTGATGCATCCGGTTATCATTTATTTGAGAAAGAGCTTGCGGCAGAATAAGCGTCCTTTACAGGAGGCTTTTTTGTCTTTTTCTAAAAAGGGGGGACATGGGATGTGGTCACTTGTTTTTGTGATAGGGATCGTAACCGCTTGTCTGTTCGCTAGCGTATCCGTTTTTGTACGGGGGAAGCTTCCTGACAAAAGGTGGCCGGAATGGATATTGGCCGGGCTGATTGTCCTTTGTGTGCTTGCGATCTGGTACAGCCTCGTGTATGTACGCGGCTGGGAGGGGGCTGCGCTCGGCATGCTTGGATTTCAGGTCATTTGCGGAGCTATTGCTGGATATTTGATCGAAAAGGCCATTCGGCGATACAGGAAAAGATAAGGGCGTCTGCTGTCTCAAAAGATGTCGAATTTTTCACGAGGCGGCAGGAATTTTCTTTCGAAAAGAGAAATACATATTACTTTAAAATGAAAGCGTTTTCCGAATCAGGAAGGTGATGTTAATGATACACAGTGTGACGAATGGGCTGAATCGTTTTTGTACGTGGGTGATGAGACTGGCCTATTTGAATGTGCTTTGGATTTTGTTTTCTCTTGCAGGTCTGGTTGTGTTTGGGCTGATGCCCGCTACTGCCGCGATGTTTTCAGTGGCGAGAGAATGGGCGAAGGGGAACACGGATGCACCGGTGTTTTCTGTCTTTTTTCGGGCGTTTCAAAAGGAGTGGAGGGCAGCGCAGCTCCTCGGGCTCATGCTTGTGACGGCCGGCCTGTTTCTGTTTGCGGATATGCGGATAGCGGCTCAGATGAATCAGCCTTTGCTCGTCAATGTGTTCCTGAGCATCAGCTTTATTTTCGCGTTTGTTGTGCTGTACGTGTTTCCGGTGTTTTCTCATTTTGATGTGAAAATCAGGGAAGTGCTGAGCATCAGTTTTTTGATTGCCTTCAGCCGTCCGGCGGTGACGCTCATGATGGCGGCGGGCGCTGTCGGTGTGTTGTTTCTCGTGTTTTTTCACGTTGTGTTTCTGCTGTTTTTCAGCGGGAGTTTACTTAGCCTGATCTTAACGAAGCTATCCTTTAAAGCGTTTCGGTCAATGGATCAGCGTCAGGAGAAAGAAAAGGCGGCATGAAAAAAAGAGTCGCGGGCTGGTACAGACGGATGAAGATTAAGGATAAGCTGTTTGTGTTTCTATCTTTGATTATGGCCGTGTCCTTTCTGTTTGTATACAGCGGGGTGCAGTACGCCTTTCATGTGTATGATGAGCAGATTTACCGCAAGTCGTCGGAGGTGCTGCGGATGTCTTCTGAAAGGATCGAAGACGAGCTGAAAAAGATAGAGGATGTGTCATATGAAATCATTACGAACGAACAGATTCAGCGCATCCTGATGACGCAAAATCGTGATGATACGTACGATCAGTATCAAATGAAGCAGGAGCTGTGGGATCAGCTGGCGGAATATGCCGGCGATGAAAAGTACATCGATTCCATTCATTTGATTGACGCCCGCGGCTCAGAGTATTCAGCCGGAAGCAGTTCCTCAGATCTTTTGAAGCAGCAGCAGAAAGAGGTGTTTACACGAGCCAAAGCGAAAAATGGAAGAAATCTTTGGATGACGCTCGGCGGTTCAGATCCTGTCCTGATTTCAGCGCGGCAGATCAGATCCTATCACCAGCTGAGTTTGAACGGTTTGGGCATGGTGCTGATCCAAGTCAATGTGAAACAGATGATTCGTGATTTGCCGAAGGATTGGGGCGATGCGGTCGGAGACATCATGATCGCCGACCAAGGCGGGAATTTGGTGTACTCGGCACATGCTTCGGTGTTGGCGTCCGAGGCGGCAAAGGAGACGCTGAAGCACCCTGGTTATGACCTGATAAAAAAGAATGGCAAACGTTACTTTATTTCTTTCCTTCAATCATCCTATCAAAATTGGAGCTACTATAACGTCATCCCCTTTGATCAGATGTTCGAAAAAATTTCCTTTATGAAAACGGTGATCGGTACGTGTTTTCTCCTGTTTTTCTGTGCGGTTTTGCTTTTCGGAAGAAAAATCGCCAACAGTATCACGGAGCCGATCGAGCAGCTTGTGTCCGCGATGAAATCGGTGCAGGACGGCGGCATTGAGGCTGGGGTATCGCTTTCTCTGCCGGAACATACACAGGATGAAGCCGGCATGCTGAACCGCCATTTTACGGTCATGATGAAACGGATTAACGAGCTTATGGAAGAAAATGTGGAAAAGCAGCTCATCATTAAAGAAACCGAATTGAAGGCACTTCAAGCCCAGATCAACCCGCACTTTTTATATAATACGCTCGAGTCCATCAATTGGCTGGCAAAGGCGAATCAGCAAAAGCAAATTTCAAAAATGGTGGAATCGCTCGGCTTTCTGCTGCGAAACAGCATTCATATGAAAAAAGATACAGTGACCATTCAGGAGGAGGCGGACATCGTTCTTCACTATATGACCATTCAGCGGTTTCGATTTGAAGAGCGCCTGAATTTTACTTTGGATATCGACGAAGAAGTAAAGCATTGCCTTATTCCGAAACTGACGCTTCAGCCGCTGGTCGAAAATGCGATTCAATACGCGCTTGAGCCCTTCACCAGGCCGTGCGCCATCCGCCTTCAGGCGAAAAAAATGAAGAACTGTGCCTGTATTACGGTCGAAGATAACGGTCCCGGCATGGATGAACAGATTCTCGAAACATCGGGCGGAAGAGGAATCGGGCTTTGGAATATTCGTGAACGCATCAAGCTGACATTCGGAGAGCCGTACGGCTTGCGCATTCATAGTGAGCAAGACAAGGGAACGAGGATTGTGATCACAATACCGTGCCGAAATGAGGTGGCGTGATGTATAAGATACTGCTGGCTGATGATGAGAGGATTATTCTTGACGGAATGGCGGGAATCATTGAGTGGGAGGCGCTTGGCGCTTCATTGATCGGCAAAGCGCAGAACGGGAATGAAGCGTATGACAAGATCTTAAGCAAGCAGCCGCATATTGTCATTACAGACGTGAAAATGCCCGGTATGGACGGGCTTGAGCTGATTAAGAAGGTGTCAGCCGTCAGTCCGTCGGTTCAATTTATCGTCTTATCCGGGTTTGGAGAGTTTGAGTACGCGAAGGAAGCCATGAAATACGGGGTAAAGCATTATTTGCTGAAGCCCTGCAATGAACAGCAGATTATCAGCTCGCTGGAGGAGATCATGGCCGAGCTGAAGCAGTTCGATGTGCGGAAAAAGAGAACCGCTCATCTGAAGCATGAGCTCGATCATATCCGTTCCTTTGCCGCAGATCAATACTTGGAGGGCTTGATCGCCGGTGTAGCCCAGCTGTCACCGCTGCCTTCACTTGCCGGAACAAAGGTCCGCCTACTGATTTTAAAAGGGGAACAACCTGTTGATGCCGGGGTCAGAGAGACATTCGGTTCGGCGCTGACAGCGGTTTGCAGCAGCGGAGAATGGACGGTGCTCGCCGTGGAGGAAAACGCCGCTGAAAAGGCGGCGGACGTTTTCGGGGACGATCGGATGGCAATCAGCCAGGCGGGGGAACTCCGGCACGCGGGGCAGCTGTTTCGGGACACCGTCGAAACGTCTGGTGACCTGCACGGGAGCGCAGTGATTTCGAAAATGATCAGGCTTGTTGCCGATGAGCTCGGAAATCCGAATCTGTCCTTAAAATGGGCGGCGAAGGATATGCTGTTTATGAATCCTGATTATCTGGGGAAATTATTTAAACAGGAAACAGGCGAGAAATTTTCTCAATACGTGACGCGAGTGCGTCTTGAGCATGCGATGAAGCAGATGAAAATCAGGCGGGACGCGAGTGTCTCAGAAATCGCGGAAGAAATCGGGTTTGGCGATAATCCGAAGTATTTCAGTCTCGTCTTTAAAAAATATACCGGTCTGACACCGTCAGAATTCAGAAAAAAACAGGGAGGCGCATCCGCAGGATAGCCATCTCTGTTTTTTTTACTTTCCTCACTGTTTTTTGAGTGTTTCGCCCTATCTGAACGCTTTAAAATAAAATGTAAGCACTTACATTAAAGGGGGGATTGGTTTGAAGAAGATTTGTTACGTGCTGCTTTCGCTTGTCTGCGTCTTTTTTTTTAGCGGATGTTCCGCGGGTGAAGAGGCATCAGGGAAAAAAGAAGACATTACGCTCAGAATCGCATGGTGGGGCGGGCAGCCAAGGCATGATTATACAACGAAGGTAATTGAACTTTACGAAAAAAAGAATCCGCATGTCCATATTGATGCCGAATTTGCGAACTGGGATGACTACTGGAAAAAGCTCGCGCCGATGTCTGCCGCCGGCCAGCTTCCCGATGTCATTCAAATGGATACCGCTTATTTGGCACAATACGGCAAGAAGAACCAGCTGGAAGATTTAACGCCGTATACAAAGGATGGAACGATTGATGTCAGTTCAATCGACGAGAATATGCTGTCGGGCGGAAAAATTGACAATAAGCTTTATGGGTTTACGCTGGGCGTCAACGTGCTGTCTGTGATTGCCAATGATGATTTGCTGAAGAAAGCCGGTGTGTCCGTCAATCAGGAAAACTGGACGTGGGAGGATTACGAGAAGCTGGCGTATGATCTTCACGAACAAGCCGGCGTCTACGGCTCCAACGGCATGCATCCGCCTGATATTTTTTTCCCTTATTATTTGCGCACGAAGGGTGAGCGTTTTTATAAAGAAGACGGCACAGGCCTCGCGTATCAGGATGATCAGCTGTTTGTCGATTATTTTGAACGGCAGCTGAGGCTGGTGAAAGCGAAAACATCGCCAACACCCGATGAAAGCGCACAGATTAAAGGGATGGAGGACGACTTTATCGTCAAAGGCAAGTCGGCGATTACGTGGAACTACTCCAATCAATATTTGGGTTTTGCCCAGCTGACAGACTCGCCGCTGTCTCTTTATCTGCCGCCGGAGCAAATGAAGGAAAAGGCGCTGACGCTGAAGCCGAGTATGCTGTTTTCGATTCCGAAAAGCTCTGAGCATAAAAAAGAGGCCGCGAAGTTTATTGATTTCTTCGTGAATAATGATGAAGCGAACCAGCTGATTAAAGGCGAGCGGGGAGTGCCGGTATCCGACAAAGTGGCGGATGCGATTAAACCAGAGCTGAATGAGGAAGAAGCCAATATCGTTGAATATGTAGAAACCGCTTCAAAACACATCAGCAAAGCCGATCCGCCGGAGCCTGTGGGAAGCGCAGAGGTCATCAAGCTGCTGAAGGATACGTCTGATCAGATTCTGTTTCAGAAGGTATCGCCGGAAAAAGCCGCCAAAACGTTCCGGAAGCAGGCCAATGAAATTTTAGAGAGGAATAATTGACGGGAAATGGGGCTGACGCAATGAAAAAAAGCCGGAGTATGAGAAAAGACAATCTGGCGGGATATGCTTTTATTTCTCCGTTTATTATCGGGTTCCTTTGTTTTACGGTGATTCCGATGGGAGCGTCCCTGTTTCTGTCCTTCACAAGTTATGACTTGTTTACGGCGCCGAAATGGATCGGGCTCAATAACTACAAGGAAATGTTTACGGGTGACGAAAAGTATTGGCAGTCGCTGAAGGTGACGTTTACGTATGTGCTTGCCGGGGTGCCGCTCCGCCTCGGCTTCGCGCTTTTTATCGCTGTCATTTTAAACAATGCATCAAAAGGAACGGCCATTTACAGAACGCTCTTTTATCTGCCTTCGATCATCGGCGGAAGCGTGGCCGTGGCGATTATGTGGCGCAATATTTTTGGCAATGACGGGGTCATCAATGCGTTGCTGTTTTTTGTGGGGATTGATCAAAAAATTCTTTGGTATCAGGACCCGACAAGCGCGCTGTGGACACTGATTTTGCTGTCCGTCTGGCAGTTCGGGTCATCGATGCTGATTTTTCTGGCCGGCCTGAAAAACATTCCGTCTTCGTATTTGGAAGCGGCCAGTGTGGACGGGGCAAATTGGGTGCAGCGTTTCTTTCAAATTACGCTTCCGATTCTCACGCCGATTATCTTCTTTAATCTAGTGATGCAGACGATTTCTGCTTTTATGACGTTTACACCTGCCTATATCATTTCAAAGGGCGAGGGCGGGCCGCTTGACGGGACGCTTTTGTATTCGCTTTATTTGTTCCAGCGGGCGTTTAACTATTTTCAAATGGGCTACGCATCGGCGATGGCGTGGGTCATGCTGATCATTGTCGGGCTGATTACGCTGATTTTGTTTAAAACATCGGCCTATTGGGTTCATTACGAGTCAAAGGAGGAATGACGGATGGAGCCGGTCAACCAGCCTGTCAGAGAAGCCCCGGTTTTTGAGAGAAAAAAAGCCGGACGCTTCAGGCTCAAGCGCGTACTGTTCCATGTTTTTACGGCATCGCTGGCGGCGTTATTGCTGTACCCGGTCATTTGGCTGTTTGTCAGCTCGTTTAAGGAAAGCTCCAGTATTTTCACAACCTCTCATTCTCTCATTCCCGACCCTTTTATTCTCAGCAACTATGCGGAAGGATGGAAGGGCATTGCGGGGCAGCCGTTTCTGACCTTTATTAAAAACTCGGCGATCATTGTCGGGCTGTCCACAATCGGTGCCGTCCTGTCATCGGCTGTCATTGCATACGGATTTGCGCGCATCCCGTTTAAGGGAAAAGCGTTTTGGTTCGTCTGCATGATGGGGACGTTAATGCTGCCGCATGAAGTGCTGATGATTCCGCAGTATATTTTGTTTGCGAAATTAGGCTGGCTGAATTCTTTTAAACCGATTGTCATTCCGCCATTTTTCGGGCATGCGTTTTTTATTTTTCTGATGATCCAGTTTATCCGGACGATTCCCGAGGAGTTGGATGAAGCGGCGAGAATCGACGGATGCGGGCGCTTTGCCTGCTTTTGGCGGATTATTCTGCCGCTAATTGCCCCGGCGCTTGCGACGTCTGCGATTTTCTCCTTCTATTGGAAGTGGGAGGAGCTGATTCAGCCGCTTTTGTACTTGAATAAACCTGAGCTTTACCCTGTTTCACTCGCGCTGAAGCTTTTCCTCGATACGGAATCAGCTTCGAACTGGGGTGCGATGTTTGCCATGTCGGCTGTCTCGTTATTGCCTGTGATTCTTGTCTTCTTTTTGTTTCAGAAGTATATCGTTCAGGGCATTAGTACGACCGGATTAAAATAAAAAGGAGTGTTGCAGATGGCACAGCTTATCTTTGATGAAGAAAAGGTCACATCCGTGATTGACCGAATTGTGAAACGGACATTTCAAATGGATTTTGCATGGGATTGGCCGGGCGGCGTCGCATTTTATGGCGTGGCAGAGGCGTATGAAGCGACGGAAAACGAGGAATATATTAACCTGTTAAAAACGTGGGTGGATGATCAGCTTGAGGATGGGCTGCCGCCGCTTTCGATCAACGGGGTTTCCATCGGGCATACGCTTTTGTTCCTCCACAAGGTGACGGGTGATCACGTGTATTTGGAAACGGCCGGCGAGATGGCGGAATATGTGCTGCATAAAGCGCCGCGCTTCGGCGAGGGCATCCTTCAGCATACGGTTAATTCGACGGAATACGTGTTTCCTGAGCAAGCATGGGCGGACACGCTGATGATGGCAGGGCTGTTTATGCTGAGAATCGGGCGGGTGATGGAGCGTGAGGATTATTTTGAAGACGGTCTGCGCCAGTTCCACGGACATGAAGATGTGCTTCAAGATCCTGTCACAAATTTGTACTATCACGCCTGGGACAACAAAGCGCAAAATCATCTGTCGGGGATTTATTGGGGCAGGGCGAACGGCTGGGCGGCACTCACGATGGCGAAGGCGCTTCCGCTCATTGAGGTGACGCATCCTTCTTTTATGATCATTGACGGCTCGCTCAGAGACCAGCTGAGCGCGCTCGTCCGGCTGCAGGATGAATCAGGGCTCTGGCACACCATTTTGGATGATCCGGATTCGTATCTCGAGGTTTCGGCTTCGGCGGGTATTGCATCTGCTCTTTTGCCGAACGGAAAGCTGTATACAAAATACGCGCAGAAATCGCTTGCCGCCATTTTGGATGCGGTGGAAGAGGACGGACGGGTCAGCAAGGTATCGGCCGGAACAGCCGTCATGAAAAATGCCGAAGGATACAAACAGGTGCCTTACAAACGAATACAAGGATGGGGACAGGGACTTGCGCTGACTTTTCTTGCTGATGTGCTAAGAACGAAAAAACGCGTGTATCAGTAAAGCGGCGGCGGGGGGAAAGGGATGAAAAAACAGCCTCAACAGAAGGAACAGGTTTCACGCTGGAAGGGAACGTATTTCAAAAGAAACTTTGTCTTTATTTTGCTGATTGCCTGTATTCCCGGATTGCTGACTGGCGGCGCTATCTATTTTCTTTCGATCGACAAGGTGGAGAAGGAACTGCAGAGGTCGCATGAAACACAGGTGGCGCGTGAAGTCAGCCGGATGGATGAAAAGCTGGGAGTGCTGGAGCTGACTCTCACCCAGATGGCGTACGATTCTTCGCTGATGAATGGATTGGCAGAGAAGGATTTGGAGAAAGATTATACGTTCTCCTATCAATTAACGAAAAAGCTGTTTCTTTTACGGGACCAGCAGCCGCTGATCGAGCAGGCTTCCATCTTTCTGAACAGCCCCCGGCCTCTTGTGCTGAGCCCTGAATACAGCGCTTTGACAGAACAGGAGACGCTTCGCAAGTATCGCTCGCTGCTTGCCTCGGACAACAGTATTTATTGGAACCGATCCGGAAATCAAGCGATGCTGATCCAGCTCATTCCGGGTTCGGCGGAGAAACCGTTCGGCGCGATCATGCTGGCGGTTGATCCGTTAGAAATGGAGTCGATCCTGCAAAGCTTGTCCCCTTATCCTGAGGGCAGTGCGCTGCTTCTGGACCAAAATCGGGAAGTGCTTTTTCAGGAAGGAGAAAAGGATTTAGAAAAGACTTTAATTGAAGAGATAAAAAAACAGCCGGACGAGAAAGGGCATTTTCAGATGGAATGGGGCGGCACGTTGTATTCCGTCTCCTTTGGAGAAATGAACCGCATGCATCAGCAGTGGACCTTTGTGTCAGCGGCGCCTCTTTCAGCCATTACAGCGCCGATGGTGTTTTTATCAAAAGTGATCATCGTCATGCTTGGCATTTGCATCGGCTTAGCGGTGTGCATGACGTGGTACGCAGCAAAAAAAATCTATCGCCCCATTCAGCATTTGCTTGGCTTGTTTACCGGGGGAGAGAAGAAAACATGGCAGGTGTCCGGGCAGGATGAATTCAAGTGGATTGAAAAGCGATGGCATGACCTATCCCTTGAAAGCCGGAAGCTTCAAGAGCAGCTCCTGCGGCAGACGCCCCATATGAAAAAGAGTTTTTTGCAGCACCTCTTGCAGGGCGATTTTTACTATGACAACGAGGCAAGTCTCAGATCACGGATGGAGGAGGCTGGATGGAACATCGAAGAAAATGTGTTTCAGGTGCTTGATCTTCAGGTGACAGGGCTCCGCTGCGAAACAAGCATCTTCCGCGCCGGTGATGAACAGCTCGCTGTATTTACCCTGACCAATCTGGCCGAGGAGCTTGCGGAAAAACACTGTTTTCAGCCCTCCATTCTTGATATCGGCCGGCTTTCCGTCACCGTGCTTGTGATGAAAACAAACAGAGCTGATCTGAAGGCGTACGTAACGGAGCTGGCTCACCAATTTGACGAAGTCACCGGATTACACCTGACCGGGACGATGAGCAGGAAGACGGAGCTCGTCACGGAAATCCGTTCTTTATATCAGGATGTGAAAAGCGGCAAATCCCACAGGCGGTTTGCCAACCGGCATCAGGTGATTGATTTACAGGCCGGCTTCCCTCAGGATGAGCAGTCCGCCCCTTATTACCCTTTTGAGCTGGAAAAACAAATTGTTCGGGCCATCCGGCTGGAAAGAAAACAGGAAGCCGAGGACCTGATACGTGTCTGCATGGAGGAACTGGCGGAAAAGGCGGGCATAGACAGACATGTGCACTCCGCCCTGATTCAAGTGTTTTCCCGCATTCAGGAGGATATTCTGCATTCCGGGCTCAATCCGAGCGAACTGTTTCAGCATCGGGATCTGCTTCTGGAGATTTCAGAATTGCGCGAACCCGGTGAAGCGGCGGCCTGGCTGATGGCTGTCGTTACACCATACCTTTCCAAGCTTGAGGGCAGAAAAAACAGACAGGAAAAGCAGCTGGCGGAACGTGTGATGGCCATGATTCATGAACAGTATATGGCGGATCTTTCGCTGGAAAGCTGTGCCGATGCGCTTGGCATGAATTCATACACGTTAAGCAAGGCATTTAAGCAAGTAACCGGCATTAATTTTATTGATTATGTGACCCAAATCAGAATTGAAAAGGCGAAAGAGCTGCTGGTGAATACGAATAAGAAAATTCTTGACGTGTCAGAAGAAGTCGGCTACCGCCACAATTACTTTAACCGGATTTTTAAAAAACAGGTCGGCGTGCCGCCGGGTGTCTTCAGGCAAATGTATCAGGAAACGCCGTGAAAGGAGAGGACATGTGATGGAAAAACCGATTCAAGTGTTTTTAGCGGGTGATTCCACCGTGAGTGACTGCCCGCCTCATGAAGCGCCGATGGCGGGGTGGGGGCAGGTATTCGGGCAATTGTTTTCCGAAGATGTAAAGGTGCGCAATCACGCCAAAGGAGGGGCGAGCACCAATTCTTTTGTGGAGGAAGGAAGACTTCAGGCGATTGCCGAGCGCATCACACAGGGCGATTATTTGTTTATTCAATTCGGCCACAATGACCAGAAACCGCGGGGGACGCAGCCGTACTCTACGTTTCAGCAATTTCTCACCCTGTTTGTAGATACGGCACGTGAAAAGGGAGCGCATCCTGTGTTCGTCACATCAGTGCAGCGCCGCCGCTTTGATGAAAACGGGCGGATCGAGCATACGCTTGGCGAATATCCTGATGCGATGAAAGCACTGGCAAAGGAGCTTGCTGTGCCCGTGATCGATCTGCTGGCGAAAACAAAGGTGCTGTATGAAGCATACGGGCCGGAGGAGTCGAAGCGATTGTTCGTTTGGCTTCAGCCGAATGAACATTCGAATTATCCGGAAGGCATTGCGGACAATACGCATTTTTCGGAAGAAGGGGCAATGGAGGTTGCGAAGCTTGTGGCAGAAGGCATTGAGGAACTCTGCCTTCCGCTGAAGGACCATCTCGTGAGCCGGGAGGGAAAAGAAGATGTATAAGGAAGGTGCGTGCCTGTACCGTAACCCGCTCCGGTCAGCAAGCGATGTGAAGGACTGGCGGATGGAGGGAGGCGGACAGATTTCATTTGACGATCATCGCTTGCACCTGTCGCATTTTCAGGACGAAGCACACTTTGTCTATTGGTGCCCGGAAACCTTTCCGGACGGCATCATTGTGACGTGGGACTTCTCGCCGATTGAGCAGCCTGGACTGTGTATGCTGTTTTTTTCCGCCGCGGGGATTGGAGGCGAGGATTTGTTTGATCCAAGTCTCAAGAAAAGAACGGGAAAGTACCCCGAATATCATTCAGGAGACATCAACGCGCTCCACCTGTCGTATTTCCGCAGAAAATACGCGGAAGAAAGAGCGTTCCGCACCTGCAATTTAAGAAAAAGCCGCGGTTTCCACCTCGCCGCGATGGGAGCTGACCCGCTGCCTTCTCCAGACGACGCTGATTCTCCGTATCAGATGAAGCTCATCAAAGACAAAGGCTATGTGCACTTTTCAATCAATGATCTGCCCATTCTTGAGTGGACGGACGACGGCAGCGCACATGGGCCTGTGTTAACAAAAGGGAAAATCGGGCTCCGGCAGATGGCGCCCATGAAAGCCGCTTATCGAAATTTTGCGGTGCATCAAGCGGTGAGAAGATGAAGACGACGGTAACGGATGCGCTTTACGCAGGATGCGAAGCGGTGGTGAAAATCGCGTGGCTCAACGGGCTGTGGCTGTTGTTTACGCTTTTGGGCGGCGTTCTTTTTGGCTGGGCGCCGAGTACAGCCGCGATGTGTGCCGTCATACGGAAATGGCTGATGGGGCAAAAGGATGTCCCGGTGTTTCCGTTATTTCTCGATACCTACAAAAAAGAATTTCTCAAGGTCAATGCGATCGGATTGGCGTTTGCGGCTCTTTTGCTCATATTATCCGCGAACTATCATTATTTTTATGCCAGTACGGATTGGCTGTCCTTTGCCGTAACAAGCTGCACTTTGCTTGCTGGGTTTTTGTATATCATCGCGCTGCTGTATGTGTTTCCCCTTTATGTGCACTACCAGCTCCCGCTTCGTAAATATATTCCGCAAGCGCTGCTGTATGGCGCCATGCGGCCGCTGACGACCTGCTGTATGCTGATCGGGTGCGGATTTGTCTTTTATTTGCTGTATAGGCTCCCTGGCCTGATTCCTTTTTACGGCCCTTGTTTATTTGGGCTTGTGTCGATGTTTTTTGCTTTCAGGGGGTTTCAAAAGACGGAAGCCCAGCACCGTCAAGCCGGGTAACAAAAAAATGACAATCTCGCAAAAATGTGCAGTGTCTGAAAAAGGCAGATGCAAAAAAGTGTAATTGAAGACCGCTCACAAAGCGCATAAAATCCAATTTAAGTAAGCGCTTACAAATGAATGAAAAGGAGCTGTCTGATGAATACACGAAGGAAACGCATGTTTACCGCTGTAACGTTGCTGGTCTTGTTGGTGATGGGGGCCTCTGTATGTCCTGTGAAAGCTGAAGGGGCAGCGCGGCAGATGGAAGGGCTGAACCGGGGGCTTGTGGCAGTCAAGACGGACGGCGGCATTTTTGTCAGCTGGCGGTTTCTTGGCACTGAAAATGCATCTGTTTCGTTCAATGTGTACAGAGACGGGCAAAAGCTGAATGACGCACCTGTCAAGACCACGAACTATGTGGATAAAAACGGATCGGCGGGCTCAACTTATACGATTCGGGCTATCGTAAACGGAACCGAACAGGCGGCTTCTGAAAAAGCCTCCGTATGGGCGCAGCCGTATCATTCCGTCCCGCTGGATAAACCGGCTGGCGGTTTGACGCCAAAGGGTGAAGCTTACACGTACAGCGCCAATGACGCCAGTGTTGGCGATGTGGATGGCGACGGGCAATACGAGCTGATCCTGAAATGGGACCCGTCTAATTCAAAGGACAACTCACAGGATGGCTATACGGGTGACGTGCTGATTGACGCGTATAAACTGGATGGAACGAAGTTATGGCGGATTAATCTCGGCAAAAACATCAGAGCGGGAGCGCACTACACCCAGTTTATGGTGTATGACCTTGATGGTGACGGAAA
Source organism: Bacillus sp. 11C (assembly GCF_055486375.1). Classification (NCBI taxonomy): domain Bacteria; kingdom Bacillati; phylum Bacillota; class Bacilli; order Caryophanales; family Bacillaceae; genus Bacillus; species Bacillus sp. 11C. Next base: position 161,392 of record NZ_JBUPVZ010000009.1, read on the forward strand.
AGCGGAAGTGGCGATGAAAACGGCTGACGGGACAAAAGACGGCACGGGCAAAGTGATTGGAAATGCCAATGCTGATTACAGAAATGAACAGGGGCGTGTGCTTTCAGGCCCTGAATATCTCACTGTGTTTCAAGGTGCAACCGGGAAAGAGCTTGTCACAACAAATTTTGAACCGGCCCGCGGCAATGTGTCGGATTGGGGAGACAGCTACGGCAACCGGGTTGACCGTTTTCTAGCTGGGATTGCCTACCTCGACGGACAGCGGCCGAGTCTGATTATGACTAGAGGGTATTATGCCAAGTCCATGATTGTTGCCTATAACTTCAGAGGCGGTAAGCTTTCAAAACTGTGGACATTTGATTCCTCACAGCCGGGAAATGAAGCGTTTGCCGGACAGGGGAATCACAGCCTGAGCATTGCGGATGTTGACGGAGACGGTAAGGATGAAATCATCTTCGGCTCAATGGCTGTAGATCATGACGGCAAAGGCATATATTCGACTGGCTTGGGCCACGGGGATGCCCTCCATACTGGGGATCTTGATCCAAGCCGGCCGGGTCTTGAGGTATTTCAAGTTCATGAAGACAAAAACGCAAAATACGGTTTATCCTTCCGTGATGCGGCAACCGGAAAAATCCTTTGGGGCGTTCATGCAGGCAAGGATGTAGGCCGGGGCATGGCTGCTGATATTGACCCGCGTTATCCGGGACAGGAAGTGTGGGCGAACGGTTCTCTTTACACAGCGAAAGGGGTCAAAATCGGAAGCAGTGTTCCGTCCTCGACCAACTTCGGCATTTGGTGGGACGGCGACTTGCTGCGGGAACAGCTGGACAGCAACCGAATCGATAAGTGGGATTATCAAAACGGCGTATCGAAAAATGTGCTGACTGCATCAGGCGCAGCCTCCAACAATGGCACAAAAGCAACACCGGCGCTGCAGGCTGATCTGCTCGGTGACTGGCGTGAGGAAGTTGTGTGGCGAACGGAGGACAGCAGTGCGCTGCGCATTTACACGACGACCATTCCGACTGAGCACAGGCTGTACACGCTGATGCATGATCCTGTGTACCGGCTTGGCATCACCTGGCAAAATGTCGCGTATAACCAGCCTCCGCACACAAGCTTTTTTTTAGGGGACGGCATGGCGGAACAGCCAAAACCGAATATGTATACGCCTTAACAGAAAGGGGGAAGGAACGGGCTGCGCGCAGCCCGTTCCCATTAAAATGAAACCAAAAAAGAGGCAGATGGAATACTTGACAAGGGGTTTGATTGCGGTCAAGACGGAGCAGGGCGTGTTTGTCAGCTGGCGTTTTCTCGGAACGGATCATGAGACGACGGCTTTTCACCTTTATCGGGACGGAACGCGGATCACCCGCAAGCCTATCGCTGACAGCACCAATTTTCTCGATCAAAACGGAACGGCGGAGTCTGTTTATCAGGTGGCGGCCGTCAATAAAGGACGGGAAGAAAAGCGTTCCAAAGAAGCTCCAGTCTGGATGGAAAATGTCCTAGAGGTTCCGCTTAACAAACCGGAAGGCGGTGTGACGCCGGACGGAAAGCCGTACACCTACAGCGCCAATGATGCCAGTGTCGGGGATGTGGACGGGGATGGAGAATATGAAATCATTTTGAAGTGGGACCCGTCCAATTCCAAAGACAACGCCCATGACGGATATACCGGGGATGTTCTCATAGATGCCTATAAACTGGACGGCACCTTTTTGTGGCGCATCGACCTCGGCAGAAACATTAGAGCGGGCGCGCATTATACCCAGTTTATGGTCTATGACCTGGACGGTGATGGAAAAGCAGAAATCGCCATGAAAACAGCCGACGGCACAACAGACGGGAAAGGAAACGTCATTGGCGATGAACATGCCGATTTTAGGAACGAACAGGGCAGAATCCTGTCCGGTCCGGAATATTTGACGGTGTTTAAAGGAGAAACCGGTGAAGCGATCACGACCGTGGAATATGAACCGCCCCGCGGCAAGCTGGAAGATTGGGGAGACGGGTACGGCAACCGGATGGACCGTTTTCTCGCCGGAATCGCTTATTTGGACGGGGAGCGGCCGAGCCTCGTGATGGCGCGCGGCTACTATACGAGAGCGGTGCTCGCAGCATACGATTTCAGAAACGGAAGGCTGAAAAAACGCTGGATATTTGACTCCAATCAGCCGGGCCATGAAGCGTACGCAGGGCAGGGGAACCACAGCTTGAGTGTGGCGGACGTCGACGGAGACGGAAAGGATGAAATCATTTACGGCGCCATGGCGGTTGATCATGACGGCACAGGCCTGTACACAACGGGGCTTGGACACGGAGACGCGATGCATGTAGGGGATCTGGATCCGTCCCGAAAAGGGCTTGAAGTGTTTCAGGTGCATGAGGATGCCTCGAAGCCGTACGGACTGTCGCTGCGTGATGCCGGAACCGGCGAGATTTTGTGGGGCGTTCATGCTGGGACAGATGTCGGCAGAGGCATGGCGGCCCATATTGATCCAAACTACAAAGGATCGCTCGTCTGGGGAATTGATCCGCCGGGCAATGACGGAATGTCATATGGGCTTTTTACGAGCAAAGGAGAAAAAATCAGCGACAAAGCGCCCGCCTCAGCCAATTTTGCCATCTGGTGGGACGGCGACTTGGTCAGGGAACTGCTCGATCATGACTGGGACGGAACAATCGGCAAGCCGAAGATTGAAAAATGGGATGCTGAAAACCGCTGTCTGAAAACAATTTTTCAGCCGGCCGGCGTGCTGTCCAACAACGGGACAAAAGGAAACCCTGTTCTTCAGGCCAACCTGTTCGGAGATTGGCGGGAAGAAGTGATATGGAGAACGGAGGACAGCAGCGCGCTCCGCATCTATACAACGACACATCTCACCGGCCACCGGTTGTACACGCTCATGCATGACCCGGTTTACCGGCTCGGCATCGCCTGGCAGAATACCGCCTACAACCAGCCGCCACACACGGGCTTTTATCTTGGAACGGAGATGAAAAAACCGCCGAAGCCCGCCCTGTACACAGCGGGAAGCAAAACGGAGACGCGGCTATAGGAGGAACGTATCGTATACAAAGCAAAAGCTGGTCGCTTTGAAAGGATGGCGTAGGGGCAGGTTCAGGCGTTGCACGCACCGGTTTTCTGACCATGATCGAAATCATATTAAAACAAAAAAAACGAGGGGGAATGAGAAAATGGCAAATCATATCTATCTTGCCGGCGATTCGACGGTTCAAAGGTATGGAGACAGCACCAATCAAGGGGGCTGGGGGCAGTTTCTCGGCTCACATCTGCCGGAGCATATTCAAGTGACCAACAGAGCGATCGGGGGAAGAAGCTCAAAAACATTTGTGGAAGAGGGCAGGCTTCAGGCGATCCTTGATGTGATCGAGCCGGATGACTGGCTGTTTGTGCAGATGGGCCATAATGACGCGTCGAAAAACAAGCCGGAGCGCTACACCGATCCTTATACCACCTATAAACAATATTTAAAGCAGTATATCGCAGGAGCGCGGGAAAAAGGCGCCCATCCGCTTCTCGTTACCCCTGTGGCCCGCTTTCATTACGAAAACGGCGTGTTTTTGAACGACTTTCCTGATTATTGCATTGCCATGAAGCAGACGGCTGCTGAGGAGAATGTCCAGCTCATTGATCTGATGGCCAAAAGCCTCGCTTTCTTTACCGAGAAGGGCGAGGAAAAAGTGTACACCTATTTTATGGTGTCAGAAGGAATTAACGATTACACGCACTTTACAAAAAAAGGCGCAAATGAAATGGCGAAACTTGTGGCAAAAGGCATAAAGGAGCTCGGCCTGCCACTGACAGAATCGATCATCAAAGAAGGGTGAAAAATGTGAGGAGAAAACTGTATCACGGTGCTTGCTATTATCCGGAATTATGGGATGAAGAGACGATCCGGCAGGACATTGACATCATGCGTGAAGTTGGCGTGAATGTTGTGCGGATCGGCGAATTTGCCTGGTCCGTCATGGAGCCGGAAGAAGGAAAAATTGACGTCAGTTTTTTCAAAGAGATCATCACCCGGTTGTATGATAACGGAATTGAAACGATCATGTGCACCCCGACGCCTACACCGCCGATTTGGCTGTCGCACGGCCGGCCGGAGCGTATGCATGTAAACGAAAAAAGGGAGGTCATGGGGCACGGCTCCCGTCAGCATGCTTGTACGAACAACCCGTATTTCCGAAAAAAAGCCGCCATCATCACCACAAGCATCGCCAAGGAGCTTGGCGAGCTCCCGGGACTGATCAGCTGGCAGCTGGACAATGAGTTTAAATGCCATGTCGCAGAATGTATGTGTGAGACGTGCTTGCGTTTATGGCATGACTGGCTCAGAAACCGTTACGGCGTGATTGAGCGGTTAAACGAAGCGTGGGGAACAGAAGTGTGGAGCGAAACGTACCAGACGTTTGAGCAAGTGCCGCAGCCGGGGCCGGCCCCATTTCTGCATCACGCCTCCTTGCGCACAATGTATCAGCTGTTTTCGATGGAGATGATCGCTTTATTTGCGGATGAACAGGCCAAAATGATCCGCTGCTATTCGGATGCGCCGATCACGCATAACGGCTCTGTCATGTTCAGCGTGGACAATGAGCGGATCTTTCGGAATCTCGATTTTGCCTCCTATGATACGTACGCTTCGCAGGAAAACGCCTCCGCCTTTTTATTGAACTGTGATTTGTGGAGGAATTTGAAACAAGGGCGCCCGTTTTGGATTTTGGAAACGAGTCCGTCGTATGCTGCCTCGCTTGAAAGCTCCGCTTTTCCGCATGCCGACGGATATTTACAGGCCGAAGCCGTATCTTCCTACGCCTTAGGAAGCGAGGGTTTTTGCTATTGGCTGTGGCGCCAGCAGCGTTCAGGCAGCGAGATTTCACACGGTTCGGTTCTGAGTGCTTGGGGTGAACCGACCGTTGGTTATCAGAACGTGTTGGCAGTCGAGCGGGCTAGACAGGAAATCGAACCGGTTATTTTATCGACTGTGCCCGTTCAAGCCGAGGCGGCGATGACGTACTCCGACAGGGCAAAAGCATTTATCAAAACTGAGCCTCACCGGGGACTTCAGCACCGTTCGCTTGTGACGCACTTTTATGAACGCCTTCTTAACACGGGGATTCACCGTGACCTCATTCCGGAAGGCGTTCCGCTGGACGGCTACCGCCTGCTGTTTACGCCATTTGTGCCGTATCTGTCTTCCGAATTTATCAACAAAGCTTCGGCATTCGCTGAAGCGGGAGGCATCTGGATCGCCGGGCCGCTGACAGGCGGGCGCACAAGTGAGCATACGATTCATACGGATTGCGGGCTTGGAGAACTTGAGAAAACAGCCGGGATCAAAACGCTATATACCTTTCCAATGAACGAGAACGTGAATACAGGAAAAGCGTTTGGCATCACTGCGCCGCTCGGGCTGTGGAGCGCGGTGTTTGATACAGAGAGCGGAAACACGCTTGGCACGGTTGAATCAGGACCGGGAGCAGGCCATGCGTTTCTGACAGAACGGAAACACGGCAAAGGGAAAATCGTCATGCTTGGATCGCTTCCATCCGGTCAAGAAGGGGATGCGATGCTGGAAGCGCTCGTCAGGCATTACGCGGCGGAAGCAGCCATCTCCGTTCGGTCGGATGTGACACCCGGCACGATCGTTGCCCCGCGCAAAGGCGATCACGGCCTTGTGTGGATCATCGTCAATATGGATGGAAAAGGAGGAAGCGTGACATTGCCTGAAGCGGGAACGGATCTGTTGACGAACCGTTCGGCGAAAGCGGGGAGGCTGGCGATCGGACCGCATGAATACCGTGTGATTCAGTTTGACAATCACAGCTGATTCTTTGCATCGAATCAGCTTTTTTCTATGGAGGGAGGGAACTGATGAAAAAGATCAAATGGTTATCAAAACAGCCGAAGGTGACAAGCGGTGTAACATGGGGCGTGCCATGGAAAAAAGGAGAATTGGAAAAAGATGACCCTCTGGCGCTTGTGAATGAAAAGGCGGAAAGCCAATTTGTGCAAAGCGAACCGTCGGCCTATTGGCCGGACGGGAGCATCAAGTGGACGAAGCACGCGGCGGTGTTCGGCGGACAGGAACATCAAAGCTTTACAGTGCAAAAAGGAGAAGGCCCGGAGCCGGACGAAATGCTCAGCATCAATGAGTCAGAGCATGACATCCAAGTCGATACAGGAACGCTCGTCTGTACCATTCATAAAACAGGCTCGGATCTCATTCAATCATTGCAGATCAACGGAAAGCCGATCGCCGCAGGCGGGAGGCTCGTTGCCATAAGAGAAACGAGACGGGAGTCGGCGGCGGAAACGGTTCTTTTTCAGGAAACGTCTGTCAGCCTCATCAAACGTGCGGTGCTTGAGAAGCAAGGCCCTGTCAAAGCGGTGATCAAAATAGAGGGTGTGCATATCCTTCAAAAAACAAATGAGGAATGGCTGCCGTTTGTGGTCAGATTGACATTTTATGCCGGGCTTTCTGAGATCGGCATCGTGCACACGCAGCTGATCGACAGGAATGGCAAACAAGAATTCATTAAAGGGCTCGGCATCGTGTTTGATCTTTTTCTGGAAGGGGAGCCGTACAACCGCCATTTCCGTTTTGCGGGAGAGAAAGGGATGTACAAAGAACCCGCCCAGCTGTTTGGCACACGTAAATTCAATGAACGGTACCCGCTTTATCAAAAGCAAATCAATGGCGAAACGCTGTTACCAAGTGAAGAGCATAAAGAATGGTTTGCTCACGGCACACAGAACGCGGTTTGGAATGATGTCAAAATTGTTCAGGATTCCAGCGATCATTACAGCCTGTCAAAACGGACCAGAAAAGACTATGCGTGGGTCGGCATGCTGCATGGCAGCCGGGCGAAGGGGCTCTTCTATGCGGGCGGCGAAAATGGCGGCATGGCTCTCGGCCTGCGGTATTTTTTTGAAAAATATCCGTCAGCACTGGAAATCAAAGGTCTCGCCAGCGGCCATCCAAAAATGACCGTCTGGCTTTGGCCCCCGGACGGAGAAGCGATGGATTTACGGCATTATACAGGAAACACCCATGTGGCCAACGCGTATGAAGGCTTTGATGAAATGCGTTCTGACCCGACCGGCATTGCCAACACAAATGAAATCAGCCTGTCGTGTTTTTCGCGCATGCCGTCTGAGGATGCCCTCAATGCGCTCGCTGACAAATGGCAGGCGCCGCCGCTGCTTGTATGCGAGCCGGACGTCTATTACGAGTCAAAAGCGCTAGGGGTTTGGAGTGTCATCGACACCTCCCATCCGCTCAAAAAAGAACTGGAAGAACAGCTCGACGCTGCCTTTCGATTTTACAAAAAGGAAGTAGAACAGCGCAGGTGGTACGGGTTTTGGCATTATGGCGATGTCATGCATACGTATGATCCGATCCGGCATATGTGGCGCTATGATCTCGGCGGATACGCATGGCAAAACAATGAGCTCGTTCCGACCTTATGGCTGTGGCAGGCGTTTTTCCGCTCAGGCAGTGAGGATATCTACCGCATGGCAGAAGCCATGACCCGCCACACGAGCGAAACGGACAGCTTTCACCTCGGTGAATACGCTGGTCTTGGCTCACGGCATAACGTTGTGCATTGGGGATGCGGCTGCAAGGAAGCGAGGATCAGCATGGCCGGGCTTTATAAATTCTATTATTATCTGACAGGAGATGAGCGGACGGGAGATTTGTTGACAGAAGTGAAGGACGCCGATTACGCCCTCGTCAAAACCGATCCGATGCGCGCTTTTTACGAGAAAGGCAAGCATCCGACCCACGCCAGAACGGGACCTGACTGGGCGGCGTTTTGCTCAAACTGGCTGGCGGAATGGGAGCGAACCGGGAATCCAGATTATCTCAAGAAGATCCAAACGGGCATCAGCTGTCTGAAGCGGCTGCCGCTCCGCTTATTATCTGGCCCGACATTTAAATATGATCCGGCGACCTCGATGCTTCATCATATGGGCGACGGCATAGCGGGCGGATATCATATGATCATTGCCTTCGGCGCGCCGCAAGTGTGGATGGAGCTGGCTGAGCTTCTTGATGACCGGGAATGGGAGGAAATGCTGAGTGAATTCGGCGAATTTTACACACTCAGTGATGAAGAAAAACGGAAACGAAGCGGCGGCGCGCTTCATGATGGGCATTTTCACTGGCCGATGTTCGCCGCTGCCATGACAGCCTATGCCGCGAGAAACAAACAGGATCAGAATCTCGCCGCCAAAGCGTGGAATCTTTTGCTTGATGATAAGCTGAGCCATACGCCGCTTCCGATCAAACCAGAGTGCATTGAGACATGGACGCAGCTGGAGGAGCTCCCGTGGGTGACAACCAACACCGTCTCTCAATGGTGTTTAAACGTCATAGCGGCGCTGGAACTGCTTGGAGATTCCCTTCCCGCAAAAAAAGATACATTAGGCAAAAAAGGATAACAGCCGGAATTTCATAGGAGAAATGATGCAAAAAATGAAGATTGCAAGTATTTATGTAAGCGCTTTATATTAAGAAGGGCAAAGGGGAATTGCAAAATGAAAAAAAGGGGGACTTACGCATCATGAAAAATAGAATGCGAAAAAAATGGCTGGCCTTGCCGCTCGCTGCCATGATGATCGCCGGATGCAGCAATTCGGAAACATCCAGTTCAGCAGGCGGTACGAAAGACACGATTAAAATTATGGCGCCGCTCTTATCACCGGAAAGCCCGAGTGAAAAGAGCCCTTCATTAAAAGCGCTCGAAAAATACACAGGCAAAGATATTAAGGTCACATGGGTGCCTGATTCATCCTACAACGACAAGTTCAACATCGTCATGGCCTCCGGAGAGATGCCTCATGCGATTGTGATTAAAGATAAGTCAGCCGGCTTTATCAAGTCTGTCAAAGCAGGGGCATTTTGGGAGCTGTCTCCTTATTTAAAAGACTACAAGAATTTAAGCCAGGCAGATGAAAAGATTTTGAAGAACAGCTCTGTGAACGGCGAGGTGTACGGAATCTACAGAACGAGGGACCTGATCAGAGCGTGTATGATCATCAGAACCGACTGGCTTGAAAATGTCGGTCTGGATATGCCGGAAACGATTGATGATTTCTATGAAGTGCTGAAAGCCTTTAAGGAAAAAGATCCCGACGGAAACGGCAAGGATGATACGTACGGTATGGTCGTGCCGAAATGGATGGGGCTCGGCAACGGAAGCCCGTGGGATGTTCTGCAAATCTGGTTCGGCGCACCGAACCGCTACGGCGTTGAAAATGGAAAGCTCACTCCTGATTTTACAACGAAGGAGTACATGGATGCGCTCAAGTTTTTTAAAAAGCTTTATGATGAGGGCTTGATCAATAAGGACTTTGCGGTCATGGATTCAGCGAAGTGGAATGATCCGGTTGTGAAAGGAAAAGCGGGTGTCATCGTTGATACCGGCTCCAGAGCGTCTCAAATCCAAAGCGCGATGGAGGAGGCGGATGAGTCGAACAAGGATGTGATTGACATCGTCGGCTCGCTTGAGGGGCCGAATGGCAAGCGCACCTTCCCGACATCCGGCTATTCAGGGATGATCACGATACCAAAATCAAGCGTCAAAACCGAAAAAGAGCTGAAAGAGGTGCTGTCCTTCCTGGATAAAATGAATGATAAGGAAGCGCAGATTCTCACGAACAACGGAGTGGAAGGCCGCAATTATGAGCTCAAGGACGGCGTATTCACCTCGCTTGAAAAAAACAACAAATCCCTTCTTTATGAGCATGAAGGCTTGGCGCAGTTCAGCATGTCGATTCCGAAAAGCGAGTATTACATCGAAGACCAGAAAACAAAGCTCTTCCAGCATCGCAAGGACATCATAACCGAAGGAGAAAAAATAGCCGTCTTTAACCCGGCTGAGTCGCTTGTATCTGATGTCTATACCCAAAAAGGAGCCCAGCTTGACAACATCATTCTCGACGCGAGAACGCAATTTATCATCGGAGAAATTGATGAAAAAGGGTTCGGGGATGCGGTGGAGCTTTGGAAAAAAAGCGGCGGCAATGAACTGATGAAGGACTTGAACAAATTGTATCAATCGACAAAATAAACCGATGCGCCTGCCGTTCGGCGGGCGCGCCGGTATCACGGAAGGAGAACAGATATGGAAACTGTGCCGAAGAAGGGAGACGCACCTGTTCTCACTGCTGGAAAAGGCATCAGCTGGATGGCTGCGCTCAAACGGGACAAATGGCTTTATCTTCTGCTTATTCCCGGCCTGCTTTATTTTTTGATATTCAAATACCTGCCGATGTGGGGCGTGCTGATCGCATTTAAAGACTATTCGCCTTATCTCGGCTTCTGGAAAAGCGAATGGGTCGGCTTTGATTATTTCAAAGACTTTTTTATGAATCCGGATTTTTTCCGGCTGCTGCGCAACACCCTCATGCTGGCGAGCCTGGACCTTTTGTTTGCTTTTCCCGCGCCTCTCATTTTGGCCTTGCTTTTGAATGAGGTGAGGAAGGCCGTGTATAAAAGGTGCATCCAAACTTTTATTTACGTGCCCCATTTTGTGTCATGGACAATTGTGGTCAGCATCACCTTTGTTTTCTTTACTGTCGATACAGGTGTGATCAACAAATTGATCATGAGCCTGACAGGTGAGCAGATTTCCTTCTTATCGGATGCGGACTGGTTCCGGCCGATGATTGTGATGCAAAGCATCTGGAAGGAGACAGGCTGGGGTACGATTTTATTTCTGGCCGCGCTGGCGACGGTTGATCAGGAGCAGTATGAAGCCGCCATTATGGACGGAGCGGGCCGGTTCAGAAGAATGTGGCATATTACGCTACCGGCGATCAGAAGCACCATTATCGTTCTGTTAATTTTAAGAATCGGCAGCTTTTTGAATCTCGGTTTTGAACAGGTGTATTTGATGACGAACTCGCTCAACCGGAGCGTGGCTGACATTTTTGACACGTATGTGTACATGATGGGGATTACCCAAGGCGCGTACAGCTACAGCACGGCTGTCGGTTTGTTTAAATCGGTTGTCGGGATTATCTTGATTTTCGGCGCCAATTACATTGCGAAAAAGTTTGATCAGGAAGGATTGTTTTAGAGGAGGGAGAGGTATGGCTGACATTCACACGATGCACAACACAAAAGCCGGACGGGTGTTTGACGTCTGCAACTTTCTGTTTCTCGGCGGAGTCGGCGCGATTACCATTTTGCCGTTTTTGTATATTATCGCCGGTTCCTTTGCGACAGAAGCGGAACTCGCCCAGCGCAGCTTCTTTATTTTCCCGAAAACCTTTACACTTGATGCTTACAAGTATGTGTTTTCGACACCGACGTTCATCCGAAGCATGGGCGTCTCCATTTTCATCACCGTGGTCGGGACGGCTGTGCAGCTGTTTTTCACCTTTACGATGGCGTATCCGCTGGCGAAGCGGCATGTGAAGGGACGGAATCTGCTGTTGAACCTGGTCATCTTCTCTATGCTATTTTCCGGCGGCATGATCCCGACGTACCTTGTCGTGAAATCACTTGGCCTTTTGGATACGTATTGGGCATTGATTCTGCCGATGGCGATTAATCCGTTCAACCTTATTATTATTAAAAACTTCTTTCAGCAGCTGCCGCGCGAGCTGGAGGAATCGGCAAAAATGGACGGCTGTTCAGAAATCGGCGTTTTTTGGCGGATCGCCCTGCCGCTGTCAAAGCCGGTTATTGCGACTTTTGCGCTGTTTTATGCGGTCGGGATTTGGAATGATTTCTTCCACGTCCTCTTATATATCAATGACAGTGCAAAATGGCCGCTGCAAATGGTGCTTCGCCAAGTCACGATCTTATCGGATTTAACGGCGACCAATGGTGATACGATGCAAAATACCGTTCCGCCGGAGCAGGGAATTAAACTCGCGGTCATTGTCATTGCGACGCTGCCGATTTTGGCGGTCTATCCATTTTTACAAAAACACTTTGCGAAGGGAATGCTGATCGGTTCGGTGAAAGGCTGAGGAAGGGAGTGTTTCCTATTAGTACGTTAGATCAGATTAAAATCGCCTATATCGGCGGGGGATCCCAAGGCTGGGCCCGAAGCCTGATGAGTGATCTGTCGATTGAAGAACGGATGTCAGGCACGGTGGCGCTTTATGACCTTGATTTTGAAGCGGCTCAGAAAAATGAAGTGATCGGCAATCACAGTGAAGACGGCAGATGGAGGTACGAAGCGGTTTCTACTTTGAAAAAGGCGTTATCGGGAGCGGATATCGTCATGATTTCGATTTTGCCGGGTTCACTGAATGATATGGAAATCGATGTCCACTTGCCTGAGCGCTGCGGCATTGATCAGTCTGTCGGAGATACTGTCGGGCCGGGCGGGATTATCAGAGGCTTGCGGGCTGTTCCGATGTTTGCGGAAATTGCCCGGGCAATAAGAGACTACGCGCCAGAATCATGGGTCATAAATTATACAAACCCGATGTCTGTCTGTACAAGAGTGCTGTATAAAGTGTTTCCCGGCATCAAAGCGATTGGTTGCTGCCACGAGGTATTTGGCACGCAAAAGCTGCTGGCGGAAATGGTCAAAGAAAGGCTCGGAGTAGAGGTGCTGCGGCGTGAAGATATCCGCGTCAATGTCCTGGGCATTAACCATTTCACATGGATCACGGAAGCCTCTTACCGCCATATTGACCTGCTGCCTGTATTCCATGAATTCAGCGCGCATTATGGGGAATCAGGATATGAGCTGGAGGGGGAAAGCTGGAGGGACAGCGTCTTTCGTTCGGCGCACCGTGTGGCGTTTGATTTATTTGATACGTATGGCGCCATCCCCGCTGCGGGAGACAGGCACCTGGCGGAATTTCTTCCCGGCCCTTACCTCAAACAGCCTGAGTCATGGAAATTTCATCTCACACCTGTATCATTCAGAAAACAAGACAGAGAGGAGAAACGAGAAGAATCAGAACGATTGATCGCGCAAAAACGGGGCGTTAACGGGAAGGCCTCGGGAGAAGAAGGGGTGAACATCGTAGCGGCTCTTCTCGGATTGGGTGAACTTGTCACAAATGTAAATGCGCCGAATCAAGGCCAAGTTTCCAATCTTCCTTTACAGGCGATTGTCGAAACGAACGCCTTGATTACCCGCAACAGCGTCCAGCCGATTTTCTCTGGAGCGCTGCCAAAAGGTGTGGAAATGCTGGCGGCTAGGCATGTATCTAATCAGGAGGCGGTGGCGGAAGCCGGTTTAACACAGGATCGCGCGCTCGCTTTCCAGGCCTTCCTCAATGATCCGCTTGTCACGATTGACCGCAGTGATGCAGAAAAGCTTTTTGATGACATGCTGGCAAAGCACCAAATAATGTGAAAAACGGCAGCCGGCGAACGGGCTGCTTTTTTTATCGAAATCAGCAGTTCCGGTTTAGAAAGATGGCACTTGACTATAATGGTAGTAGCTTTTAAGAAGTAGGTGCTATCAACAGTGGGAGATTATTTAGATGTAGCAATAGAATTAGTTTGCGGTCTCGGTATTTTATTTGTCATCTTGAAGTTTCTTGGGAAAACCCAATTCTCTCAACTCACCCCGTTTGACTTTATTTCCGCTTTAATTTTAGGGGAACTGGTCGGAAATGCCGTCTATGATCATGAAATCAAGATTAAAGAAATTATTTTTGCTTCACTCCTATGGGGCTTTCTTATCTTTTTAATTGAATTGATTACACAAAAACTAAAAGGAACCAGAAAGTTTCTGGAAGGCGAACCGAATATTGTGATTCATAAAGGAAAAGTGAAATACAAGATGCTGAAGAAAAACAAGCTCGATATTAACCAGCTGCAAAGCCTTCTGAGGCAGGAAGGCTGTTTTTCGATTCAGGAAGTGGAATATGCGATTCTGGAAACAAACGGAATGATCAGTGTACTCCCGAAAGCCGATTTCGGTAAACCGACCAGAAAAGATATGAACCTTCCGATAAAAGAAGTGTCTTTGCCGATTACGTTAATTCTTGATGGGGAGATTGTGTATGATAACCTGGCGGAAGCAGGCGTGGATGAACAATGGCTGAAGCAATCGCTGCAAAAGCAAGGAGTTGAAAAGGCTGAGGACGTCCTATACGCGGAGTGGCAAGCCGACCAGCCGCTTTATGTCACCACATATAGAGAAGGCAGTTCGTCATGACCGTAAAAAAGAGCTTGCAGCTCGTGCAAGCTCTTTTCATTATTCATGAGTCCCTTGTTTAACAGCTCTTACATGATACATGCTCACTTCAGTGCTGATCAGATAATCAGGCTTTGGTTTGCCCTTGTTCGCTTTATGGCCGGCGATATGCGCATCGCTTTTTTCCCATTGCTTCCAGTGATCCTCAGATTCCCAGCGAATCATGACAACAACTTCCTCATCACCGCGGCGGACGTTTTTCTCAAGCACTGTTACATCAATTATACCTTCTTGTTTTTCAATGATTCCTTCAGCACTGAAACGTTCGATTACTTTGTCTGCATGGCCTTCTTTTACCGTCATTTTTCTCAACTGAACAAACATCTGTCTCTCTCCAATCATTCTCATATATGAATGATTGTAAATGAAATTCATTCTCAATGTCAAAGAAAGAGCACGGCCGAATAGAACCTCCGCCGCATCGCTATTCTTTCAAGCCAGTTTGCATCGGGTCCCATCGGGTAGTCCGCCGCCATATCGAAGCCAACCTTCTCCGCCAAAATTTGCTTCGTCTTCTGCGGTCTTCAACATATACAGTTGGATCATAGGGAAACCTCTCATTTGAAAGATCGTTATACGATACCTGTTACCAGATGAACAACATAAAAAATCAGCCGGCAAAACCGGCTGATTTTTCGACTAATACGAGCAGCTTACAACATCTATCAAATTTGTGTCTAAGGCGAAATAAATCCAGCGCCGCCGGTAAGAATCCCAATAAAAGCCGCCGACGGATCTTCTGCCAAGGATAATTGGGTAGAACCAGAATGAGCTGCCGTTCGTTAACCAAACATAGGTAAACCGGAAGAGGCATGGCTGAATGGCAACGGGCTCAACTAAATAAGTGCCTGCTTGAGCGCTCTGCGGCTTTTTCGGTTTCGCCGGCTTTTTTGAAGGCGGGGGACCCTGCGGCGCGCCGCCGATACCTGGCACAGCACCGCCGCCAATGCCAGGAACTGAGCCGCCGCCAATACCTGGCACAGCACCGCCGCCAATGCCGGGAACTGAGCCGCCGCCGATACCTGGCACAGCGCCGCCGCCAATGCCAGACCATGGATAACCATCTGGATAACGGTATTCATATTCAAAAACAGGCCAAGGTTCATAAAAATGCCCGGCAAACATATAAGGATCAGTATAATACATGTGATAACGTCCTTTCTCATTGTAAACTGTACATCTGCAGTTTATGCATGCGGACTTAGATTGGTGCATTCGCCTATGGATAAAACTGGAATGCTCTCCAGGAGCAGAATCATATCATTTTTCCCTAGTCCCATTCACAATTCCGATTTATACTTTTATAATAAAAGAGCTTCTACTATGAAAAAGGAGACAGACCGTGAATATCGATCAATTATTATATCAATATATCATAGACAACACTGCGGATATTACTGAGAAATGGTTCAGTTTACGATGTCAGCTGAAAGGTGAGCTATATTCCGCCGACAATTTAAGTGAAGAAATGAAAAAGCAGTTAACCGAGCAGCATACGTTTACCAATATCACAATCGCAAGCGCGTTTTTGGAGGATCAAACCGAGTTTCAAAAAAATCTGGCAAAATGGGCGCTAACCGTTGCGAAAAACAGGGTAGAGCAAGATGTTCAGGTGCATGAGGTTGTAGAAGCCATCTCAAACTCCAGAGTCTCATTCTGGGGCGCAGTCGTTTCGTTTATAAAAGAGAATCGGGATATCGTCACAAATCAGGATGCCGACCGATGGAACCGGATTGTGAATCAGTCGTTTGATAAGCTGATTATTGAGTTTTCCGAGCAGTATCAAAAATTTATGCTGCTGAGGCTCACGTCTCAGCAGGAACTGATTTCTGAGCTGGGTTGTCCGGTGATTTCCATTGCGGATGGAATCGGGATATTGCCGCTTATCGGCTCGATTGATACAAAACGGGCACAGGTCATTTTAGAAACAGTGCCGGTCAGCTGTATCGAGAGAAAAATCACAAGCCTTGTCGTTGATCTTTCGGGTGTTCCGATTGTGGATACCATGGTGGCGCAGCAGCTGTACAACCTGTCAAAAACACTTTTCTTACTAGGCGTAAAAGCTGTATTTTCAGGGATTCGCCCGGATGTGGCCCAGACATCGATTCAATTGGGGCTTGATTTCAGTGAATACGAAACGTACGGCACGCTGAAGCAGGCATTAGAAAACATGGGCGTCCGCTGTATTGTGGAGCAATTAGAAGAAAACAAATAGGAAGTTGTTCAGGCATATGATTGTCCGCCAACGGATGATCATATGCCTTTTGGCTTTCAAAATCAACCATTGATCCGAAAGGAGTGAAAAAATCATCAGCCCGATGGAGGCGCTCGATTTTGGCAATGTTACAGCATAATTCTCTAAATTCGAATCAAAAGCACCGTTTTTCGCTGAAAAGGAAAGAAGGAAGTCTTGGCGTAAAGGTGTTTGGTTTCTTTAAATTTTCCTTAAAACACATACATATTTCATCCAATTTTTATATAATAGACCTTTAAGATCATTTTTTAGGAGGATTTTTGACATGCAAGCTACAGTTCACGAGAGTAAGCAATCGATCATGCAACGCATTTTGACAGTCTTTGTCTTCACACTGCTGATCGCGACTGTCGGTCTTTTTATCGGCCAATTTGTTCCTGCCGCTTTGATGCTGCCGCTTTCTATTCTTGAAGTGGGAATGATTATTCTGGCCTTCTGGATGCGCAGAAAAAAAGCGGTAGGGTATGCGTTTGTATATACATTCGCGTTTGTTTCCGGCATTACCTTATTTCCGATCGTCAGCCACTACGCTTCCATCGCCGGCGCCTATGTCGTGCTTGAAGCCTTTGGTTCTACATTTGTCATTTTTGCTGTTCTGGGCACAATCGGCGCGAAAATGAAGAAGGATTTATCCTTCCTGTCGTCATTTCTGCTGGTTGCCGTGCTCGCACTTGTAGCGGTCGGCATTTTCAACATTTTCAGTCCGTTAAACTCAGCGGCGATGATGGCGTATTCCGTGATCGGAACCATCGTCTTTTCCCTTTACATTTTGTATGATTTGAACCAAATCAAACACCGCCATATTACGGAAGACTTAATTCCGGTTATGGCATTATCGCTGTACCTTGACTTTATCAATCTATTCATCAACCTGCTTCGCTTCTTCGGCATTTTGAGCAGCGACGATTAATCAGAGAGCGCCTGTCATTGATTGGCGCTTTTTCCATACATCAAAAAGGCAGGTGAAGTGATGATGAAAAAACAACTAGGCGCTTATGTCTCCTTGGCAGCAGCCATGGCAATCGTCGGCAGCTCTGTCGTCGTCGGCAAGCTGATGGTCGAGCGCATTCCGGTCTTTCTATCCTCGGGGCTGCGTTTTTTGCTGGCTGCTATCGTATTGCTGACGCTGCTGTTTTGCATTGAAAAAGGGTTTCCGGCTTTGACGAAAAAAGATGTGCTTGTATTGCTGGTGCAATCATTCACAGGCGTGTTTTTGTTCAGTATTTGCCTGCTGTATGGGGTTCAATATACGACTGGAACGGAAAGCGGCATTTTGACAAGCACAACACCGATGGTAATCGCTATTTTATCCTTTTTCCTGCTGAGAGAAAAAATAGAGAAAAAGACGTTGATCGGCATTTTTCTGGCTGTTTGCGGCGTGATGGCGATTAATCTGTTTGGAACAGGGAGCCAAGACGGGACGCCGCACGCCTTATTTGGCAACATGCTGATCATTGCTGCAGTCATAGGCGAAGCGTTGTTTACATTGATGGCCAAGCTGCTGTCTCCGCATATTTCGGCATTGGCGATTTCAACCTTCGTATCGCTCTTCGGCTTCCTGTTTTTTCTCCCGTTTGCTTTGGTTGAGGCCTCTTCATTTGACTTCAGCGTTCCGTCAGTTTTGGAGTGGTCGTATGTGCTGTATTACGCGCTTTTTGTCACCGTTTTGGCGTTTTACTTATGGTATAGCGGAGTGACGAAGGTGCCAGCGGGAGTGTCGGGTATTTTCACATCCGTTCTTCCAGTCTCCGCTGTCATTTTGTCAGGTGTGATATTGAAGGAGCCGTTTGAGCTAGTGCATCTGATCGGCATTGTATGTGTCATCAGCGGCATATTTGTTACGGTCATAAAGAAAAAACAGCCGGATACGTATCCGGCTTCAAAAGAAAAGACGCTGTAGCCTGTCCGGTCGGACGGGTTTTTTTAGTCTTTAAACACGCTCAGTTTTTCAAAAAGATCACCCAGCATCTTCACAAACATGTCTTTTTCCTCGTCGCTGTAGTTTTCCATCACCTTGGAAATTTTGCTGAAATGGCCGGGCAGAAATTGTTCCAGCCGTTCTTTTCCTTCCTTTGTCAGTTCAATGCTGATTTTTCGTTTATCCTCTGTGTGATGCCTGCGGCTGACAAACCCGTCCCTTGCCAGTCCGTCCAGAAGGCCTGTAATCGTTGCTTTCGTGACGTTTGATTGCTTGGCAAGCTCTGTCGGACTTAACGTGTGGTCCTTGGCATCAAAAAGCAGCATCAGGATTTTGAATTTTCCTTCAGACAGCCCGCTGCCCGCGAAGTAATGTTCCATGACATGATTCATTTTTTTAGAGATATCAAAAAGAGATAAAAACAATTCAAGTGAGGCGGCGTCTATATGGGCATACGTCTCGGCGTGTTCTGTTATATGCTTATATTTCGGTAAATGTTTTAATTCCATCACAATAAGCTCCCGTACATTCGTTGTGACACGATTATATAGGAGGAAAAATCATAACGCAACTTGGCTTGGAGATGATTGACAGATTTTCTTGGGGCATAGTAAGGTAATATGGTTAGGTGCCTAACTACATATATAGAGCTGAAAAGGTGGTTATTCATATGAAACATATTTTGATAGCGGGAGGCGGAATCGGCGGATTGTCAGCGGCAATTTCCCTCGGGAAAGCAGGGTTTTCCGTTACCTTGTGTGAAGCTGCTTCAGAAAACCGCAAAACAGGTGCGGGAATTCTCCAGCCGCAAAACGCACTGGCCGTCTTGAAAGAATTGGGCGTATTCGAAGAGTGCTGTAAGCATGGGTTTCAAACAGAATGGTTTAAAACGTTTGATGCACACGGGAATTTGCTGTTTCAAGTCAGTGAATCCTTTTTAGATGCCACACTTCCGGGACGCAATAATATCCTGCGAAAAACGTTAAATGACATACTCATTAAGCATGCTAAGGCAACGAGTGTAGACATTAAGTGGGGGAAAAAGGTTGTTGCCTATGAAGAAACGACTCGATCGGTCACTGCCATATGTGAAGACGGAGAAAAGATTGAGGCTGACATTCTGGCAGGCTTTGACGGCATTCATTCTGCTGTTCGCGGCAACATGCTGCAAAAGGAAACAGAAAAAGAACACCTCGGCATGGGGGCGTGGCGCTTTTACATTGAGCTTCCCGATTACACATTTAAGGACGCAACATTCATGTATAGAAACGGAGACACACAAATTGGCGTCGTTCCATTGGCGGAACACGCCGGCTATGTCTTCGTCCTCCAGCCTTGCGCAAGCGATTACTGGGATAAGGAAGATACCCGATTTGATAGAGTGAGAGAGATTCTTTCTGGCTTTCCGGGGCTGGATTTTGTCACGAAGCATATGTCAAAAGAGCACCCTATTATGTTTAACAAGCTGGAGCAGGTCGCAGTACAGGACCCGTGGTACAAAGGCCGTGTCGTCATCGGAGGAGACGCCGCCCACGCCGGAGCGCCGACCTTGGCACAAGGAGCGGCAATGGCCATCGAGGATGCGATCGTCCTCGCCGAAGAACTCAAAAACAACGCCGACCACGAAACCGCATTTCAGGCGTACTACGAAAGAAGAGCCCCAAGAGCGCTCAAAGTCCAGAACCTATCCTCAGAAATCGTCCGCCGCGGGCTGAAAGGAGAGCCGGGAGCGGAAGAGTTGATTGGGGAGTGCTCTGCGGTGTTGAGGGAAGGGTATTAGAATTGTCATACGTTTGCCACTTATAGATGAACACAGTATTTATTTATACATTAGTAGTGCTGTGGAATTATAATCTTAGGAAGGGGAAATTTGTATGCCGTGTAATACTTATTATGCAGATTATGTGCTAAAAATTTGTACAGATGCCGATTCTTATTCAGAGAGGGCAACATCTATTGATTGTGTAGCATCATATGGTGGAGGTTCAATTGCGACATTTGACTACTCAATGAGAGTAGAAGTGTGGAATGGTCATGATTGGGTTGTAAATGAAGTGAAAAAGGGTTACTTTAGTCACTCAACGCCGGCAAAGGTGTTTAAGTTGAAAAATCAGAAGTCATTAAAAAAGGGGAAAAATAGTGCCAGAGTAAGACTTATAGCCACTGATAGAGCCTCTGGAGCAAAATTTAACATTAAAACCCCAGCTTTTATAGTCAAACGATAAAGTATAACGCTGCCTGCATTTTTAATGCTGGCAGCGTTATACTAAAATATTCAGTATTTCTAACTTTTAAAGTATTAAACAAATATTATTAACGGCCTTTTTTAATAGATCTTTGATAGAAAATGTTTTCTTTAAATGATTTGATAGATTTATATCATTGCTGTTCTGTGTTCCTCCGTATCCGCTCAATCACCTCATGCAGCCCCTCAGGCTTATAAAACTCCACCGGGGAACTGCCCTTCTCAAACGAAATCGTCTCGGCTTCAATCAGCGCGACATAGCGCCCGTTCACTTTTGCGAGATGAATCGACTCGCCAAAATCAGCTAGCAATCCCTTAATCTCGGTATCTCCGACTTTCATTTTCAGCTGGGCTTCCGGTGTGTGCTCGATGATTTGGGCGGAGGCTTCGATGACCTGATGGGTGTCGAGGCGCTCTTGGATTTCGCGTTTTTCGCTTGCTTCCCAAATTTCGATGTCTTGTTCAAATTGCTTCAGCTCTTCGCTGTTGTCTTCAAAAGTCTCGTAGACGTGCTCCTGCACCATGTTCATGACCTGGTTTTTCATAATTTCCGGCATTGATTCGCCGTACTCGACGAATTTGAGAAAGTCCTCGAAATAGCGGGCGTGCGAGGATTGGTGGATTTTCAGCTCGCCTTCCTCGATCATTCCTTCCTCCGGCATGTACGGGTATTGGATGCTTTTCATGTTTTTTGTCGTAATCGCCATTTCGACTTTTTTAATGAGAGAAGACGCGTCTGAAATGCGAGCGACTTTCGGCTCGAAATCACATTTCATAATAAAGACAAACGACTCGTCGAAGTATTTTCTCGGAACGGCCGAAGCCACAAGGAACACGCCGCCGCGGACCGCGCTCGTGTCGAGGTACGTGCGGACGAACTGCTCGCTCAGCTCGTTAAAGTCTTCTTTTGTTTCCGCCAGGCGCGCCCGGTTGAACATGTTGTAGTTCGGGTTGGAATCAAGCTCGTGGCCGGGTTCGACGATAAAATGGCCGATTTTCGTCGGCACCTGCTCAGACTGCGGATGGCGGTCGGCTTTCCGTTTGACGATTTTTTTCAGTTCTCCGTCTAGAAAGTCCTTCAGCTCGCTTTCTTCAAATTCAACCGTATCAAGGGTTTGGAAGTGCTTGAACTGCTTGTTCGCCTGCTCATCCTTGCCTTCCACCTGTATGACATAAAAGGATAAAAATCGAATTTCAAAATCCATAAATGAACTCACCTTATTCGCGTATTGTACAGCTTCTCAAGTATAGAAAAAACGATGTTCATACGTCAATCAGAGGAATGGAATAATCATCACCATGAAAGGGAAATGTAGTCAAATAGAAGGCATTTCATACGGAAAGGAATGGTTCGATGAAGGAAACAAGTCCGATTCCTCAGCCGAAGACGTTTGGGCCGCTTGGCAACCTGCCTTTAATTGATAAAGACAAACCGACGATTTCGCTGATCAAACTGGCGGAAGAGCAGGGCCCAATTTTTCAAATGCACACACCTGCGGGCACGACCATTGTGGTGTCCGGTCATGAATTGGTGAAGGAGGTTTGTGATGAAGAGCGATTTGATAAAAGCATTGAAGGCGCCTTGGAGAAGGTTCGCGCGTTTTCGGGTGACGGATTGTTTACAAGCTGGACGCATGAGCCTAACTGGAGAAAAGCGCACAACATTCTGATGCCGACGTTCAGCCAGCGGGCCATGAAGGATTATCATGAAAAAATGGTCGATATCGCTGTTCAGCTCATCCAAAAGTGGGCCAGGCTCAATCCGAATGAAGCAGTCGATGTCCCCGCTGATATGACGCGGCTGACGCTGGACACGATTGGGCTGTGCGGATTTAACTATCGCTTTAACAGCTACTACAGAGAAACGCCCCATCCGTTTATCAACAGCATGACGCGCGCGCTTGATGAAGCGATGCACCAGATGCAGCGGCTTGATTTTCAAGATAAGCTCATGGTGAGGACAAAGCGACAATTTCATCATGATATTCAAACGATGTTTTCGTTAGTCGACAGCATTATTGCGGAGCGCAAGGCGGATGGGGATCAGGATGAAAAAGATTTGCTCGCCCGCATGCTGAAGGTGGAAGACCCTGAGACCGGAGAAAAGCTTGACGATGAAAATATCCGTTTTCAAATCATTACGTTTTTAATTGCAGGGCACGAAACAACGAGCGGCCTGTTATCCTTTGCGATCTACTTTTTATTGAATCATCCCGACAAACTGAAAAAGGCGTATGAAGAGGTCGACCGGGTGCTGACGGATGCAGCGCCGACCTACAAACAAGTGCTTGAGCAGAAATACATCCGGATGATTTTAAATGAATCCTTGCGTTTATGGCCAACAGCCCCGGCTTTCAGCCTTTATCCAAAGGAAGACACAGTCATTGGCGGAAAGTACCCGATTACGACGAAAGACAGAATTTCTGTGCTGATTCCGCAGCTTCACCGAGATCGAGACGCTTGGGGAGAGGATGCCGAGGAATTCCGTCCAGAACGGTTCGAACAGCAGGACCAAGTGCCCCATCATGCGTACAAACCGTTCGGAAATGGACAGCGGGCCTGTATCGGCATGCAGTTTGCCCTTCATGAAGCCACACTTGTGCTGGGCATGATATTAAAATATTTCACGTTGATTGATCATGAGAATTATGAGCTTGATATCAAGCAAACCTTGACACTCAAGCCGGGCGATTTTCGTATCAGGGTTCAAACACGGAACCATGAAGCCATTCATGCCGACGTCCCGGCAGCTGACAAGGCGGCGTCTGATGAGCAAAAAAAAGAGAAAGCGGAAGCAAGGGGCGCATCGGTCATCGGCCTCAACAACCGGCCGCTTCTCGTTCTGTATGGCTCTGATACCGGCACCGCGGAAGGCGTCGCCCGGGAGCTTGCCGATACAGCCAGTCTTCACGGCGTAAGAACTGAAGTGGCGCCTCTGAATGACCAGATTGGAAAGCTCCCGAAAGATGGAGCGGTAGTCATTGTGACCTCTTCCTATAACGGAAAACCGCCAAACAATGCGAGGCAGTTTGTGCAGTGGCTTCAAGAAATCAAACCGGGTGAGCTTGAGGGCGTCCGTTACGCGGTATTTGGCTGTGGTGATCATAACTGGGCGAGCACGTATCAGGCCGTGCCGAGATTCATTGATGAGCAGCTTGAGGAGAAAGGCGCGACTCGGTTTTCTGCGCGCGGAGAGGGTGATGTAAGCGGTGATTTTGAAGGGCAGCTTGACGAGTGGAAAAAAAGCATGTGGGCGGACGCCATCAAAGCATTCGGACTGGAGCTTAATGAAAACGCCGATAAGGAACGAAGCACGCTGAGTCTCCAGTTTGTCAGAGAGCTTGGAGAGTCCCCGCTGGCCCGATCGTACGAAGCGGTTCACGCATTCATCGCCGAAAATCGTGAACTCCAGTCCGCGGACAGCGATCGCAGCACTCGCCATATCGAAATCGCATTGCCGCCGGAGGTTGAATATCGTGAGGGGGATCATCTTGGCGTATTGCCGAGGAACAGCCAAACCAATGTCAGCCGGATTCTTTACCGCTTCGGTCTGAAGGGAACCGACCAAGTGACACTGTCGGCAAGCGGGCGCAGTGCGGGGCATTTGCCTTTAGGCCGACCTGTCAGCCTGCAAGACCTTCTTAGCTACAGCGTCGAGGTGCAGGAAGCCGCCACTAGGGCGCAAATCCGGGAGCTGGCGGCGTTTACTGTCTGTCCGCCTCATAAACGCGAATTGGAAGAACTGGCGGCAGAGGGTGTCTACCAGGAACACATATTGAAAAAACGGATTTCCATGCTAGATCTGCTTGAACAATATGAAGCGTGCGACATGCCGTTTGAACGATTTTTAGAGCTTTTACGGCCATTAAAACCAAGATATTACTCGATTTCTAGCTCGCCAAGGGTGAATCCGGAGCAAGCATCCATTACAGTCGGTGTTGTGCGCGGTCCTGCATGGAGCGGCCTTGGCGAGTACAGGGGCGTGGCTTCAAATGACTTAACTGAGCGCCATACGGGTGATGATGTCGTGATGTTTATCCGCACACCGGAATCCCGGTTTCAGCTTCCGGAAGACCCGGAAACCCCGATCATTATGGTCGGTCCGGGCACAGGGGTAGCGCCATTCCGCGGTTTTCTCCAAGCGCGCGCAGCTATAAAGCGAGAGGGAAAAACGCTCGGCGAAGCTCATCTCTATTTTGGATGCAGGAACGATCGTGATTTTATTTACCGGGATGAGCTTGAGCAGTTTGAAAAAGACGGAATCGCCACTGTCCACACAGCCTTTTCCAGAAAAGAAGGCATGCCGAAAACGTATGTTCAGCATCTCATGGCTGATCATGCAGAAACATTAATTTCAATTCTTGATCGCGGAGGCAGGCTCTACGTATGCGGCGACGGCAGCAAAATGGCCCCAGATGTGGAGGCCGCACTGCAAAAAGCGTATCAGGCTGTTCATGGCACCGGCGAACAAGAATCGCAAAACTGGCTGAAACATCTGCAGGATACGGGCGCGTATGCTAAAGATGTCTGGTCAGGGATATAGATCATGAAGACTGGAGACATCCAGTCTTTTTTCGCCCTTGTAAAAAAATTGTGATCGCGCATACAATCACCACAGCCCGTATGAAGGGCGGGCTGTCCGTAAGACCTATTTTTCGTTTTTGCTAGTTTATGTTATTCTTATACTCGGTATCTATTTCTTTTTTAAAAGGCACACATGGCAAAAGAAGTCTTTTTTATTTCCGAGAAAAAATGTGAAACGAAACGAAGGCTTCGTTCGTCCAATGGTTGGTCTGAAATAGGTGCAATAAAAATGGTATGGTGCAAAACATAAATATTCCGGTCTTACCGCGGTGTATTTATTTGTTGTGTGATGCCTTGATTTTGTTTGGAAAGAAGGAATTGGAAGACAGGATAAAGAGCAGGTAAATATGAATAAAGACTTAAAGTGTTTAAGAAAGTAGAGGTTGCTATGAAGAAACTTTTCTCTTACAAACTTAGCTTTTTTGTGCTGGCTGTTATACTGTTTTGGGCAAAAACGTATTTATCCTACAAGGCAGAGTTTAACCTAGGGGTAAAAGGCACAACCCAGGAGATCCTCCTGGTATTTAACCCGTTCTCAAGCGCTGTCTTCTTTTTAGGACTGGCTTTGCTTGCGAAAGGGCGCAAATCAGCCATTATCATGCTGATAATCGATTTTGTGATGACATTTGTGTTATACGCGAATATTTTATTCTATCGTTTCTTTGACGATTTCTTGACGTTCCCGAACATTAAACAGTCCGGCAACGTCGGAAACATGGGGGACGGGATTTTCAGCATCATGGCCGCTCATGATATTTTCTATTTCTTAGATATTATGATTTTGATTGCGGTATTGATCTGGAGACCTGAATTAAAAGAATACAAAATGAAAAAACGCTTTGCGTCTTTGGTGATCCTTTCCGGGGTCGCACTGTTTTTCATCAACCTGCACTATGCGGAAAAAGACCGCCCGCAGCTGCTGACAAGAACGTTTGACCGCAATTATATCGTGAAATATTTAGGTCTTTACAATTACACCATTTATGACGGTGTGCAGACGGCTCAAACGGAATCGCAAAGAGCCTACGCGAGCAGCGATGATTTAACAAGTGTCGAGAATTACACGACGTCTCATTATGCGAAACCGAATGCCGAGTACTTCGGTTCTGCCAAAGGCAAAAACATTATTAAGATTCACCTGGAAAGCTTCCAGACATTCCTGATTGATTATAAGCTGAACGGTGAAGAGGTGACGCCTTTCTTAAATAAACTCGCACACGGCGCAGAAGATATGATGTATTTTGATAACTTTTTCCATCAGACCGGCCAGGGAAAAACATCCGATGCCGAGCTGACAATGGACAACTCCATCTTCGGCCTTCCTGAAGGCTCCGCGTTTGTGACGAAGGGCGAAAACACATACCAGTCGCTTCCGGCGATTTTAGACCAGAAGGAAGGCTACACAAGCGCTGTTATGCATGGTGACTACAAATCATTCTGGAACCGTGACCAGGTTTATAAACATATTGGGTATGACGAGTTCTTCGACGCAAGCAGTTATGACATGTCTGAAGAAAACCTCGTGAATATGGGACTCAAGGATAAGCCGTTCTTTACAGAATCGATTCCAAAACTTGAATCTCTTAAACAGCCGTTTTACGCGCATTTGATTACGTTGACACACCATTATCCGTTTAACCTGGATGAAAAAGATGCAACCATTAAGAAAGCGACAACGGGTGATAAAACAGTTGATAATTACTTCCAGACAGCCCGTTACCTTGACGAGTCGCTTGAGCAATTCTTCAAGGAACTGAAGGAAGCCGGCCTTTATGACAATTCAGTCATTATGCTTTACGGTGACCATAACGGTATTTCTGAAAACCATAACCGCGCGATGAAAGAGATTCTCGGAAAAGAAATTACAGATTACCAAAACGCGCAGAACCAGCGCGTGCCTCTGATGATCCGCGTGCCTGGCAAAAAAGGCGGAGTGAACCATACGTATGGCGGCGAAATTGACGTTATGCCGACACTTCTGCACTTGCAAGGTATTGATTCGCAGAAATATATCAACTTCGGCACTGATTTATTGTCTAAAGACCACGATGATACAGTGGCGTTCAGAAACGGCGACTTCGTGACGCCGAAGTACACATCAGTCGACAATATCATTTACGATACGAAGACAGGTGAAAAACTGGAAGCGAATGAAGAAACGAAGAATCTGAAAACAAGAGTGAGCCAGCAGCTGAGCCTTTCAGACAGTGTCCTGTACAAAGACTTGCTGAGATTCCACAAACTGAGTGATTTCAAAGCCGTTGATCCATCTGACTATCATTACGGCAAGGAAAAAGAAATCAAATAAGACGAGAAAGAGCCTTGAGCGGGCACATTGCCTTCGTTCAAGGCTCTTTTTTTGGTTACATAACCAACTTGAAAAAAATAGATTCCATTTGGTCACCAAGGCCGGCTTTCTCTCATATCATTACAGTAGAATTTGAAACCGGTATTGAAGTGGACAAATTATCGGGGAAACGCCTTGGTAGATTGTAAAGATTACCAGGTTTCGAACTCAATATTCATAGAGATGAGGGGTAGAGATGAAAGCGGTCATTCTCTGCGGCGGAAAAGGAACGAGAATGAGTGAAGTCACGAACGACATTCCTAAACCGCTCGCCATGATAGGCGGCAAACCGATTCTATGGCATATTATGAAAATCTATCAGTACTACGGAGTAAACGAGTTTATTCTGCTTTTGGGCTATAAAGGAGAAAAAATCAAAGAATACTTTCTCAATTATGAATGGAAGCACAACAGCCTGACTCTCGACAGCTCTACGGGAGAGGTGCAGATGCTGGGGCAGCCTGAAACGTGGAAAATTACGTTTTTGGAGACAGGGGAAGACACGCTGACAGCCGGAAGAATTTTGCAGGCAAAAGACTATATCGGCGATGAAACGTTTCTGCTCACCTATGGGGACGGGCTGGCCAATATCAATCTTTTCCATCTCATCAGCTATCATCAGGCAAAAGGTGCTGCCGCGACTGTCACCGGCATTGACAAAGTCTCGCAGTTCGGCACCTTGACGGTTGAAGACGGCATGGCGAAAACATTTTCTGAGAAAACATCGAGTGACGGAATCATCAACGGCGGATTTTTTGTTCTCAGTCCCAAGGTTTTCGATTATTTGCCGAAGGACGGGAACATGATGTTCGAAGATGAACCGCTGAAGAACCTTGCCAAAGACGGAGAACTTGCCGTGTACCGCCATTACGGATTTTGGACGGCCATCGATACGTATAAAAATCTCTTAGAAGTCAACAAACTGTGGGATCAAGGACAACAAGTATGGAAGGTATGGTGAACTGATTTGAGTTTCTGGAAAAATAAAAACGTATTTGTCACGGGGTGTACAGGTCTTTTAGGAAGCTATTTGGTGAAAGAATTGATCGAACAGGGCGCCAACGTGACGGGGCTTGTCAGAGATCATGTGCCGCAATCCAATCTTTATCAGGGAGAACATATCAAGAAAATGAACATCGTGCGGGGCTCTCTTGAAGACTTGCCTGTGATTGAACGCGCGCTTGGCGAGTATGAAATTGACACAGTCTTTCACCTCGCCGCACAAGCGATTGTCGGCGTGGCAAACCGCAACCCGATTTCCACGTTTGAAGCGAATATCCTTGGTACGTGGAATGTTCTCGAAGCCTGCCGGAAGCACCCATTAATCAAGCGGGTCATTGTCGCTTCAAGTGATAAAGCTTACGGCGACCAAGAGAACCTTCCGTACGATGAAAATATGCCGCTGCAAGGCAAACATCCGTACGACGTCTCGAAAAGCTGCGCAGATCTGATCAGCCACACGTATTATCACACATACGGGGTTCCGGTCTGCATCACGCGCTGCGGAAACCTGTACGGCGGCGGAGATTTGAACTTCAACCGCATCATTCCGCAAACGATTCAGCTTGTGCTGAACGGGGAAGCGCCGGAAATCCGCAGCGACGGCACATTTGTCCGCGACTACTTTTATATCGAAGATGCCGTTCAGGCTTATTTGCTTCTGGCAGAAAAAATGGAAGAAAACAATCTTGCCGGAGAGGCCTTTAACTTCAGCAATGAGATTCAGCTGACCGTACTTGAACTGGTTGAAAAAATATTGAAGAAAATGAGCAGCAGCCTGAAGCCAAAGGTGCTGAATCAGGGAAGTAATGAAATCAAACATCAATATTTATCCGCGGAAAAAGCGAGAAAGCTGCTGCATTGGACACCGGTCTACACCATTGATGAGGGACTTGAAAAAACGATTGAGTGGTATACAGAATTCTTCAAAAAGTAATATGAAACGAGGTGAACATGACTGTGACCAGCGCATATTGCACCGTTTTATCAAAAGGGAGATTATATCAGGCAGTCGCCTTATTTAAGTCGTTGGAACAAGTTGATCCAAACAGCCCTATATTTACACTATGCATGGATGAAGATACGCACCGTGTCTTACAGAAACTGAAGATGAAGCAGCTGAACCTTGTGCCAGTGGCCGCGCTCGAAAATGAACGGCTTCTGAAGCTCAAGGAAACAAGAGATCAAAGCGAGTACTGCTGGACGATGAAGCCGATCTTCCTGCAAGCTGTGCTGAACAGCAATCCCGAGCTGGAGCGTGTGACGTATATTGACGGGGATCTCTTTTTCTATGCCGATCCATCGCCGATTTTTGAAAACCAGCCGGACTGCTCGGTGCTGCTTTCACGGGGTGATATCGTCATCCCTTCCTTCGAAAAAGAGCAGATTGTCATGCTGCAGCGCCTTTTAGGCAGATATAACTCCGGCTTTATCAGCTTCAAGCGTGATGATGACGGCACGGACTGCTTGGAATGGTGGAAGGAACGCTGTCTTGAGGAGTGCAAAAATGCCCCGGGTGAAGGGAAATTCGGTGATCAAGGCTATTTGGATTATATGTCTGGGCTGTTTTCGAACGTATGTGACATCACGACACCCGGTGTCAACGTCGGCCACTGGAACTACGGGCAGCATACGTTTTCCTGGGAGGATGGACGGATCGTGCTGGAGGATGGCAGCCCGCTGATTTTTTACCATTTCAGCGGATACCGAATCGTCAGCATCAATGAAATCAAACAGATTCATGAAACAACACGCACAGACCTGCCGTTTGTGCATGAGCTGTATCAAGAAACACTGCCGCATATCATTCAGCACATCAATACGTTAGACCCTGAATTTGACGGTTTTGCTTCAAAAGATGATAACAAATAAATGATTAAATACAGGAAGTGAAAA
Organism: Bacillus sp. 11C; assembly: GCF_055486375.1. Lineage (NCBI taxonomy): Bacteria > Bacillati > Bacillota > Bacilli > Caryophanales > Bacillaceae > Bacillus > Bacillus sp. 11C. Next base: position 191,852 of record NZ_JBUPVZ010000009.1, read on the forward strand.
TGAAGTGAAAGCAAGCGTTATTATTCCTGCATATAATTCAAAGGAGCGCCTCTATAACAGCCTTCTGTCATTAAACCAGCAGGAGTGCGATGAAGAATTTGAAGTCATTGTAGCAGACAATGGCTCTGAGGACGGGACGCTCCCGATGCTTGAGACATTTCAAGCAGATTTTCCGCTGATCTTTACACGGATTAAAGAAAACAGGGGCATTGCGTACGGACGAAATCAAGCGCTTCGCAATGCCAGAGGAGATATCCTGATTTTTCATGACAGCGATATGCTTGCGGCAAAGGATCTTGTGGCAAAGCATATTAAAGCCCATGAGAACGAAGAGAATCTTGTGGTGTGCGGTTTGTTTTGGAAACGGATCTACAGTTTTTATTATGAACGCTTTGAAGCTGAACATAAGAAACAGCTCGCAAAGCTCGTAGACGAAATGCCGAAGAAAGACAAACAAAAGCTGTTGAAGGAAGAGGACATCAAAAACGGAAGCTTTCTGGACAAAAGCTTCGACCTTGATACCGACTTTATTGACGTGCTCAAGCGGATTTTAGATGAGTACGGCGATGACCTGAAAGGCTACCATATGCCATGGCGCTTTTTTATCACGAATAATTCCTCTGTCAAACGCAAGCATGTGACTGACCTCGGTTTATTTGATGAAGGCATTGTACGGTACGGATTTGAGGATTATGACCTCGGAATCAGGCTTCATCAGGCCGGACTGACGTTCAGGCTGCATCGCGATATTGTCAGTGTTCATCAAGAGCACCCGAGCAATTGTAAGTCGGTAGACGATATTCGGGCAAATATTGCCTACATGTGCGATAAATACAACAACATCCGCTCCTTAGACGTTCATCTCGCTTTTAACGGGCCGTTCCCGCCTGACATGACGAACGGCATCATGGCTGATATTCAAAAGCTTTTGGAAGCTCGCAAATACGACATGTTGCTGAGTCTGTTTCTTGAGCTGCTTCATGTTGTCAAAGAACGCAACATTGATCCGGATTGGCAAAAGAAAGCCCCTAGGGTGACGGCGAAAAACTTTGATTTACAAACTGTCCGTAAGCTTCTGCCAAAAGCGAAGAAAAAGCTTGGCGTAAATGATTTCGCCAACGCGCTGTATGCGCTTGTCAACGATTTGCTGCACGTGGATCTTAGATAATTGGATGTGGTATGGTGAGTACATTTCATTTTTCAACAATAGTGTCAAGGACGCATATCTTTAAGCTCATGCCGATGATTCATTCGCTCCATGAGCATTGCGATGATTTTCATTTGTATGTGCTGTGTGTCGATCAAAAAGCGTATGAGTTGCTTCAGCACGTGCCATGGGAGCATGTGACCTTTGTGCAGCTGCATGAAATGGAAGACCCGGAGCTGCTGAAAGCGAAAAGCAATCGAACGTTTCACGAATATTGCTGGACATTAAAACCCGCTTTTTTGTTCCATGTTATGAGCAAATGGGATGATGCGGAATACTTTGCCCATATGGATACCGATCTGTTTTTCTTTTCTGATCCAGCATGTATTTTTGCCGAAAACCCAGCGGCTTCTCTATATTTGACTGATCACCGGAACTCGCCGCGGTTCATGTCCTACTATGAGCGGACCGGCCGCTTTAACACAGGCTTTGTCGGTGCCGCGAATACGAAAGAAGCATATGAAGCGGTGTGGCAGTGGAGACAGGACTGCATTGCATTTTGTACAGTAGAAATGAATACGGAACGCAAGACATACGGTGACCAAAGGTATGTGGAGAAGTGGCCGTCGCAGTATAAGGATGTGCATGTTGTCAAATCAATCGGGGCCAATACAGCGCTTTGGAATATCGAAAACTATAAGGTCGGGCAAAAGGACGGCCGCGTGTATGTCGATGAAACGCCGCTGGTGTTCTATCATTTCTCCGGGTTTACATTGGTGACGGAAAAAGAGTTTAATCTTTGCTGGTATTATCGGATTGAAGACGAAGCGGCAATTGAAATGATTTATATGCCGTATGTGTTAAACCTGAAAAGATGGATCGACGAAATACAGGCCGCGTTCCCGGACTTTGCGGACGGTTTTATTCCGAAGCACGCGGTGCCGGATACTCATTTTTTACAGCTAGATTAAAAACCCTGCCCAGCGGCAGGGTTTCTTTAGTGATGCCATTCTCTCAGCTTCTGATCGCTTGGCAATAGGAAGGCTAGGATGCCGAGCATAGGGAGAAAGGCGGTGGCAATCATCGTCGGGGTCAGTCCCGCGGCGTCAATCAGAGCGCCCAGCGCTACAGCGCCAATCGCGCCCATCCCGAAGGCGAGCCCGACAGTCAAACCGGACATTGTGCCGATTTTTCCGGGAACTAGCTCCTGTGCGTAGACAACCGTTACTGAAAAGCTCGACATCAGCACTAAGCCGATCAATGCGAGCACGCCATAGGCGAGCACAGGTCCTGCAAATGGAAGAAAAATCGCCAGCGGCGCCGAGCACAGAAGCGAACAGAGGATCACGAAGCGTTTTCCGAAACGATCTGCGAGCGGGCCGCCGACAAACGTGCCGATAGCGCCGAACAGCAAAAAGACAAAAATATAACTCTGCGCCTGCTGAATGCTTACGTGATATGTATCGATCGCGTAAAACGTGTAAAAGTTGCCGATCGCACTCATATACCAAGAACGCGCAAAAATGAGAAAGATAATCATGATAAGAGCAGAAATGACAGACTTGGTAATAGCCGTGTTTTCAGCTGTTTTCCTTTGTTTGCCTGACTTTTGGGCAAGGCTTCCGAGACGTGCGGCGTACCATTTCGCAATATACAGCAGAAACATAACAGCGAGCGCGGCCACAAGCGTGAACCAAACGGCGCCGAATTGTCCGAGCGGCACAAGAATCAGCGCGGTGATCAGAGGCGCCATCGCCTGGCCCGAGTTTCCGCCTACCTGATAGATCGATTGGGCGAGCCCGCGTTTTGTGCCGGCGGCCATATACGCCACACGGGAGCCTTCCGGATGGAAAATGGCCGAGCCTAATCCGATGAAAAACACACAGCATAAGATCGTTATGAATGAGGGGGCAAATGCAAGGCCCAAAATGCCGAGCATGCTGGCGGTCAGGCCGATTGGCAGCGCGTAAGGCAGCGGCCGTTTATCGGTATACCAGCCGACGACAGGCTGCATCACAGATGACACCATGTTTAATGTGAAAGCGATGATGCCGAGCTGTGTAAACGTCAGGCTCATGGAGCGTTCCAAAATAGGGAACATAGCCGGAATCACGGCTTGCAGCGAATCGTTGAGCATATGGCAGATTCCAATGATCACCAAAATCGGATACACCGTGGTGCCTGGTTTTTGAACGGTTTTTTCTTTTAACGGGGCGGCGATAGCCAATTGAGTCTCCTCCTTACATATATAACCAAAGCATACCACCATATTATTCATAAGGTGAAGAATTTATCAAGAGGTAAACAGACTCTTCTAAAAAGAAAAACATCAGCTTAATGAGCAGCTGACGTTATTTTTGATATGCAAAATGTGATACAGCTCTTCAAGCTTACGAATCTCATAAGTTGGCACTGTTTCTGACTTATTCGGCTTCATGTCAGGGTTAATCCAGCAAGTATCAAGCCCGGCGAGCTGTCCGCCTTTGATATCGGCAGTCAGCGAATCACCGATAATTAATGCGTGCTCTGCTGAAAATGAGGGAATCCGTTCAAACACGTAATCGAAATATTCCTTCATTGGCTTTTGGTAGCCTGTGTCTTCAGATACGAAAATATCTTTGAAAAACGGAAATAATCCTGAATCACGGAGACGCTTGTACTGCGTCTTAGACACGCCGTTTGTCACGATATATAAATCAAACTGATGCTGCAGGTTTGAGATGAGATCATAGGCGCCGTCAACAAGCTGATGCCCTTCTTCAAGAAAGCTACGGTATTTTTGCTCAAGCAAGGCGCCGTCCGCCTCATAACTGTATTCCTTGAACAAAGCGGCAAAACGGGTGTTCACGACTTCATCCCGTGTCATTTTTCCTTCTTCAAAGGCTCTCCAGAGACCTTGATTGATTGTTTTATACTGTGTCTTCATTTCATCTGTTAAAGGAATATTCTGATCTTCAAACAGCAAACGCAGCGCTAATGCTTCTGCCGCTCTAAAATCAAGGATGGTATCATCTACATCAAATAATAAAGTGCGGTATTGTTTCATCGGTTTGTCTCCCTTTCTGCATATGTCCTTCAAAGTATAGCACATAAAAAAAGGAAAAAGCCGGCTGGTGAGGCACCGCTGGCTGAAAAGAGATTATTTGTTTAATAAACTATGTTTTCTCGAATACAGGAAGTAAACCAGCGTTCCAACTGCGATCCAGATGGCAAATGAAAGCCATGTGACGCCGGGAAGGCTGTACATGAACCATAGGCAGATGCCAGCGCTGATAATTGGTACAACCGGAACGAACGGCACTCTGAAGGACGCTTTAATTTCCGGATGTTTTTTTCTTAATACGATGACAGCGATGGAAATGACCGTAAACGCGGCCAGCGTTCCCATGTTCACCAGATGAGCCAGCGTTCCGAGGTTGATAAAGCCGGCGATTCCCGCCGCAACGATACCTGTCAGCCATGTGTTGCGGAACGGGGTTTTAAACGACGGATGAACCTTTGCGAACAACCCAGGCAGAAGGCCGTCTCTGCTCATGGCAAATGTCAAGCGGACCTGAGCGTACAGCAAAGCGAGCATAACCGTCGTAATCCCGATAATGGCACCGACAGAAATAATTCCTGCAACAGCATCTTGGCCGACGAATTTAAGCGCAAAGGAAACCGGATCTCCGACATCCAATTTGGTATAAGGCATCATGCCTGTCAGCACAAGCGATACCGTGATGTATAGAACCGTACAGACGGCAAGAGCTGAAATAATGCCGACGGGCATGTTTTTTTGCGGGTTTTTCACTTCCTCTGAAGCGTTAGAAACCGCGTCAAATCCGAGATACGCGAAGAATACAGTTGCCGCGCTGACAATGACGCCTTTCATCCCGAACGGCATAAAAGGAGACCAGTTATCCGGTTTGACATAACCGATGCCGACAATAATGAACAATAAAATGATCCCGATTTTCATCAGCACGATGACGTTGTTAAACCGTGTGCTTTCTTTGACGCCTCGGCTGACAATCGCAGTGATGATGAGAATGATCACTGCGGCCGGAAGATTAAACACGGCGCCCGGCGTGCTCCCCGGCGCCCCTGCCAATGCAGCCGGAATATGAAGGTTGAAGCCGGCAAGCAGTGATTGAAAGTATGAAGACCAGCCGGTGGCAACAGCCGACAGCGCAATGACATACTCAAGCATGAGATCCCATCCGATCAAAAAGGCAAGCAGCTCTCCGAGTGTCACGTAGGAGTATGAGTACACGCTTCCCGAAATCGGAATCGAAGACGAAAACTCAGCATAGCAGAAGGCAGCGAGCGCGCAGGCGAGCCCCGCTAAAATAAACGATATGATGAGGGCGGGACCTGCGCCGGTCGCGGCCACTGTTCCTGTTATGACAAAAATCCCTGTACCGATGACACAACCGATACCGAGCAAGGTTAAATCAAATGCGCTTAACGTACGAGCAAGGCTTTTTGACTTGCTCTGCGCACTCAATGTTTCGAGCGTTTTTTTTCTAAATAATGAACTCATCAAAAGTTCCTCCTGGAAAATTCAAAATATTCTAATCATTATATCCAATTCTTGTTGTATTATATTGTCGAAATTTGGCGCAGTCAATAAAATATTTCTCTACTTTAAAAGATAGAAGCGAAAAAGCGTTGGTGTATCACAGGATAGTAATTTTTACTAATTAGATATTCAATTTTATGCAGGCTGAACCGATAGAAACAATAGATTCGCCCATATTTTGACTTGCGGTTAAAAAGGAGATGCTGACCATGTTTCAATATGAAGAGTTGAATAAACAGTTTATCGGCGGGAAATGGCAGGAAGGCAGCAGCCCAAATGTATTGGAAAACAAAAATCCTTATACTCAAAAAACATTCACAGCCTTCAAAAAAGCGACTGCTGACGATGTAGATGAAGCGTATCGGGCAGCGGCGCTGGCGAAGAAAAAATGGGATGCGGTGAATCCGTTCGAGAAAAGAACCATTTTAGAAAAAGCCGTCACGTATATTGAAGAGAACGAAGAAGCCATCATTTATTTAATTATGGAAGAGCTTGGCGGAACAAGGCTTAAAGCGGCCTTTGAAATCGGGCTTGTCAAAAACATCATGAAAGAAGCGGCAACGTTCCCTGTCCGTATGGAAGGGAAAATTCTTCCGTCAACAATAGACGGCAAGGAAAATAGATTATATCGCGTGCCGGCAGGTGTTGTCGGCGTCATCAGTCCATTTAACTTCCCATTCTTTTTATCTATGAAATCAGTGGCGCCCGCACTCGGAGCCGGCAATGGCGTCGTGTTAAAGCCGCATGAGGAAACTCCGATTTGCGGCGGTACGCTGATTGCAAAAATCTTTGAGAACGCGGGAATTCCAGAGGGGCTTCTGAATGTCGTTGTCACCGACATTGCAGAAATCGGAGACAGCTTTGTCGAACACCCCGTGCCGCGTATCATCTCATTTACAGGTTCTACGAAAGTCGGCAGCTACATCGGCCAGCTTGCGATGAAGCATTTTAAAAAGCCGCTTCTTGAACTCGGCGGCAACAGCGCCTTCATCGTGCTTGAGGATGCTGATATTGAATATGCGGTCAATGCGGCGGTGTTCAGCCGATTTACACACCAAGGGCAGATTTGCATGTCAGCCAACCGCGTGCTTGTTCATTCTTCTATTTATGACAAGTTCCTAGAGTTGTATCAGGCAAAAGTAGAATCGCTGAAAGTCGGCGACCCGATGGACCCTGACACGATTATCGGACCATTAATCAACAGCAGACAGACGGACGGGCTGATGAAATCTGTGGAGCAAGCGATTGAAGAAGGCGCTGTTCCAGTGAAACTTGGCGGATTTAACGGGACGATCGTGGAGCCGACGATCTTAAAAGACGTGAAACCGTTCATGAGCATCGCCAAGGAAGAGCTGTTCGGACCTGTCGTCTCCTTTATGAAGTTTGATTCAGAAGATGAAGCGGTGGATATCGCAAACGAAACCCCGTTTGGCTTGAGCGGTGCTGTACATACATCAAATCTTGAGCGCGGCGTGGCTTTTGCGAAGCGCGTTGAAACAGGCATGATTCATGTCAATGACACGACCATCAATGATGAACCGAATGTGGCCTTCGGCGGTGAAAAGCAATCCGGTCTCGGCCGTTTGAACGGAGAATGGAGCCTTGAAGAATTTACGACACTGAAATGGATCTCGGTCCAGCACGAAAAACGCAGCTTCCCTTATTAAGAAAAGGAGTGAATGGAATTGAGCATAAGAACGGAAAAAGAAACCGCAGACCTTCTGGACGCGTTTGTCAAAGTAGCCCCATATTTAAACAGCCTGATACAAGATGATATCACAATCGGCATTTACGATACGGAAAAACTGCTCGTGAATATACCGGCCAAAACTTTTTCTCTAAACGTAAAAGCCGGTGATCCGCTGCAGGAAGGGGATATTATCACAGACGCCATCCGCAGCAATCAGAAGAAGACGAGCATGGTTCCGAAAGAATTGTTCGGATTTCCATTGATCGCACGCGCCATCCCGCTCCACGACGAAAATGGAAGAGTGATTGGGGGCGTCGGCCTCGGAACGAGCCTTGAGGAGTCGTCTAAGCTGCATGATGTGGCGGAAAGCTTATCAGCCATTGTTGAACAAACAGCCGCAGCCATTTCCGATATTTCTGATTCAATCAACGGATTTTCATCTCAAATGACGGGGATTTCCTCCCAGGCGAAAAAGGTCAGCGAAAGCGCGGGTGAAATCGCCGATATTTCAGTAACCGTGAAAGGCATCTCTGACCAAAGCAATCTGCTCGGCTTAAACGCCGCGATCGAAGCGGCGAGAGCGGGCGAGTACGGAAAAGGCTTCTCTGTCGTCGCAGATGAGATCAGAAAGCTCGCAACGTATTCGAAAGAAAATGTCGGCCAGATTGACCAGATCACGAAAAAAATCCACAGCCTGCTGAAAGGGCTGGAGGAATCAATTGAGTCGATTAATCAGCATACAGATGGACAAGCCGCTGCCGTTGAACAAATTTCCGCCACGATGCAGGAGATTTCAGGAAGCGCGCAGCATCTCGCAAAAATGGCAGAAAACGCGCTTGAGGAAGAATAAGAGACCGGGGACAAACGTCCCTGGTCTTTTTCTATCCTGCATTTCCATGAAATTTGTCTGACGTTTTACTAGTTTTATTCCAGCGGCTGATTTAAAATGTACACATGAACTTACGTGAGGATTGATAGGAATCATGAGTATATTAAAAGCGGAAAATCTGTATAAAACATACGGAGATAAAACATTATTTAACCATATCTCCTTTCATATTGAAGAGAATGAGAGAATCGGATTGATCGGACCGAACGGAACAGGAAAATCAACGCTGCTGAAAGTGATCGCCGGCTTGGAATCTATCGAAGAGGGAGACATCACGAAATCCGGCAGCGTGCACGTCGAATTTCTTCATCAAGATCCGGAGCTGCCTGCGGGACAAACTGTGCTCGAGCATATCTATTCCGGTGAATCGGCTGTGATGAAAACCTTGCGTGAATATGAAAAAGCGCTGTATGAACTGGGGGAAGATCCGGAAAATGAACAGCGCCAGAAGAACCTGCTGGCGGCGCAGGCAAAAATGGACGCGAACAACGCGTGGGATGCGAATACCCTGGCGAAAACCGTATTGTCTAAGCTGGGCGTCAACGACGTAACAAAGCTGGTCAACGAGCTTTCAGGCGGTCAGAAAAAACGGGTGGCCATTGCCAAAAACTTAATTCAGCCCGCTGATCTGCTCATTTTAGACGAGCCGACGAACCATTTGGATAATGAAACGATTGAGTGGCTTGAAGGATATTTAAGTCAATATCCCGGCTCTGTCATGCTGGTGACGCACGACAGGTATTTCTTAAATCGTGTCACGAACCGCATTTATGAGCTCGAACGAGGCAGCCTCTACACGTACAAAGGCAACTATGAAGTGTTTTTAGAAAAACGCGCGGAACGGGAAGCGCAGGCTGAGCAAAAGGAAACGAAGCGCCAAAACCTGCTGCGCCGCGAACTGGCTTGGCTGAGACGGGGAGCGAAAGCCCGTTCCACAAAACAAAAGGCAAGAATTGACCGAGTGGAGGCGCTTAAGGAGCAGAAAGGCACTCAGTCATCGGGCTCACTCGACTTTGCGATTGGCTCCCATCGTCTTGGCAAACAGGTCATTGAAGCGGAGAACGTGATGATCGCTTATGACGGCCGCAAGCTTGTCGACCGCTTTCATGAACTGGTCATACCGGGTGAACGGATTGGGATTATCGGGCCGAACGGCATCGGAAAAACAACGCTGTTAAACACCCTTGCCGGCCGGCATACTCCTGACAGAGGCCATATTACGATCGGACAGACGGTCAGAATCGGCTACTATACGCAGGATCACAGTGAAATGAAAGGCGAGATAAAGGTCATTGAATATATAAAAGCAACGGCGGAAGTCGTCAAAACAGCGGAAGGTGATATCATTACAGCTGAACAAATGCTTGAGCGTTTCCTCTTCCCGCGTTCGATGCAGCAGACGTATATCCGCAAGCTGTCCGGCGGAGAAAAACGCCGTTTATACTTGCTTCAGGTTCTCATGCAGGAGCCGAATGTTCTGTTTCTCGATGAGCCGACGAACGATTTGGATACTGAAACATTAAGCGTTCTGGAGGATTATATTGACCAGTTCCCCGGTGTCGTCATCACTGTATCCCATGATCGCTACTTCCTTGACCGTGTCGTCGATCGTTTGATTGTGTTTGAAGGAAATGGCGTCATTTCCCGATTCCAAGGCTCCTACAGCGATTATATGGAGGAGTCAAAAACGAAAAAAACAGCTGAAAAACCGGCTGCTGAAGCAAAACCTGCTGAAGCCGAGCCGAAGAAAAAACGAAAAAAGCTTTCTTACAAAGATCAGCTTGAATGGGACGGCATCGAAGATAAAATTGCCCAGCTAGAAGAAAAGCATGAGCAGCTCGAAGTTGACATCGCCGCAGCAGGAAGCGATTTTGGAAAAATCCAAGAGCTGATGGCCGAGCAAGCAAAAACAGCGGAAGAGCTTGAGGCTGCCATGGACCGGTGGACAGAATTGTCCCTCATGATAGAAGAGCTGGAAAGCTGAAAAAAGTGCGGCGCGCAGGTGCCGCGCTTTTTTCACATAATGTACAAAAACGAACCGGCCAGCTTATGATAGGATGGAATTGTGTGTCAGCGGCACACGGAAAACCAACGGAGATGATGAAGTATGACATGGACGATCGTGATGTTAATCCTCATGAGTCTGGTGAAAATCGTATTAACCTGTCTTCCAACAGGCGTCATGGAATGGCTGCTCAGCAAATTCGCAGTGCACGCCAAGCTAAGTGACGAAAATGCCGTTCTCTCTCTAGATGGAAAACGTCTCGAAGATGAAGAGAAACAGAAAGTGATTGATCAATTTAACGAAGCTGTCTTTCTGGAGAAATATTATATTTACCCAGGTGACGAAGAGCGTTATTTATATCCGGAAAACGGCGGCACGCCGTTGGTGATAGATATGAAAAAAGGCAAAAAAGATGTGAAACTGTTTGTATACAGCTATGACGACCATATCGACGTCGTCAAACAATACAAGAAGAAAGTCATTGCGTATCAATTGCTTTCTGAAAGCCTTCAAAAAGGATCTCTGTCAGTGACAGGAAGTATAGCTTAATCAGGATGTGAAAGACGGTTGCTTTATGCTGCTCGTCTTTTTTTATTGCTTTTCAAACCTTAACGTTTACGTTAAGGTTTGAAAGGTGTATAATGGTAACAGAAACGGCGAAGGGGGATTTACCTTGGAATGGATGAAGATTGATCAAGTAGCCAAAAGAAGCGGGCTGACTAAGCGTACCATCCGATTTTATGAAGAAATCGGCTTGATTCCCGCGCCGAAACGGACAGACGGCGGCGTAAGGCTATATTCAGAGGATGATATGGAGGAGCTTGAAAAAGTCATCAGCACAAAAGAGGTGCTCGGGTTTTCCCTTCAGGAGCTTCAGCATTTCATGGAAACCAGCCGCCAGTTAGAGTTAAACAAAGAGGGGTATTTGCTGTCACTGGATCCTAAGGAACGGAAAGAAAAACTGGAGGAAATTCAGGAAAGCCTGAATCACCAGCTGGATTTGATTGATGAGAAAATCCGTACATTCCAAAGCTTTAAAGAACGCCTGCAAGGCATGAAAAATAAAGCGGAACGTGCCATTCAATCAATCGAATGAAAAATTTTCCAAACGCTATTTTGTAGCGTTTCTTTTAATGGAATAAAAATGGAGGTCAAGTCAAATGGATAAGACAACACAAGTGAATCAGAAGCCGGGCTTGCTCAGCCAGCCGAAAGCGGTATGGGCTGTCGCGTTCGCCTGTGTGATTTCCTTTATGGGAATCGGGCTGGTCGATCCTATTCTTCCGGCAATTGCCGCACAATTACATGCTTCACCTAGTGAAGTATCACTCTTGTTTACAAGTTATTTGCTTGTAACCGGATTTATGATGTTTTTCTCAGGAGCCATTTCCAGCCGTATCGGCGCGAAATGGACGTTAATTCTCGGACTTATTTTTATTATTGTGTTTGCGGGGCTTGGCGGCAGCTCAAGCTCAATTGCTCAGCTAGTCGGCTATCGCGGCGGCTGGGGATTAGGAAACGCATTGTTTATTTCAACAGCGCTTGCGGTTATTGTCGGTGTGTCTGTCGGGGGCAGCGCTCAAGCGATTATTTTGTATGAGGCGGCGCTCGGACTCGGGATTTCAGTCGGGCCGCTTGCAGGCGGAGAACTCGGAAGCATCTCATGGCGCGCACCGTTCTTCGGCGTATCTGTCCTGATGTTTATTGCGTTAATCGCGATTTCTTTGATGCTGCCGAAATTGCCGAAACCGGCGAAACGAGTCGGTGTGTTTGATGCGATGAAGGCGCTCAAATATAAAGGCCTGCTGACGATGGCGGTATCTGCGTTCTTATACAACTTTGGATTTTTTATTTTACTTGCTTATTCTCCGTTCGTGCTGGATTTAGATGAACACGGTCTCGGATATGTCTTTTTTGGATGGGGACTGCTGTTAGCGATTACGTCAGTCTTTACGGCGCCAATCCTGCATAAAGCGCTGGGCACAGTGCGTTCGCTCGTCGTTCTCTTTATCGCCTTTGCGGTTATTCTCATGATCATGGGAATATGGACAGATCATCAGACACTGATTATTACATGTATCGTTGTCGCCGGTGCTGTCCTCGGTATGGTCAACACCATCATGACAACAGCTGTGATGGGGGCTGCACCGGTTGAACGATCAATCGCGTCTTCAGCCTACAGCTCAGTCCGCTTCATCGGCGGCGCGCTTGCTCCGTGGATTGCGGGAATGCTGTCAGAACACTTCACCGCAAGCACACCGTATACGGTAGGCGGAGTTGTCGTTCTTGTCGGTATGCTTGTCCTTCTCATGGGACGTAAACACCTTGCCGGAGTTAAGGCGGGACATTAAAATGAAAGACACTGCTCGTGAGGCAGTGTCTTTTTTTAGTCGTTGTGCAAAACCAGATATATCTATAAAATCCTCGTCTTTCTTCCGTTTCTCCATCTATTTACAGCTTAATGCAGACAGCTTCTGTGCACGAGCTGATCGAATAGTATACTGAAGCCCATTTAAAATTGAATTATTTTTGCAGAGGATGATGTGCATCATAATAATTATTCAGAAAAAATGGCAGTGAAAAAACCCGCCCTTCAGCAGGCGGGTTTTTTCATAGATTAAAGCACTTTCGTCGTCCAAGACTCGCAGTTCCACGTTTCTGTAGCGATATCCATATAAAACTCTGGCTCGTGGGAGATGAGCAGAATGGAGCCTTTGTATTCTTTGAGCGCGCGCTTGAGTTCTTCCTTCGCGTCGACATCCAAGTGGTTTGTCGGTTCATCGAGCACCAGCAGGTTTGTTTCTGAATTGATCAGCTTGCACAATCTGACTTTCGCTTTTTCGCCCCCGCTTAATACGGATACGCGGCTTTCGATATGTTTTGTCGTCAGTCCGCATTTTGCCAGAGCGGCCCGGATTTCGTATTGCGTATAAGAAGGGAATTCGCTCCATACCTCTTCAATGCACGTATTGTTGTTTGATTCCTTGACCTCTTGCTCGAAATAGCCGGTAAAAAGGTGCTCGCCGCGTTCAACCGAGCCTTCAAGCGGCTGGATTTCGCCAAGCAGGCTTTTCAGCAAGGTCGTTTTTCCGATCCCGTTCGCGCCGTAAAGGGCGATTTTTTGGCCGCGCTCCATGCGGAGGTTGAGCGGACGTGACAGCGGGGAATCGTAACCGATCACCAGGTCCTTCGTTTCAAAAATCAGCTTGCCTGACGTTCTCGCCGGCTTGAAGTGGAATTCCGGCTTTGGCTTTTCTGCCGCGAGCTCGATCATATCCATCTTATCGAGTTTCTTTTGGCGGGACATCGCCATGTTTCTCGTGCTGACACGGGCTTTGTTGCGGGCAACGAAATCCTTCAGCTCTGCGACTTCCTGCTGCTGCTTTTTGTAGGCCGCTTCAAGCTGCTGTTTCTTCACCTCGTAGACTTCCATAAACTGATGGTAGTCGCCGACATAGCGTGTGAGCTCTTGATTTTCAACATGATAAATCAGGTTGATGACGCTGTTTAAGAACGGAATGTCATGGGAAATCAGGATAAACGCGTTCTCGTATTCCTGCAGGTAGCGTTTTAGCCACTCGATATGCTGCTCATCAAGATAGTTGGTCGGCTCATCGAGAAGCAGAATTTCCGGTTTTTCAAGGAGAAGCTTGGCGAGAAGAACCTTGGTGCGTTGTCCACCGCTCAGATCGGTGACATCACGCTCTAATCCGATATCGCTCAAACCGAGTCCCCGGGCGATTTCTTCCACCTTAGAATCAATGACATAAAAATCATTATTCGTCAGCGCGTCTTGAATCACGCCGACTTCCTCAAGCAGTTTTTCGAGTTCATCGGGATCAGCTTCGCCCATTTTGTTGTAAATCTCGTTCATTTCTTCTTCCATCGCAAATAAATAATGGAACGCGTCTTTCAGGACATCGCGGATCGATTTTCCTTTTTCCAGCACGGTATGCTGATCAAGGTAGCCGACACGGACATTTTTTGACCATTCGACTTTTCCCTCATCAGGTTCAAGCTTTCCGGTAATAATATTCATGAAGGTTGATTTTCCTTCTCCATTTGCGCCGATCAGCCCGACGTGCTCGCCTTTTAACAGGCGGAAGGAGACGTTATTAAAAATGGCTCGGTCACCGAAGCCGTGGCTTAAATCCTTTACAGATAAAATACTCATATTTACACCTCTATCGTTTATCAAACACGCACAATCGGCGTGTATTATTCACCCTTATGATTATAAAGGAGGAATCGGAATGTTGAAAGGTATAGGAAAGAAAAAGAAAAATTGCGTTCTGGGCGAGCTTTTGAGATACTATGGAATAGATTTCACGAATTGAGGAGAAAAAAATGACGCAAACTTGGCCATTTTTACATAATGCACAATCATTTATACAAGAGAATTGGAATGCTTCCGGCTTTCAAAAGCCGACTCCTGTTCAGGAACAGGCGGCTCAGCTGATTATGGACGGAAAGGATGTCATTGCGGAATCGCCGACAGGAACAGGCAAGACGCTGGCGTACGCGCTTCCGGTCATGGAGCGGATCAAATCAGATCAGAAGCATCCGCAGACAGTGATCTTAGCGCCTTCGCGTGAGCTGGTGATGCAGATCTTTCAGGTGATTCAGGATTGGAAAGCGGGCTCAGAGCTGCGCGCGGCTTCCTTAATCGGCGGGGCGAATGTGAAGAAGCAGGTCGAAAAGCTGAAGAAACATCCGCATATCATTGTCGGCACGCCAGGCAGGGTGTTTGAACTGATTAAAGCGAAGAAATTAAAGATGCATGAAGTGAAAACGATCGTGCTTGATGAAACGGATCAACTTATCCTTCCGGAGCACCGCGAAACGATCAAGCAAATCATTAAAACGACATTAAGAGATCGGCAGCTTCTATGTTTTTCTGCCACGCTCAAACAGGAAACAGAGGACGTGCTTCGCGAATTGGCGCATGAGCCTGAGGTGTTGAAGGTGCAGCGAAGCAAGGCGGAAGCTGGGAAAGTGAAACATCAATATCTGATTTGCGACCAGCGTGACAAAGTGAAGCTGCTGCAAAAGCTGTCAAGACTTCAGGGCATGCAGGCGCTCGTGTTTGTAAGAGACATCGGCAACCTGAGTGTGTATGCGGAAAAGCTGGAGTATCATCATGTCGATCTCGGCGTGCTGCACAGTGAAGCAAAAAAAATGGAGCGGGCGAAAATCATTGCCGCATTCGAAGACGGGGAATTCCCGCTCTTATTGGCGACTGACATTGCCGCACGCGGCTTGGACATTGAAAACCTGCCGTACGTGATTCATGCCGATATTCCTGACGAAGACGGCTACGTTCACAGATCAGGCCGAACAGGCCGGGCGGGGAAAGAAGGGAACGTACTGAGCCTCGTCACAAAACTGGAAGAGGCAAAGCTGAAGAAAATGGCGAAGAAGCTTGGCGTGGAGCTGAGTGAAGCTGTGTATGCAGGCGGAAAACTGAAAACGAAATAAAAAGGAGGGCGAAAAGCCCTTCAGCTTGTAGAGAAAACGACGTTTTTTCTACAAGCTTTTTTGTTTTCTGCTGTTTCTTTAGTTGTTCAGCTAAT
>NZ_JBUPVZ010000010.1:0-131224 GCF_055486375.1 Bacillus sp. 11C
TACGCACATCGCTGTGCGATTTATAAAAAAATGAATTAACAGGTACGTTTTGTCTTGTTTAGTTTTCAAAGATCATTTCCACTTCTTGTTGAAGCGACTTTACTAATATAACATTTTGACTTTCTTTTGTCAAATGTTTTTTAATTTATTTCTCCGCCGCTGTGAGCTCATTTTTCCAGAAGCACATCAGCGACGTTTAATAATATAACACGGTCAAGAATTAGAGTCAACATCTTTTTTAAAAGAATATCCTCGGTGATAGACAGCCTGTCCTTTCGTTTCTATCTGGCAGACGTTAATAAGTCCCTTGTCAGTCAGGTAATCAAGCATAACGCCAAGGTCTTGAGTAAAGTGCTTTAAGTCAGGATGCTGAAGAAGCTCCCCAAATTGCCAAATGTCTTTTTCTTTCATCACCTCAAAAAGATGTGCCGACCCGATATCTGATTTAGAATGGATAAGAAAATCATTTGCTAGAAATAATAATTCAAGTCTTTTTTCCAAGCTCTCGTGACTTTCAATCAGCTCAGAATATAATTTGTATACTTGAGGCTCCATCTGGCGCACTTGGCTCCATACTGTGGTTTCCGGATGGAATCCTCTGTCGATTACTTCTATACGCGCTAAATGATGCAGTGCATGAACAACCGCATTGTAGGCATCTAAAAATTGATTGGCTTCAAAAAAAGCTTTTCCTTCAACATATCTTCTGATTAATTTGCCGTATTCAAGTCCGATCTTCAGTTTACGTTCGGCAAACGGAAATGTATTCAGTCTCTCAATCTGTTCGGCAATGTATTCATTGCGGTCAAACATGACTTTTCCATTTATAATCCAATCTATGATTCTTCTATTTGTCCCGAGCAAAATCCATTCTTGAATCTGAGAATCTGTTACCACATGCAAAGAAGCTGTTTTATGATCAAATTCATAATGCTTTATAAAAACAGGCTCGTCAGCCTCCTTTACAATCACCAGCAAAGCGGCATCAAAGTTATCTGTTAAGGAAGATGTTTTGTTTCTTCTCTCGATCATTATGACAGCCAATGTGTTGGGGTGACTTGCTCTTTCTTGGTAAATTGGACGGAGAAGATTATCCATCACTATTCCTCCAATGCAAATGTTCAATTTTTTATTTTCTATTTGATTCAATTCTATGATTAAAACGAAATTCCTTTATTCTAAACACATTGAACTATTATAAACAATTTCACAGGAAGTCTCCATATGTAAATTCCAGTTCAACCGAAAACATGAAGAAAATCCCATTGGGTTTGTGCTATAGTTAAAGTCAGAGGGGGATGGACATGGCGAAATACTCCAGCAAAATTAATAAAATCAGAACATTTGCGTTAAGTTTGGTTTTCGTTGGGTTTGTCATTATGTACATCGGGATCTTTTTCAAGGAGTCCGTTTTGCTTTCAAGTTTGTTTATGATACTAGGGCTTTTATCCATCGGGCTCAGCACGGTTGTTTACTTTTGGATCGGTATGCTTTCGACCAAAGCGGTCCGCGTCATATGTCCGGGCTGTGAAAAAGAGACAAAGGTTTTGGGAAGAGTAGATATGTGCATGCATTGCAGAAAGCCGCTGACTTTAGATAGGGGCTTAGAAGGAAAAGAATTTGATGAGTCTTATAATAAAAAGAAAATGTCCAAATAAAATAAGCTGACCGTTTCGTACGGTCAGCTTATTTTTAATGGTTTTCTTTTTTTGAACACTCTTGGCAGACGCCGTAAATTTCTAAACGGTGGTGACTTACTTTAAAGCCCGTGACATGGGCAGCAAGCTGCTCCACTTCGTCAAGGCCCGGGTAGTGGAAGTCCACAATTTTGCCGCAGTTTTCACAGATCGCGTGATAGTGATCGGATGTGACAAAATCGAATCTGCTGGAAGCATCACCGTATGTGAGCTCTTTTACCAAACCGGATTCCCGGAACACACGCAAATTGTTATATACCGTCGCTACGCTCATGTTAGGAAACCTCCCTTCCAGAGCTTTATATATATCGTCCGCTGTTGGATGAGCCATAGAGTTAACGAGATATTCCAGAATCGCATGACGTTGAGGAGTAATGCGAACTCCGGTTTCCTTCAACGTTTCTAAGGCTTCTTTTAGTTCATGTGCAGCCATCCGTCATGCACCTCTCTTCTAAAAAAAATTCTTACATTGTAATGTTTATAATTAGTGTAACTCTTTTTACGATAATTTGTCAATTGATATCAGGGTGAAAGTAACCAAATCAGTTTACTTTTCCGACATATCCTTGAGTGTCTGAAGCGCTTCGGCTACATGGTCTTTTACTTTTACCTTTCTCCATTCTTTAACGAGCCGGCCTTCCTTGTCTATCAAAAAAGTAGAGCGTTCAATTCCCATATATTCTTTTCCAAAGTTTTTCTTCAGCTTCCAAACATCAAATGCTTCCGCCAGCTTATGTTCGTCATCAACAAGAAGCAGAAATGGAAGGTTATGCTTCTCTTTAAATTTTCCGTGTTTTTCCTGGCTGTCCGGGCTGACGCCGATAATAACAGCATCAAGTTCAGCGAAGCTTTCATGGCTGTCCCGAAAATCGCATGCTTCAGTTGTGCATCCCGGTGTCATGTCTTTTGGATAAAAGTAAAGCACGATATACTTCCCTTTATAATCCGATAATGTTACTGTTTCCCCATGATCGCCCTTTAACTCAAGATCAGGCGCTTTTTGTCCGATTTCTATAGTCATTGCTTTACCTCCGAATGTTTTTTATTAAGCGTATCCAATTCTTGTCCAGATTACAACCATCGTCCTCTCCATCTTAAGCCCGAATCCGTTGTTCTTATTGGGAAGCATGCTACAATAGAAAGGACGCATGGAGATATAGGAGGTTTTTATTTTTGCATACAAAATCAATTGAACTTCACAACGAGGCATTAGCGCACATTGTCGGCGGAGTAAACAGCCCGTCTAGATCATATAAAGCGGTCGGCGGCGGTTCTCCCGTCGCAATGGAAAAAGCAAACGGCGCTTATTTTTGGGATGTGGACGGCAACAAGTACATCGATTATTTAGCGGCGTACGGTCCGATCATCACAGGGCATGCCCACCCGCATATTACAGAAGCGATTAAAAAAGCGGCAGAGAACGGTGTATTGTATGGAACACCGACGAAACATGAGGTTACATTTGCAAAGATGCTCAAAGAAGCCATTCCTGCTATGGACAAAGTAAGATTCGTTAATTCGGGAACAGAGGCTGTGATGACGACCATCCGCGTGGCTCGCGCATATACAGGCCGGACAAAAATCATTAAATTTGCAGGCTGTTATCACGGGCATTCGGATCTTGTTCTTGTCGCAGCCGGCTCTGGCCCGTCTACTCTCGGCACGCCAGACTCAGCCGGCGTACCGAAAAGCATCGCAAACGAAGTAATCACAGTTCCATTTAATGATATTGACAGCTATAAAGCAGCCCTTGATAAATGGGGCAGTGAAATCGCGGCGGTTCTCGTTGAGCCGATTGTCGGCAACTTTGGAATTGTTGAGCCGAAAGAGGGCTTCTTGGAAAAAGTAAATGAATTGACACACGATGCGGGCGCTCTCGTTATTTACGATGAAGTCATTACGGCTTTCCGCTTTATGTATGGCGGCGCGCAGGATCTCTTACAGGTGAAACCGGATTTAACCGCACTCGGAAAAATTATCGGCGGCGGACTTCCGATTGGCGCCTATGGGGGTAAAAAAGAAATTATGGAGCAGGTAGCTCCACTCGGACCGGCTTATCAGGCTGGAACAATGGCCGGTAATCCCGCTTCCATCCTATCAGGCATCGCTTGTTTGGAAGTGCTCAAAGAGGAAGGCTTGTATGAAAAGCTCGATCATCTTGGCGCTATGCTGGAGGAAGGCATTTTACAGCACGCAGAAACACACGGCATCACGATTACTGTCAACCGGTTAAAGGGTGCACTCACGGTTTATTTCTCTGAGGAGAAAATCGAAAATTACGAGCAGGCTGAACGCAGTGACGGGGAAACATTCGCTACGTTTTTCAAGCTGATGCTGGAACGCGGAATTAATTTAGCACCATCTAAATATGAAGCCTGGTTTATTACAACAGCACACACAGAGCAGGATATTAAAGACACGCTTGCAGCTGTCGAGGATGCTTTTAAACATCTTAAAAACTAGGATTACCCCCCTTGGACAGGAGCATAAAGCTCCTGTTTTTTCATTCATTCCCACAGCGTGTAAGATTTTGGTCTTTTTCTTGAAAAAATAGCTTGAATATTTGTATTGATCCCTGTATATTACTTAATTGTTTAGCAAATAAACTGACCGGGAATTTTAAGGATAGCCCATTTGCTATGTCACATAATTTATTATAGAAAGGAATGCACGCACAAACCAATGAAACTTGGTGCCCGCATTTTCAAAACCGGGATTGCGATTACACTGGCCCTTTATTTGGCTTCGTGGATCGGGCTTCCCACGCCGATTTTCGCTGGGATTGCAGCGATATTTGCGATTCAGCCGTCGATTTACCGCTCTTTTCTTATTATTATTGATCAGGTTCAGGCCAATATTATCGGAGCTGTTATCGCCACAGTGTTCGGCCTTATTTTTGGACCCAGCCCGATTATGATCGGGTTGACAGCAGTTATTGTCATTACAATCATGCTGAAACTTAAAATTGAGCATACAATTTCAATCGCACTTGTAACAGTTATTGCGATTTTAGAAACCGCCGGCGACGACTTTTTAATGTTCGCGCTGATCAGAACAAGCACAGTCATCTTGGGGGTGCTGTCTTCTTTTATCGTCAACCTTGTGTTTTTGCCTCCTAAGTACGAAACAAAGCTGATTCATAATACCGTTGAAAATACAGAAGAAATTATGAAATGGATCAGGCTGAGCATGCGGCAGTCAACAGAGCATTCGATTTTGAAAGAGGATATTGAAAAGCTGAAAGAAAAAATGATCAAGCTTGATCAGACTTATCTTCTATATAAAGAAGAAAGAAGTTACTTTAAGAAAACGACTTATGTGAAATCAAGAAAGCTTGTCCTGTTCAGACAGGCAATTATTACTGGAAACAGAGCGCTTGATACATTGAAGAAGCTGCATCGTCTGGAAAACGACATCTATCATATGCCGGAAGAGTTTCAGGAAACTCTGACTGAAGAGCTTGATTACCTGCTTTACTGGCATGAACGGATTTTGATGCGGTTTGTCGGAAAAATCAAGCCGCATGATGACACAGATGAAGAAGGCATTCAATATAAACAGCTTTTAACAAAGTCATTTTTAAAAAATCAGCAGAACACAAATGATGAGCTTATTGATTACAACATGCTCAATATTATGGCAAGTGCCGTAGAGTATCGCGATCAGCTTGAACATTTAGAAACTCTGATCACAAGTTTTCAAACGTATCATCCGAAAGACTGCGAAATAGAGACAGAAGAGTAACCCGGTTGAACAGCCGGGTTTTTAATATACAAAAAAATCTTATACCCTTCGTTGAAAGGATATAAGATTGATGTTCAGCTCAAATTTTGAATAGTAAATAAGTGTTTGTACTGACTGTCATAGTCCATGAGTTCATGATGGGTTCCTGTTTCGGTGATTGTGCCGTTTTCCATAACCACAATCTTATCCGCATGTGTGATGGTCGATAAGCGGTGGGCGACAACAAAGGTTGTTCTGTCCTTTGCCAGTTTGTCCATCGCTTCTTGAATGTAATGCTCACTTTCCAGATCAAGAGCTGATGTCGCTTCATCTAAAATGAGGAGCGGCGGATTTTTCAGAAATACTCGCGCGATTGAGATCCGCTGCTTTTGTCCGCCTGACAGCTTAACGCCTCTTTCACCTACCCGGGTCTCATACCCTTCTGGGAAACTCATAATAAATTCATGGGCATTGGCAGCTTTAGCGGCTTCGATAATCTCTTCCAGCGTGGCATCAGGTTGGCCGATTGCGATGTTTTCCCGAATCGTTTCGCTGAATAAAAAGGTATCCTGAAGCACCATACCAACCTGGTTGCGAAGGCTTCTCGCTTCATAATCGCGAATATCTGTCCCGTCAATCAGCAGTCTGCCGCTTGTCACATCATAAAATCTCGGAATCAGGCTGACGAGTGTGGATTTGCCTCCTCCGCTCATGCCCACGAGAGCTACGGTTTCTCCTCTATTTACCTTTAAAGAGACATCATGGAGAATGTTTTCTTTTTCCTTTTCATATTGAAAAGAAACGTTTTGAAATTCCACTTCTCCGCGAATCCGGCGGGCCTTAATGGCATTTGGTTTGTCAGTGAGTTCATAAGGCTCGTCAATAAATTCAAACACCCTGTCCATTGATGCGATTGACTGTGTCAATGTTGTAGAGGAATTAATCAGCCTTCTAACAGGGTTGTACATTCTGTCAATATATCCGACAAACGCGACCATTGTGCCGACTGTCAGCGGCCCATTAATGACAAAATAGCCAGCGCACGCAATCACGATGAGCGGTGCCAAATCTGTAATGGTATTAACGACCGCAAAGGTTTTGGCATTCCAATTCGTGTGGCTGATGGCTTTATTTAAGAAATGGCTGTTTTTCTCATTAAAATTAGCCTGTTCATGATCTTCTATCGCAAAACTTCTGATGACCGGCATGCCTTGAATGCGCTCGTGCAAATGCCCCTGCACTTGAGCTAGCGCCTGCGAGCGCTCCCTTGTCAGCTTTCTTAAACGGCCGTAAAAATACTTCACTGATATGCCGTATAGTGGGAATAATACGATAGAGATCAGCGTTAATTTAATGTCCAGTGTCAGCATGATAGAGATTACAATCAAAATCGTCAGCATATCAAGCCATATATTCATCAGGCCTGTAATGACAAAATCCTTTGTTTGTTCCACATCATTGATCACTCGCGAAATGACTTCTCCTGTTCTTGTATTCGCATAAAAACGAAGGCTCAGTTTCTGTATATGGTCAAACAGCTTGGCTCTTATATCGTAGAGCACCTTGCTGGCTGTCCACTGGGCAAAATATTGCCTATAGTATTCAACAGGCGGGCGCAAAATTAAAAATAAGGCGAACATAATCGCCATAATGGTGAACAATGACGTTGTTTTGTCACTGGCCGTGCCGCCTCCTTGAATAATGTCGTCAACTACGTACTTCAGAAGCAATGGGAGAGCAAGCGGAATGGAGAATTTTACAATCCCGATTAACACGGTAACGAAAATTTGCTTCTTATAAGGTTTGACGAACTGCATGTAGCGTTTCATAACCCCCACGTTGATTCCCCCTCTCTCTTTACCATGATGTGTGTGAGCCCATGTGAAAAACCTGTTGTACCCCGCAACAGGTTTTTTACGTAACCATTATTTTGTATAGCGCAAATACCGTTCATACCACATATCGACAAACTCGGGAGCAAACGGTCCCTGACGCTGGTGAATCCAATGGAGCAGCGTGTTTAGGTAGTCTCTTAAAATACTGTCGATTTCTTTTGGATAATTCATGGCTTTCCGATGATCATCATATTCGTCTTCATCGAGAATATTGTAGGTCATGTCAGGAAAAACCTTAACATCTAAGTCATAATCAATATATTTAATTGCTTCGCCATCGTAGGCAAATGGAGAACTGATATTACAATAGTAATGAACTCCGTCTTCCCTCAGCATCCCGATGACATTAAACCATTGTCTTGCGTGAAAATAACAGATTGCGGGCTCTCTGGTTATCCATGTCCGGCCGTCTGATTCGGTAACCATCGTCCGGTCATTGGCTCCAATGACACACATTTCTGTACTTTTTAAGATTGTCGTCTCATTCCAAATTCTATGAATCAGCCCGTTATGCTTATAGCTGTGAATTTGAATGGTTTCTCCTTCCTTGGGATAGCCCATATTTCTCCCCTACTTTCTATAAAGCCCTACAGTTAGTATGTCCAAATTTTGCTTACCGACAACGTCTTTTACCTATTATAACGTTACAAATTGAAAAATGAAAATAAAAGAGCCATTCCGGCCGGGGAATGGCACATTCCTGCTCTACACAAAGGAAGACGGCTTTTCTGAGCTGCGATATGAACGAATCACCTGCTCTGTCTGTTTTTGAAACATATCCTTTATATCGGCAAGATGTTTCCGTTTTACCGCAATTTCATTCTGAATACCGCGCAGCCTTGCATCTCTTTCCAAATGCCGGAGTTCTGCTTCAATTTGTTTGCAGCGGTCGAGCTCTGATTGGAGCTCGAGAAGCTTGTCCATCGTTTTCATCTGTTCACTTACGAGCTTTTCAAATTCCGTCATCGGTTCCTCCTTCAGCCTGGTGAAAGTCTAAACGTTTCCTCCTTTCATTATTTCGATCTCAAGAAAGCAAACCCTTTGACTCATTCTGTAGACCTTGCACAAGTTTTGTCGTTTTACAAACAGAAAAAAGCACTTTCACCCGAAGATGAAGTGCTTTTTTCTGTTTCAGTGATTAGCTGTTTTGTTGTTTGTTTTGTTCAGCAGATTGGTTTTGCTGTCTTACCTGCTGTACGTTTGTTTCGCTAGCGAATTCAGTGCCGAATTGGCCTTGTTGGCCAGCAGCTGATTGCTGGTTTTGTTTTCTGACTTGCTGAGCGTTTGTTTCGCTAGCAAATTCAGTGCCGAATTGGCCTTGACCAGCAGCTGATTGTTGATTTTGTTTTTTGACTTGTTGTGCGTTTGTTTTGCTGAAATTTTGGTTTGCCATTGTTATCACCTCCACGGTCATTAGAATGTGCAGGTGACGGTATGGCTATTCCTCTTTTTTAAAAATTTTAAACGAGCAGCGAGCGTCCGCCATCGATGATAATGGTCTGTCCGCGAATCATGTCAGCCTTAGATGACACTAAAAATTCGACAGTATCAACCATGTCTTTAATCTCAACCATGCGTCCTGCCGGCGTGTTTTGACGCGCATCCTCGAGCAGGTCTTCTCTATTCGGGAAGTGTTTGAGCGCGTCTGTGTCAATCGCTCCGCCCGATACGGCATTGACGATAATTTGTTTTGGAGAAAGCTCAACCGCGAGATAACGGGTTAACGCTTCTAATGCCGCTTTAGATACCCCAACTGTCGTGTAGTTTTCCAGGTAGCGGATAGAACCTAGTGAACTGATGCTGACGATATGCCCGCCTCCGTTCTTTTCCATTAGCTTGGCCGCTTCCTGAGCGCAGAAAAGCAATGCCTTCGCATTAATGTTCATCGTCCAATCCCAGTGTGTTTCTTCTAATTCCATGACAGGTCTCAGGACGCCTGAAGCGGCATTATTAACAAAAACATCAAGTCTGCCGAACGTTTCTTCAATTTGCTGAAACATTTCTTTGATTTTTGCCTGCTGTCCTACGTTTGCTTTTACGACAAGCACTTTGACACCAAGCTTTTCGATTTCTTCCGCTGTTTCCAAAGCTGCTTTTTTGCTGCGTGCATAGTTAATGACGATGTTATAACCGTTCTCAGCGAGCCTGATCGCTGCCGCTTTTCCGACACCTCGGCTGCTTCCTGTTACGAGTGCGCATTTATTTTGTTCCATTTTTTCCTCATCTCCTTGTAGCGTATAGTTCTTTTATTTCCACAAACAATAATGACAAGAACGTAAAGGGGGATCTTCTGTTATGTATGTCGGACGTGATATGAGCGAATTAAACATGGTTTCCAAAAAAGATTGGAAGAACAGTGAACTCGCCTATTTTCATCATGCCTTTCAGCAAATTATGCCTTATTTAAACGAAGAAGGCCAATCAAAATACCGGGAATTAGCGCAAGAAATTGAAGCGCGAGGCGGGATGAAACGAAATGAAGCGGACTACACCCACGGCACGCGCGTCACTTACGATTAAGAACGTTTACGGAGCAGCCGTGTATTCGGCTGCTTCCACTGCCATCTTCCAGATTTTTTGATGTGACACCGGGAACGCAAATTGTTCAAGCTCTTCTTTCGTTACTTTTTTCAGCTTTGCGGAATCCGACACTTGTTTTACTTTACCGAAAAACACAGAAATATTCCATACCAGGTGGGTGAAAACGTGCTCGACTACACCTTGCAGATCACTGATGTCAGCTTGTATCCCACATTCGGTTTCCAAAAATGCAATGAGCTGTTCACGCTCGGTTTTGATTCCTTTTTGTGTTTCAAGATTAGGGAATTCCCACAGGTTGGCGAGCAAACCTTTTGACGGGCGTTTGTGTATATACACTTGTCCGTCTTCATCAGTCAGAACGATCGCGGCCATTGATTTGACCCCTGGCTTTTTCTTTTTGCTTTTTACGGGAAGTTCCCGTTCAGTGCCTTCTTCAAATGCTGAGCAATGCTGCTGAACCGGGCATAGCAGGCATGAAGGTGATTTCGGCGTACAGATCAAGGCTCCAAGCTCCATCAGGCCTTGATTAAATTCAGATGGTTTTTCTTTTGAAATAAATGCACGAACTGCATCTTCAAAGATCGTCCTTGTTTTTGGTTTGGCTATGTCATCCCAAATGGAAAGAATTCTGGACATGACACGCATCACATTTCCGTCAACCGCAGGGACGGGTTTATTGTAGGCGATGCTGAGCACAGCTCCCTTTGTATAAGGGCCGACGCCTTTTAAGCCGCCAAAATCTTTCTCGTCTGGAGGAACAATGCCCCCGTATTCCTGTTTCACTTCTTTTACCGCGCTTTGCAGATTTCGGACTCGCGAATAATAGCCGAGTCCCTCCCATGCTTTCAGCACTTTTTCTTCATCAGCATCAGCGAGCGCTTCCACTGTCGGGAATTGTTCCACAAACCGCAGAAAATAAGGAATCACTGTATCTACTCTTGTTTGCTGCAGCATCACTTCAGATACCCACACTTTATATGGATCTTGATCCTCTCTCCACGGCAGAATGCGCTGCTCTCGTTCGAACCATGAGATTAAATCATCGCGAAATTGCTGTATGTCTTTTTGTTTTAATTTGTCTTCAAGTACGTTCATATGTGTTTCTCCCCAGTCTTTCGCGCCCCGCTTTTCTTTAGACTGTTTTTTGTTGTACACTAAGGGCACAGTACGATAATATGTTACATTAAATAGAAGTAAAGAAAAAGCGGAAACATATGAGAACGATTAAATCGGTTGAAAAATTGGGTATATGAAAATGGGGAATATCTTATAAAGTCAATGTGCAGGACAATCCTGCAAGGAGGTCACCTATGGATACGGGCACACATGTCGTCATGGGCATCGCACTTGGCGGTATTGCGACGCTTGATCCTGTTGTCGGATCAGATCCGGCAATGGCTCACGCTGTTATGATCGCAACGCTTGCGGGCTCTCAGGCTCCGGATATTGATACTGTGTTAAAGCTTAAAAATAATGCTGTTTATATAAGAAATCACAGAGGATTTACCCATTCAATTCCCGCTGTTTTGTTTTGGTCTGTGATCATCCCGGCCATTCTGTATTTATTTTATCCGCAGGGCGATTTTCTGCATCTGTGGCTATGGACGCTGCTGGCAGTCGTTCTGCATGTTTTTGTTGATATTTTTAACGCATACGGAACACAAGCCATACGTCCGTTTTCGAAAAAGTGGGTTGCGCTCGGGCTGATTAATACGTTTGATCCGTTTATTTTTATCAGTCATCTGGCGGCTATTGCGATATGGTATGCGGGCGGCAGTCCCGGCATCACGTTTCTCAGCTTATATATCATATTGGCAGGTTATTATATGGTGCGCCTTATCATGCAGCTGAGAATTAAACGGAAGCTTCATGAGATGATTCATGATGAAATCGAAAGCATCATTATTTCTCCGACGATGAAATTCAGGCAATGGCGGGTCGCAGTTACGACAGCCCATGCTTTCTATGTGGGAAGAAGCATGGAAGGGCATGTCGTGATTCTGGATACGTTTAATCGGGTGCCTGTTCCTGAAACCGAAGTGATGCATGCGGCAAAGCAGGATGATAACATTGCGGCGTTTCTGTCATTTTCTCCTGTTTACCGATGGGAAGTGGATACGTTTAAAGATCATTATGAGGTGAGATTTATTGACCTGCGTTACCGAAGCAAAGGCCATTATCCGTTTGTGGCCATCGTTAATATCGGCCATGATCTCAAGATTCGCTCATCCTATACGGGATGGATATTCAGCGAAGAAAAACTCCAGAAAAAATTAAAGCTCGGCTCTATTTAGAGCCGGGCTTTTTTCGCCTTATATATAAAACAGCAAGCAGCAGACTGACGAGAGATATGAGCGCCGATCGTTTAAAGTATGGCGGATAGTAGGCAAGCTCAATGTGATTGTCTCCCTTTTGCGCCTTAAAGCCTATGAAAGCATAGTCCGCTTTTTCGATCGTCTGTGGTTTCCCGTTAATCTTCAGCTCCCAGCCTTTTTCATAAGGAATGGGAAGCATGATGTACTTGTCTTTTGACAGATGATAGGCAAACATCAGTTTGTTTTTATCCCATTTCAGATTGTCTGCTTCTTCTGTTTTATTTTTCCGCACAGCGCTTTTCAGTATTTGATAATTTTCTTCGTAGAGCGCTATGTTTCTCAGTTCATATGATCCTTTCGGAAGCTTGATCGAGATATGCCCTGATTTAGGCACTCTGACCGTGATATCATTTACTCCGGTTTTATAAATCGATTGGTTCGATTTCCTTGTTGTGGCATAATCATTGACTCTTAACGTAAATCCTTTGTCTTTTGCTTTGCTTTTCAAATAAAAGCTGACATAGTAGTCTCCCGGAGAGGATGACGCCTCTTGCGGGGTAATGATCAGTTCTCCTCCGTTTTCTCCAGTCACAGTGAGCAGTCCGTTTTGATACTGGGCATGCTTTGCGGTGATGTCCGACTTGTGAACCAGATTGGCCAGTTTTGGTGCCTGCTCCGTTTTCCCCGTTGGATCTGCTACTACAATTCCTTGCAGCATCGCCTGTTCTTTCACAAGAGCGGGCAATTTGTCCAGCTCGGTTTCGCTGTATATGGCATCGGCTGTTTTGACAAAAGGGAGCATGTATTGATTTTCATAAACCGCATAATGCTCTGATTCCAAGTGCTTTTTGAAGCCGTACGGGACATTGGCTTCGTTTGTTTTTTCCGTCATGTAATATTTTCCGTAAAGCAGGCTGTATAAATTCGCCCTGTCTCCCAATGACGCATAACGGCTGACGCTTTCCCTCCCCATATCGATGCTCAAATCATTCCAATAAAAGGTCAGCAGATGTTTGTTTAAAATGCTGGAATAAGCGCTGAAGCCATTAAACCCGTAAATGATTGGCGTGTTATTGCGGACCCCGTTCATCCAGTCGATTCTCATGAGCGGATCATCGTCTTCCTTCTGTAAACGCTTGATGAGCTCAGAAGATTCTTCCCCTCTATACTCCTCACCCGTTAGATATGCTCTTGTCACTCTGTCCAGACCGCCGCCTTCTGAGAGTGCGTATTTTTGATAGGTGTTGGCGACAAGCAGTGAAGAAAGAATGACCACACCGTACACAGCTACCGTTGCCCGTTTTTTCGCAATGGCTGAAGTAAACAAGGCAGCGATTGTCAGGAATAAAAGTAATAGAATCCATTCATTCACAGGCTTCCATATATCAAGCTTATACCTTTGGATATGATATAAGTACAGAAGCAGGACAACGGACGCAGCCGGGAGCAGTTCTTTCCATTTCAGTTCAGACACCTGTGAAAGTCCCCCCGCAACCGCTCCCGCAATGGTAAAGGCCAGAACATATTCAAACCGGTTTTGCGGGGCGGAAAAGCCGTTAAATGCGCTTGCCGCATACGGACTGAAATGAAACAGAATAAACAGCAGGCTCAATCCGGCAAAAAGACGAAACACGCGTTTTTTGTAAAAAGAAACAATAAATAAAAACAGCAGAAAGGCAGCCGGCAAAATGATGATCCGGCTTGTAAATAAGATATTATCATCGAAATTAAGCCACTCTATGTTCTGGCTGTACGGAGGGCGCAGGTTGTTTAAATAACCGTATACCACCGGCATAAACGCGGCCGCACTAATACCAAAAGAAATCAGGCCTGAAACGACAAACATTCTGCATTGAATCCATCTTTTCTCTTCATGCTTTTCCAGCCGGATGAGCCATCTGAACAGCACGTAAATTCCGATGAATATAAAGTTTATGTATGCAAAGTAAAAATTGTTGATTAACGTCAGCGAAGACGCAATGATAAACCATGCCGGACGCCGTTCCCTAATGACTTTTTCCGCTCCGAGCACTAACAGCGGAAGCCAGATCATTGTATCGGTAAAAAATTCCCAATACGCTTCGTGCCGGAAATAAATGATTGAGGTACCATATAATACGGCCCCCGTAAACGACGCCGCTCTGTGTTTGAGAAGATAGTGAAAAACAGAAGCGGCCGTAAAGATGATCAGGCTCAGTTTAAAAATACTGATAAAAACAGCTGATTCCGCCCAAAAAAGCGTATCCGCTTCTCCGATCAGCTGGACGGCTTGAAGCAGCCAAACGACGGCGGACGCCGCAAGAAAAAGAAAGGAAGCAGAAAAATAATAGCCAAGCTGACTGAACGTGCCGCCGCCGAGTCCGAATGAATAATTATAAAAAAGATTCCCATGTGTATATTGTTCAAATAATATTTTTTTAAATACGATCATTTGCGCAAGCCCGTCACCAGGACCTGTCATATATCTGCCGTTCGTCCATTCTTTCACAAAAAAAGCGTGTGCCAGAACGGAAACCAGTAGACTGGCCGCATAGATCATGACATATTTTCTTTTCATATGAATTCTCCAGTCTTGCTTTTGAGATGGTAAACAGGCAAAAAAAGCACCGCTCGGTGATTTCAGTGCATTTTTGTCAGGCGCCGCATGCTTTTCAGTTCGTTCGTTTCAGGTATGTCTTTGTTCGGGATATTCGCTTCTTTAATCAAATAATGCGGGCGTTTTTTTGTTTCATAATAGATTCGCCCGATATATTCGCCTATGATTCCGAGGCTTAACAGCTGTACTCCGCCGAGAAATAACACTGCTGAGATAATCGTGAAATATCCGGGCACAGAAATGCCGTTTGTCAAAATTTTAAAAAATGTGGCAATGATATAAATGATGGAAAGCAGTAAGATGAAAATGCCGGTATAAAAGCATATTCTCAACGGCTTATGATTAAATGAAACGACGCCATCCATTCCGTAGTTAAACAGACTGCTGAACGACCATTTTGATGTGCCGTTTTTTCTTTCAACATTTTCATAAAACACGATTTTCTGATCGAAGCCGATCCAGCAAAACAGACCTTTTGAAAAGCGGTTGCCCTCGCTCAGCTTCAAAAGAGCGTCCACAGCTTGGCGGCTTAACAGCCGAAAGTCTCCAACACCGTCACGCAAATCAACCTCCACCGCTTTATTGATGAATTTGTAATACAGAGATGACAGGAATGAGCGGACAGGGCTGTCGCCTTTTCTGTTCCTTTGGGCAATGACTTGATCATAGCCTTCTTCGTAGCCTTTGATAAACTCCTTCAACAAATAGGTCGGATGTTGCAGGTCTGCGTCCATGACAATTACCGCTTCGCCTTGAACATGCTCAAAGCCCGCCAGAATCGCAGCTTCTTTTCCAAAGTTCCGTGAAAAAGATATGTATTTAACACGGCTGGATACGGCTGCTAAATCTTTGATCTGCTGAAGCGTGTCATCGACACTTCCGTCGTTTATGAAGAAAATTTCATAGTCATAATGAATGCTCTTGAATTCCTTTTTCAAGGATTCATGAATGAGTTTGACATTATACCCTTCATTGTAAGACGGGATAATAATCGAGATTAAACCTTGTTTCATTAAGGCACCTTCTTTTTATATTCTTTTTAAGCACTGCCTTAGGGGAGTTTTACACAAATCTTCAGTAAGGCTATTCCTTTTTTAAAAGTCGTTTAAACCTGTTTTTTGTTACATTTTATGGTGACATTCATGATTTTTAATGTTATTTTGTCATGTTTAAAACAGACTATGAAAAAAACGCACAGAAAAAGTCTGCCATTACGACAGACGATTGGGAGACATTCTGGCTTATATTTTTTTAAGATATTCGAGAATAAGCTGATTGACGATGGCTGGTTTTTCGTGGTTAATCCAATGGGAAGCTTCATCAACAAAAATGAGATGCCCATTCTGGCAATGCCTTGCCGTTTCTTTCGCAAGCTTTCTGCTTAAAAAGCGGTCTTCCATTCCCCAGATCATCCGGTAAGGTGCTGTTTCACAAGTTGCTTTCTCTGATAGGCTTCCTTTTCTGAGGGCTCTGTACCAGTTCAGCATAGCCGTCAGCGCGCCAGGCTGTTTCCACGCTTCTTTGTACCTGCTGACATCCTCGGACGAAAAAAGCTCAGGACGTGTCGATAATCCAATCGCTTGATCTAATGTTTTATAATCATTTTCCTTTAGTGATGCCTCCGGTATGTCAGGCAGCTGGAAGAATGCGATGTATGAGCTTTTCAGCCACTGTGGAGGATAAACCGGCGTTATACTTTTCATGATATGTGGATGCGGGATGTTAATGGCGATCAGCTTTTCAAGATATTCGGCGCGTGTTGAAGCCAGATGCCATGCGACAGCTCCTCCCCAGTCATGCCCGATAACAATTGCTTTTTCATCTGTGAATTGGGTGATAAGCCCGATGATATCATCTCTTAATGTATCAATCCGATATGATTCAATTCCCTCCGGTTTATCACTGAGATTGTAGCCTCGCTGATCAGGGGCAATGACTCGGTAACCCGCATCGGCGAGCGGTTTGATTTGGTTTTTCCAGCCGTACCAAAACTCAGGAAATCCATGGAGCAGGACAATTAACGGGCCGTCCTCCGGCCCTGCGGCTGCAACGTGGAGCGTGATTCCATTTGTTTTGACAAACTGGCATTTAACTCCGTCCACTTCTATCTCCTCCTTGACTGTGCGTCATGTTTTTCAGCCTTTTCTCCGTTAGCATCATTGTGATGACACAGGCCGTTACCAGAAGGCTAAGCTGAAGAATGATCAAGTTTGACTTCAGCAGCACACCCATTCCCGCAATCAACAAGCCTGACAGGATCATCAATGATGCACTGTAACGGTTCGCTTCATTCCATAATTTTTCATCTGACATTGAGCGTCTCGTTCTATATCCGTACACACTGTTGATGGATTTGGGAGGAAACAGCTTGGTCAGAATACCTGCTATGACCATAAGGCCTCCGCCTACTAAACCAGCCATATCATCATCTCCTTTCTCATTGTTACGTGCAGAAAGAAGAAATGTTTCATACTCAGGCAAAAAGACAAGCAACGGCCTGCCTTTTTTATTGTAGTTGTAAGTCCTTTGTCTGAACATAGCCTATGACTCCGCCGTAATCAACAAATGCCCAGGTGAAGTCAAATCCGCCGTTTTCACTGAATCCCCATCCGAGTAATGTTACCTCTGTTCCAGATGAGAGCTGTTTGGCTTTTCCGTTTTCGGGTGTCGGTGCATAGAAGGCTGTCTGTTTTGCCGTTTTCACTTGGCTCTCGGTTTTCATTAAGAAGTGTGTTGAAATATATGCTTTTTTTCCTTTGAAGTGAATTTGAGCCCAATCGGCATTTGCGAAACTATTGACTGTAACTTTTTGTTCTGATGATAAAGTGCCAAGAATTTTGCCTTTATGATTTGGCTCAGTCCGGACATTCAGCTTTCCTGCTTTTATGATGTAAGAATCGGATGATGGCATGCTGACAGATATGTTGTGAAGGGGCGCAGCTTTTGCTGCGGGCACGGAGTGAAGTGCTGTAAAACCCAGTCCTGCTGCAGCTGTTAAAGCGAGCATTACTTGTTTCTTTTTCATACAAAGCTCCTCCTCGCAATTTGACCAAGATATAGGTGGTATTCCCTGATTGACAGGCGGGTGAAACACATATTGTTTATTTTTTTATCCTGTTAAGGTAATTTTAAGAAATGTAAGGTATACATTACGTACTAATTCCTGTATCGTTATTTTTGTAAAGTAGACGTTACATATAGAGAGGATCTATCAAGATGAAGCACGGGGTGCGCAATTGCGTAAAAGAATACAGAAAAGACAAAGGATGGACACAGGACCAGCTTGCAGAACAAATCCAAGTCACAAGACAGACAATTATCGCGATTGAAAAACAAAGATATGAACCTTCAATTGGTACTGCAATTAAATTATCTACCGTGCTGAACTGCTCATTAGATCAATTATTCTGGATAGAAGGAGAAAGGTAATATGAACATGACGTATCGTACCGGATTATTTTTTCAAGCACTGCTTCCTATTTTATTATATGTCCTTTATTGGTATGCACCTTCAAGGTTGACACTTATATTAGCAGTTATTGGAACTTCTAGGTTACTCTATTCTGCCCTGCGTATCCATAAAAATAAACTATGGAGAAAAGTACATTTGCAAAATGACCAGCGAACTCGATCAAATTCTCATTTTGCCGGTTACATATCTCATTGGGTAATGATTGTCGTTTTACTTCTAGGGGTTGTTTTGATTCATCAGTCTATGCTTCCTCTATCATATCTGCAGCTGATTACTTATACTGCTCTTCTTGGTTTTTTAATTAGAATGGTGGTCAAAGATGTACTGAATACAAATGTATAAAAAAACCTGCCGGATGATAACGGCAGGTTTTTTAATGCAAAAGGCCTCTGCTTTGGTTTAAGTAATCATTCACGTTGTCACGGGAGCTTTGGAAAAGGTGGAGCTGGCCGCCATAGTTTTCGATCCATTGTATGACGATTTTTTCGGTCATTTTTTCACCCTGGTAGGCGTGTCCGGCTTTTGCATAGGTTGCTTCGAAGTCGCTCCATAACAACTCCACCCATGTTTTTGCCTGTATATAGCTGATCATCTCGTTCTTTTCCAGAAGCAGATTTGTCAGTTTCTCAATGTACGTATTCATGTGTGCAGTCTCCTTTCTTCAGGAAAAAAATGACGCTTTAAAACGTGCTGTTCTCCATATACTAACCTTACGTCTTCATCTGGAAAGACGCAACTTTTTGATCTCGAACCTAGGGGGAAATGACATGGTCCGGAATAAAGAAAAAGGATTTCCTTACGAAAACGAAAACAAATTTCAGGGTGAACCGAGAGCAAAGGACGACTATGCTTCAAAGCGTGCTGACGGTTCAATCAATCAGCATCCTCAAGAAAAAATGAGAGCCTCCGGCAAACGGTAAAGAAGAACAGCTGCATGCGCTGCAGCTGTTTTTCACCCTTTATTGACCTGATACTCATAGACGCTCTTCTTTTCTGATAAGTGGGCAAGGGTTGAAAGCACGAGTCCGCATGCGGTCATAAGCGCTCCGCCCGCAAACAGCCAGGAATAAGAACCTGTTCCGCTCAAAATCATCCCGCCGATCCACGCACCGAGCGCATTAGCAAGGTTAAACGCCGACACGCTGACAGCGGCGGCAATCGTTGTGCCGCTCTCAGAAGAGGAAATGACCTTCGTTTGCAGCAGAGGCGGTGTGCCGAATGCGCAAGCTCCAAATAAGAATGTTGCAACAATGGCTGCGGCCGGGTAAATGGCGATGTAAGGAAATACAGTCAGGACACCGATCAACCCGATCATCACACCGATCATCGTCCGAGTGAGCAGAGGTAGCGGCACTTTTCCCGCAAAGAAATTCCCCGCAACGCCTCCCAATCCGTACGCAAAGAGAGCGCCTGTAATGCCGACTGTGCTGAATCCGGCTGAATGTCTCAAAATGGGTTCGATAAAGGTGTAGGCGATAAAGACGCCGGAATAGCCTAAAATCGTAATCGCGAAGGAATACAGCACTTGTTTGTTTTTAAATACCCCCCACTCATTCATAATCAAGGGGATCACTTTTGGTTTTCTGTTCGGCACGGCAGCCATGAGGCCCAAGAATCCAATGCCCCCAAGTGCGGTAATGATAGAAAATACTGCTCGCCAATTCAGGACATCTCCGAGATAAGAGCCGAAGGGAACACCAAGCATCAGAGCCACTGTCAGTCCGCCGTTCATTGAGGCTGCGGCTGCGGCACGCTTTTCCGGCGGAACCATTTCACTGGCAAATACCATGGCGATCGCAAAGAAAGCGCCGTGAATGGACGCGGATAAAATTCTTGAGACGGCCAACACCGCAAAATTAGGTGCCAGCGCGCGCATCAGGTTTGAAAGGATAAAAATCGCCATCAGCCCAAGCAGCACAGGCTTTCTCGGGAGCTTGACGGAAATGATGGTGACGAGCGGGCCTGTCAGACAGACGCTTGCCGCATAGGCCGTGACAAGAAGCCCCGCGGATGAAACCTGTATATGAAAGTCATTGGCAATCGACGTCAAAATCCCCATCACGGCGTATTCTGTGTATCCGATTGAGAATGTACAAATCATAAGAACAAAAATAATAAATTTCACTGATGGGTTTTTGATACTCAACGTCAATCGCCTCCTTCAATTTTAAAAAACAACGAGGTTCATCTTAAAAGATTTTTGGAGTGGATTCAATGATTTTTTCTTTAAGGTTCAGTGTAAATGTGCTGCAAATAAAAAGAGGCTGATATTCAGCCTCCCTGTTACACTTGCTTCTTTTTTTGCAATACTGAGATTGGTAGCGCTTCTTCTCGCTGAGGAGACGAGGTTCTGTATCCCCATGCGAAAACGCCATTTAAATAACTGATGGTAAACTCGTCCTCAGTGTCTTCCACACGATACGTTTCTCCCGGTGAGAAATCTTCCGGGTTCAGCAAATATGCTTTTGCCATCGTAATTTTCCGTTCGAGCACTGCCAGTTCATTGATGATTCCGTGCTGTTCGGCTTTTCTTGCTTTTTCTGAAAGTGATGCGATTTCGGTATTGAGTTCGTGCGGTGTCATTTGACTGTATCGTTTCTCCATTTTTCAGCTACTCCTCTTCCTGCAGAAATTGCTCGATTAAATCGAGTGAGAATCCTTTGCGGAATAAAAATTGTTTGACCTTCATGGTGCTTTCATACGAGCCGTCATAGCGGTATTTTCTAAGCGCTTTTTCGGCGTGAAGGCGCAGCGCTTCTTTCTCTGTGTCTTCATCATTTTCATATTCAATCTGCTCCAGAGCCGCGCTGATGACATCAAATGAGAAGCCCTTGCGCTGAAGCTGCATCTGAGCGCGCTGTTTGAGTTCTTTCGACGAGAGTTTTTTGTCTTTTTTGAGAAGCTTTTCAACATGCTTGACCGCTTCTCTCGTCTGGTCTTCAAAGGAAAAGGAACTCAGCGCATCCTTAATTGTATCGTCATCGATCCCCTTCGCTCTCAGCTCTCTGAACAAAACGTCTGGGCCTTTTCCGTTCGTTTTTTTGTGAGTGCTGACATAGGCGGCGGCAAATTCCTGATCATTTAAGTACTTGTAGTCGTTGAGCTTATGAATGACTTCCGCAATTGCAGGCGCTGAGGTTTCTTTTTTCTTTAAGTGATCCTCTACCTCTTTCGTTGACCGCATTCGGTAGGATAAAAAGTCAAGCGCACGGTTGAAGCCTTTTTTCACTTCATCACCGTATTGAATCTCTATGATGTCAAGGTCATCAAGCTCTTTTCCCTTTGTGAGCTCAAATTTTACGAGCACATCTGCGTCCACGCTAAAGGCGTATTTTTCATCGAGAAAAATATTGAAGCGTTCCGTATTCTTTTTTTGCGTTGATATTTTTGTAATAAATGGCATCTTAATCTCCCTTCTCAGGCCTGAAACGCGTTTTCTTTTATGAAAATGAGGTAAAGTATGGTTATTAGAACGATGAGGAGAGATGTTTATGAATATCGCAATGACAGGCGGAACCGGTTTTCTCGGCCAGCATCTGACAGGCATTCTTACCCGTCAGGGACACCATGTTTATATTTTATCAAGAAACGCAAGGGAAACTGAACAAAAAAATATGACATATGTTCAATGGCTGACAGAAGGAGCCGCACCAGAACGGGAACTTCCTCATATTGATGTCTGGGTAAATCTTGCGGGACAATCGATTTTTGGCCGCTGGACAGAAAAAACGAAGCAGCAAATCCTCTCCAGCCGTATTAATGCGACCCGTGAAGTGCAACGGCTTATTCATAAACAGAAGGAAAAACCGAAGGCGCTGATCCAAGCGAGTGCCGTGGGCATTTACGGCACAAGTCTTGAGAAAACTTTCACAGAGGATTCTGCAACGTCAGATGAGGACTTTCTTAGCCATACTGCCCATTTGTGGGAAAAGGAAGGACAGAAAATTGAGGCGATGGGCATCCGGACGGTTTATGCGAGATTTGGCGTGATGCTTGGGGAAAAAGGCGCTCTCCCGCTCATGGTTCTTCCCTATAAGCTTCTGGCCGGCGGAACGATCGGAACGGGCAGACAGTGGCTGTCATGGATTCACGTCGAGGACGCGGCTCAGATGATTCGATATGCGATGGAAAACACCGGCATCTCAGGACCCATGAATGTCACCGCGCCAAACCCTGTGGAAATGAAGCAATTCGGAAAAACGATTGCGCGGGTAAAGCACCGCCCGCACTGGCTCCCCGTCCCGGAATTCTTTTTATCAAAGACATTGGGTGAAATGAGTCTTCTGATTGTAAAAGGACAGCGTGCCCTGCCTAAAAAAGCAATGACCTCCGGGTTTCGTTTTACATATTCAGACCTTGAATTGGCACTCTCACAGCTGATAACGGTCCGAAAGGCTGTATAAAAACGGAAAGAAGCGTCAACCTTAAGAATAACATGGTTGAAGGAGGTCCTTTTATGGAAAAGAAGAGGGAGAAGCATCAGCAAGGCGCTAACCTGAAAAAAATGCAGGAAGTTCTTTATTCAGGCGAATTTAAAAAAGCGGAAAAAGCTGCTAAGCGCAAGTAGGAATACATAGCCCCTTTATGCCAGATACTATGTTTGTTTGATATCACTTTTTAGGGGGAATTTGATATGGGCAGAAATCATATTCACAAAAACCGTGATAAAAACAAACAAAAGCTTCCTCAAGTTCCCGACGCATTAAAAAGGGAAACTGACGGTGTTTACGAAGAATATTCAAGCGAGCTTGCTGATGCGGATGACCGCGAAGCGCAAGAGCGTGCGAAAGCAGCAGACAACAGAGCGAAAAAGAAAACTCGTTAACGAAAAACCCCTTGTCTCCGTTTGAGACAGGGGGTTTTTTACATGTCGGTGAACCGTTCACGGATCGGCGTGCGCTTTTTCACTTCCGGCGCTTCGTCAGGATAGCCCGTTTGTATGATAGCGGCGAATCGTTCATCATCCTGTAAACCAAAGGCCTGATGCACCTCTTTGTCGTAAAGGATTTTTCCGCTTTTCCAAACCATGCCGATTCCTTTTTCCCAAGCAAGAAGCTGAAGGTTTTGAATCAATGAGCTGGTTGCCGCAAAATCATCGTCTCGCGCTCTTTCGTTTTCATCTTCTTGAAACACGACGAGCAGAAATCCCGGTACGCGTCCAAGTGTGTTTTTGAAATTTTGAAGCTTTTCCTCTGTTATATCCGGCTTAGATTTCTTAGAGAATGCTGCAAATGTGTTGATCAGGTTTGCTTTTCCCGTCTCACTAGAAACGTAAATAAATCTCCATGGCTCTGTCACTCTGTGATTTGGCGCATATTTCGCCGTTTCAAGCATGTCAAGAATATCTGCTGAAGGTACTGGCTCTTGTTTAAATTTTCGAATCGATCTTCTGCTGCGTATGATGTCCCGCAGTGCTGAATGTTGATGTATCTGTTCGGTTTGAGGCATACCGTCTCACCTTCCTAAGCAATTGAAAATGATTATCATTCATAATGATAACGGATAGTGCATCTTTTTGTAAACCATCATCCGTATTAGATTTTTAGAATACGGGTTTCTGAGTAAACAGCCGTTCCTGTCATATTCACTTTCACATGGCCGCCGTCTTCGTTCATTTCGATTTCCACTTTCCCGTCTTTTCCTATTTCCTGCCCTTGTTCAATAATAAATTCTCGCTGCCCGGCATTGCCGTACTGTTTCATATAAGCCCCCATCACGCCGGATGCCGTGCCCGTCACGGGATCTTCTATCGTTCCCGAATACGGGGATGAAAAGTGGCGCCCGTGCAGGTCGCTGTCGGGATGAACGGTTTCAAAGGTAAACGGGTGGACTGAAGCGTTTGGCAGATCAACTAATACTTCCGGAAATTCTTTGTTATCAGGCACCATTTTTTTGGAGGCCTCTAATGATTTAAGCGGAACGATGGCTGTCCATATGCCAGTGCTGCCAAACACAATCGGAAGGTCTTCATGAAAATCTTCTTCAGAGATTCCTAGCGCGCCCGCAAGTTTTTCCCGATTTCCTGTAAATGGTTTGAATTGCGGAGATGCCTGTTCAAGCGTGATATGAATGCGGCCTTCTTTTTCAGAAGTCTTCACAGGCAGGATACCGGCTTTTGTCTGGATACTGTACGTTTTACCGCTATCCAGCATTCCTTTTTCACATAGTGCGTAAAGAGAAGCAACTGTTGCATGGCCGCACAAATTCATTTCGTGTCCAGGGGTAAAGTAACGGAGTTCAAGATCAGCCGGCTCGCTTTTCCGGATAAAGGAGGTTTCTGAATATCCGGCACGCTCAGCTATGATCTGCATCTCTTCGTCAGTGTAATGGTCTCCCTCCAATACAACGCCGGCGGGATTTCCTTTGCCGGGACTGCTTGTAAATGCTTCATATTTTAATACCTCTATTTCTTTCACTTGTCTGCCGCCCTTTCTTTATCAATGTCTCTGTCAGTATAGCAAAAAACATTATGAATTTTCAGTCATTATCAAAAAAACCCATTTTCTTTTGAAAATGGGTTTAGCCATCAAGCGTTTCTCGTTTTATAGAGCAAATAAATAAAATAAGGGGCGCCGATAGCGGCTGTAAAAACGCCGGCTGGCACTTCCACCGGAGCAAATAAGGTTCTGCCGACGATGTCAGCTGTTAGGACGAGCAACGCCCCGATGAGTGCCGACGCCGGGAGCAGCGCCCCATAAGACGAGCCGACGAGGCGTCTTGCAATATGGGGCGCCATCAGCCCGACAAAACCGATTGTGCCGGCAACCGAAACCGCACAACCCGTAAGAGCCGTGCTCAAAAGAAGCAAGAAAAAACGATTGCGCTGCACAGCGCTTCCCGCACCCGCCGCAATATCTTCGCCCAGCACCTGTATATTCATATTTTTCAGCGCGATAAAACAAATAAAAATGAGAATGACAGATAAGATAATAGCTATTTTTACATGCTGCCAGTTTGATCCATAAACTGATCCAGTGATATACACATTGGCTTGTGATGCTCGGTAAATTGGGCCTTTGATCATCAGCAGGGTGGTCAGCGCCTGTGCCGACATTGAAAATCCGATCCCGATAAGCACCAGCCGAAATGTGGAGGCGCCATTTTTGTATGCCAGTAAATAGACGATGAGCCCAACAGCTGAGGCACCGATAAATGCAGCCGCCGGAAGCCATGACAGACTGATCGTAAGTGAACTGCTGCGGTCTGAAAAGAACATCATCACAAGCACGACTGCTACCGCCGCTCCCCCCGTTATTCCGATAATATCCGGAGATGCGAGAGGGTTTCTGACGAGCCCCTGCAATATCGCGCCTGCCGCCGCCAAGCAAACGCCGGCGCATATAGCGGTTAAAATTCTTGGCAGGCGGAATGACATGATCATCAGTTCATCCAGCTTGGAGCCTGCACCAAAAAATGTTTTTGCCACATCCCAGGGAGGAATAAACCTTTGTCCGAGACCAGCGCTAATGATCAGTACAGCCGCTGTTAATCCCAGTAAAACGAAAAAGACGGTCCATGCTTTCTTTTCAGCCGCGGTAACGCCAAAACGAAGTTTCATAGTTTTGCCCCCCTTCTTGCGATGTATACAAACACAGGCATACCGATGATGGCTGTCATGACCCCGACAGGAACTTCCTGAGGCATAATGATATATCGGGCCCCGATATCCGCGGCAACAAGCAAAACCGCACCCAAAACAGCGGAAAACGGCAGAATCCAGCGATAATCATTGCCGACGATAAACCGCGCAAAATGCGGAATAATGATGCCGATAAAGGAAATCGGCCCGGCAATGGCCACAGCAGATCCGGCAAGTAAGACAACACAAAGCGCCATCACAAATTTCAGCAGGCCCGTTTTTTGGCCGAGTCCTTTTGCCACATCTTCTCCCATAACGAGGAGATTCATTTTCTGGCCAAGAAAAAAGCTGATCACAAGCGCTGCGGCTGCATATGGAAGCATTGTCATCAGCAGATCCAGACTCCTGCCCTGCACAGAGCCGGTCAGCCAAAAAAGCACCTGAGCGAGCTCGAGTTCATTGACAGAAAGCAAGCCTTGTGTCAGAGAAGAAAACATGGCCGCCATGGCAGCCCCCGCCAGCGTCAATTTGATTGGCGTCAGCCCTTCCCTTCCAAGCGAGCCTGCGGCATAGACGATCGCAGCGGTAAATGTTGCACCGAGAAAAGAGCTCCATACTAGCGCCTGAGGTGATTGAATATGCAGAAAAAACGATCCGGCAACAATAAAAAAGCCGGCACCTGCGTTAACTCCGAAAATCCCCGGTGACGCGAGCGGATTTTTTGTGAGCGCCTGCATGAGAACGCCTGCGGCTGCAAGCGAGGCGCCGACAACTGTGGCAACCACTGCACGCGGGAGTCTGACGTCTTTGATGATGACATGTTCATTTGTACCGTTGAAAGAAGTAAACGCCTGATAGACCTGTCCCCATGACGTCCCTGTATAGCCGTAGACGACGCTTGCGCAGACAGCCGCCAGTAAAATGAAAATCAGACATACTAACACAATCCATTTTGAAGATGCCTTTTTGCAGATCATGATCTAATTCTCCTAGTT
Organism: Bacillus sp. 11C; assembly: GCF_055486375.1. Classification (NCBI taxonomy): domain Bacteria; kingdom Bacillati; phylum Bacillota; class Bacilli; order Caryophanales; family Bacillaceae; genus Bacillus; species Bacillus sp. 11C. The sequence goes on from NZ_JBUPVZ010000010.1 coordinate 26,814, forward strand.
ATTTACTATGTCATGTTTGTTTTTGAGAATAATCCTCAATTAGGGATTGACACTCTTAACACTGCTTATTATGATCTAAATGATAATGAATTTCAATATTGGGAGGAAAAAGATGAAAAAGCATATCAGCATGCTATTCGTAATTTTAATGGCCGTTATGGTACTTTCTGCCTGTAATGGTTCAGAAAGTTCAAGCAACAGCGAGGGGGCAAGCAGCAAAACAAGAACGGTCAAACATGCAATGGGGACATCAGACAACATTCCCGCCAATCCAAAACGGATTGTTGTTTTAACAAATGAAGGAACAGAGGCGCTCTTAGCGCTTGGCATTAAGCCGGTCGGAGCCGTAAAGTCATGGAAGGGCGACCCGTGGTATGACTATCTGAAAGATGACATGAAAGGTGTTAAAAACGTCGGTCTTGAAACGGAACCGAATGTGGAAGCCATCGCAGAATTAAAGCCTGATTTGATTATTGGAAACAAAGTGCGCCAGGAAAAAATTTATGATCAGTTAAATGCGATTGCGCCGACCGTTTTCGCCGAATCTTTGGCTGGGAACTGGAAGGAAAACCTGACTCTATACGCCAACGCGGTGAATAAGGCGGACAAAGGCAAGGAAGTCATTGCCGATTTTGATAAACGCGCTGCCGATTTAAAAGAAAAGCTTGGCGATCAGACAAATAAAACAGTTTCTGTCGTACGCTTTTTATCCGGCGAGTCAAGAATTTATTATACCGATTCATTTTCTGGAATTATTTTAGACCAGCTTGGATTCAAACGCCCTGAAAAACAGGTGGAGCTGTTTAAGAAACAGAAAGATCAATTTACGTTCTCAACAGACAGTAAAGAGTCCATTCCTGATATGGATGCCGATGTGCTGTTTTATTTCACGTATAAAGCCGATAACGCAAAAGAAAATGAAAAATGGGCCAGTCAGTGGACGAGCAGTTCACTATGGAAAAACCTGAAGGCCGTGAAGTCAGGTAACGCCCATGAAGTCGATGACGTCGTATGGACAACCGCAGGCGGAATTAAAGCGGCAAACTATCTGCTTGATGATATTGAAACCTATTTCTTAAAGGCGAAATAAAAAAGGACTCCGTCTGGTTAGACGGAGTCTTTTTTGCTTTTACCGATCAGCCGCGTGACGAGGAACATGGTGACAGAAAGGGATCTGTTTTTCCGGTACGCCAAGTATTTGCCACGCCACTCCGGTTTGTATTTTTCTTTAAAGGCCCTAAGCCCGCTGAAGCTGTACATGTATCTGACATTATTAAAAATGACAGCGGCAAATCTTTCTGACCAGAAGGATGTAAAGGCGGTGCCGACATTGGCCAAGGGCGCCATTCCCATGTTAAACGACGTGCAGCCTTCCTCCTTCGCCCATAAAAACATACGGATGAACAATGCGTCCATAATGCCGTTCGGGGCGTCATCGCGGTAGCGCATCAGATCGACTGAGATTTCCCCTTCCTGATACATCGGCATGACATTTGCGAAGGCAACGATCTCTCCTTCTGCATTTTTCATGTAGGCGATCGGCGCTTTCTGTAAATATGAAGGATCAAAAAATCCGAGCGAGAACCCCTTCTCCTTTTTCGAGCCGAGCCATTCATCCGAGATTTGTTTCAGTTCCTCCAAAAACGCATCAGAAAATGGGGGATGATCGATATGGAAGGTATATCCCTCCCGCTCAAAGCGGTTATTGATTGCCCGAAGACCGGCTTTTTTCTTCCCGGTCAAGGTAAATGTATTTAAATCCACATAGGCTTCCTCGCCCAGTTTAAAGAAGTTATAGCCGAAATCGTGATACAGCGCCATGTCCTCTCGTTCAATTTGATAGAACAGAACACTGAATCCTTTCTGATGCGCTTCGTTCAGAAATTCTTCCAGTACGAGCGGGAACGATTCTCTGCGGCCTGACGGATCGCCGAGCACGACCAGCCTTCTAGCGATTTTCCCAAACAGAAGCAGTGCATTCCCATCACTTGAAAAATAAAACCGCTTATCTCCAAGATAGCCTAGGTGGCTCAGCGCGTTCCCGCCATTTTGATTTAAAAATAAAGCAAGGCGATCGGGATCAGCTTTTTCCCCGATTGGTTTTGTCTTTTTATGATACACCACTGTAAATAAAATGAAGAACAGCGGCACAATGATGATCGCCATGATGGTTGCATATGTAATATGCGAGGTGCTGTGGACGAAATATTCGTGGCGCATCACCTTCTTCATATGTTCCCAAATGAAACCTGCAATGACGTTATAGTTAAAGAGCGCCACAGTGAAAAGCGCTGCAGCGAAAATCATTTGTCCGAGCGTATAGGATGCCTGTTCTCGAACAAATTGTTTTTTCAATAGCACAAGCAATACAATAATCACCGGCAGTACGAATATCGCACTGATGTTGAGTCCTTTTAAGAAGCTGAACACAAAGCCGCCGACAAGCGCTGTAATCGCCATCGTATAGGAGCGTTTTGTCCGTTTATAAAGCTCGATCGGCAAAATCAGCAATATAAGCGCTGAGCTTAAGGACAGGCCGTTGAACAGCAAAAGGGCCGGGCGCGGAATGTGCGGAATAACCGTCAGCCTGTCAATCGGCAAAGATACTGAAGCCAGGACAATCAGCCCGGCAACAAACACAATAAGGGAAAGCGAGCCCTGCAAAATTCTCAGTAATATCGCCCGCTGGACGACAAGCAAAACGTTTGTCGTCTCAATTGCCGGTGCGATGCGCGGATTCGTTTCGAGCCGTCTCATTGTGTTTTCGGTCAGGTCGCCGGCAGCAAAGAACAATCCCAGACCGAATGGGATAAATGAATAGACGATCCTGTACAAGAGAATAGATGTCACAATGGCCTCCTGATGATAGCCAAGCTGCTCCATCCCGAGCAAAAACAAAAGGTCAAATGAGCCGAAGCCACCCGGCACGAGACTGATCATCCCTCCGATCGCCGCAATGACGAATACCCCGAACACATACCGGATATCAGCATGAATGCCCATGGCGAACAAAGACAGATAGATGACGCCTCCAGCCATTAGCCATTCGGCAACGGAAGCGCCGATATAAGCGAAAATCGGATTTTTCACTTTGTCCGCATTTTCTTCGTCTCCGGCTTTACGGCCTTTTATTTTAGAAACCGCTAGTGATAGCGGCAATAACAGCGCGAAACCGATAATGACCGCCCACAGCCAAGGCTTTTCATGAATCACTTCATCCACTGGCAGCACTCGTGCGGCGACGAAAATGCTGAAAACAGATAACCCGAGAAGCATTGAGGATGTAAGCCAGGCGATTCCTTTTACGAGCGCCTTATGGTCTTTCGTATGCTCTTTATAAAACATCATTCTTAACCCGACTCCGGCTAAACCGCCGAACCCGAGCACGTTATTAAATGAATTGGCGATCCAGGAAACCCTGAATACCTTTCCGTTTGTGATCGAAAGGCGCAGTGAGTATTTCAGGACGTAATCATACAGCGACATGGCCGCAACAGCCAGCAAGCCGATCAATACAAGGATGAATAAGTCCGTACGTTCCAGCCCGTTGATGACCATAAGCGTGCGTTTGAATGATAGATTTGTCAGTTCTTTTTTCGATTGATAAATAACAAATAGTAAAACCGCAATAGGAAAAACAATTTTTAAAATTGATAAAGCATTCTTTTTAATCAGCAATGGTCTCTCCAATCATATTCTAGTTCACTCTTCTCCCCCTAATAATCTCCAACTCATTATACACTACCGTTATTTTTCGGACAAAGTCCCGCTTGCGGTTTCTGCTCACTTTCTTTCGGGAGTGAAAATCGAGTAATATGGTAAGAGGAGCGAATGATGAGGAAGTGATGAAATGGAATATAATTTACACGATACAACGGTATTAAACGAAAACATTCTGTCATCTGAGGAACGGGAAATATGGGTGCTTTATATGAAAGTCTTAACCTCTGCCGGGCTCGGTGACGTGTCCGAGTGGATGAAGCTGGATATGAGCATGCCGCAAATGAAAGTGCTGATGCTATTAAACAACCATGGAACACTGAAAGTAAGCGACATTGCTGAAAAAATGGGGGCTTCCCTGTCCAATACAACAGGGCTGCTTGACCGTCTTGAGAAATCAGGGTTTGTCAAACGATCACATTCTGAAGAGGACCGCCGTTCAGTGGTTGTTCAGTTGACGGAGAATGCAAAAAATATTTTTCGGGGTCTATATGAAAAGGGCCATCTGAAATTAAAGCGTTCATTGGAGCTGCTGTCTCCTGAAGAAAAGCAGGCGGTTTCCGAAGGGCTTTCTATCCTTTCAAAAGCGTTGGAGAAAGTGAAAAAAGAATAAATCTTTAAGTCTGTCCTCCGCAAACCGCGGAAGCAGGCTTTTTTTATTTGACATTTAGTTCACTTAAAATGAATAATATATTCAAAGTGAATTAAAAAGGGGTTGATGAATTTGTCTGAAGCATTGACAAAGCAGAAAAGCCAAAAGTGGGCGATCAGCCTGTTTACGATTGGTGTGTTTATGGCTGCACTGGATAACGGAATTATTTCGGCTGCTTTAACAACGATAAACGAGTCGTTCGCCGTTTCTCCTTCCTGGGGATCATGGGGCATTACCCTCTATACACTCGGTCTTAGCGTCAGTGTGCCGATCGTCGGAAAGCTTTCAGACCGCTATGGCAGAAAGAAACTCTTTCTCATTGAGGTTTGCCTGTTCGGACTTGGTTCTTTGCTTGTTGCTTTGAGCCAAAGCTTCCCTCTCTTTCTGATCTCTCGGCTGATTCAGGCGCTTGGGGGCGGCGGGATTTTCATTATCGGCAGCTCGCACATTCTCACTACCCTTCCAAAGGAAAAGCAGGGGAAGGCGCTTGGGCTGCTTGGCGCAATGAACGGGATGGCTGCTGTGCTCGGGCCGAATATTGGAAGCTTTCTGCTTGATTGGACCGGGTCTTGGCATTGGCTGTTTTTGATTAATTTGCCGATTGCAGTGCTATTGGTTGTTTTCGGTGCATGTTTTATCGCGGAAACAAAAGCGCCTGAGGCTAAACGCCTCGATACGGCCGGAATTTTCCTTCTTTCCCTGTCGATTTTAGCTGTGATGTACGGCATGACGAATCTTGACGGGGCAAATCTCTTAAACAGCTTGGGAGATCTAGAGGTTTATGGATGTATTGGTTTTGGCATTCTTTGTTTTGCAGGGCTTATCTTGTTTGAAAGGCGGGTTGAAATGCGCGGGGGCGATCCGATTTTGGCGTATTCTCTGCTGCGCAACCACATGTTTCAGCGCACGCTTATTATCGGTTTGTTATCTGGCGGACTCTTGGCGGCGGTCATTTTTATCCCGTCATATGTTGAGCAGTATTTGGGTGTCCCTGCTGCAAAAGCAGGCTATTGGATGACACCGCTTGCGTTAGCTTCAGGAATCGGCGCTTGGCTCGGCGGAGCGCTCACCGACAAAAAAGGTCCGGTGAAAACCGTAATTCTTTCGGGCATCATTTCATGTGCGGGATTTGCTTTATTTCCGCTTTGGGTGACGGAGAAATGGGAGTTTGTAATCGCTAGTGTGGCGGCAGGCATCGGTTTTGGCTTTCTGTTAGGCGCCCCGCTGAACGTCCTTGTATCAGAGGCGGCGAAAACGAATAAAGGCACAGCGCTTGGCACGCTTTCATTGGTGAGGCAAATCGGACTGACATTGGCGCCTACTCTTTATGCAGGTTTTATCACAGCCGGGTTTGACCAAATAGATGATGAAATCAGCAGCCGCTTATCGGACAGCGGACATTCAGAAAAGGCGATGCAGATGATTCCGGAGATCGACAGTTCTGACGTTTCTTCTTTCCAAGAACAAATCGAACGGATTCCCGTGCCTGAAGTCAAAACCGCGATAAGCGACGCCATTCATGCGAGTGTCGCGAGCGGCTATGACCATTTATATGCCGCCGCTGCTGTGATTTCACTGCTGGTGATTGCTGCTATCACTCTTCCGGCTTTCCGCCGGCAAAAGCGTTAAGACCACCCCATCCGTTTGGAAAGCTCCGTAATATGAGCGATATGATGATGTGAGTGCCAGACATACAGCCCGAGCGCGTTCTCCAGGGTCATGACCTCTTTTGTGTCGGGGTGATAAAAACCACATTGAAATTGCTGATCCGTCAGGGTGCGAAGAAGAGCCGCCCATCGCCCGTGAAGCGCCTGCAAAAGTGCGAGTGAACCGCTTGGATCTGCTGTTTTCGAGTCCTTTAGCTCCGACCACGCTTTTTCATCATATGGACGGATGGCCGGTGTCTCTTCCGTCAAGCTCAGCTTAAATCGAATATAGCTGTTCATATGACTGTCAGCCAGATGATGAATAACTTGCCGAACGGTCCATCCCCCGTCTCGGTACGGTGTGTCAAGCTGGCTGTCCGTCATGCCTTCAACGGCTTTCTTCAGTTTGGCCGGCACTTTTTCAAGAGCTTGAATCCATACAGCTTTTTGCTCCTTCGATACCGATTCCCTCGGCTGGTATTCTCCTATTGGATAGCTTAGATTGGCTGTTGTCATGTATGTTCTCCCTTCTGTTCAATCTTCTCCTTTATTTTACAAGAAAAAGATTGTATCTTGCGATTATTTCTCATACAATAAAAACGACACTAGTGTCATTTTTATTGAACAGGAGGATGAATCATGGAAAAACCGTTGTTTCGCAATCAAAAAGGGCTGATGACACTGTTAGCCTCGCAAACCATTTCTTCACTTGGAGACTGGCTTCACATTTTGGCCGTGCTAACGTTAGCCGCTTTTCAGCTTCACGCTTCACCGTTAGATATGTCATTTTTGATGATGTCCTTCGCTTTGCCTGTCATTGTACTCGGTCCGGTATCGGGTTTGCTTGCCGACCGCTTTGACAGAAAAACGATCATGTTTCTATCTGAAATCGGCCGTGCCCTCACCGTTATCGGCTGCGTTTATGTCAGTGAGCTTTGGCAGCTTTACGTATTGCTAAGCCTCCAGAGCTGTTTTTCTTCACTTTTTACACCTGCTAAAAACGGGAAGCTTAAGGAATTGGCTCCAGAAGCGCACATTCAGCAGGCCGTTTCCGTCAGCAGCATCATTGATAACAGCTCTAAAATTTTCGGTCCTGCCCTCGGCGGCATGCTGATCGGCACAGTCTCTATTCATTCTGTTTTCTATATCAACGCCGGCGCCTTTCTTCTATCCGCTGTTATTTTGTTTTTTCTCCCCAAAGATGCTTTTTTACCAAAAGCCCATACACCTCAAGAAAAAACATCGGCACTCGCTTCTATAAAAGAAGGCCTTCAGTTTATGAAACGGGTGCCGCTTCTTTTAACAGGCTTGCTCACAGCTTGCGTCGTTCTCTTTGTTTTGCAGATTGGTGATTCGCAGGCGATCATTCTTATCCGTTCTTTTTCAGGCGCTCCGCCTGAGCTTGCAGGCTGGTGCATGGCCGTCAGCGGAGCCGGCATGCTCCTTACGGCGGCAATTGCCGGCAGACGGCGAATCACCTCTTATTTTCTTTATTTCTCAGCTGGGACCTTTCTGCTTGGGCTAGCAACTGGAGGCGTGCCATTTCTGAGCGGAATGGGAATAGCCGGCATCGCTCTTTTTATTTTCGCTTTTTTCATCATGGGAGCGGCTTTCGGTCTTGTCCATATTCCATTTCAAATTCTCGTGCAGACAACAGTGCCTGTCGATTACAGCGGCAGGGTGTTTGGCGCCATTCAGAGCGCGACGACCCTCGCCTCCATCCTCGGCATGGCGGGCGGGGGTGTACTGGCGGAATGGATCGGTGTATCACTTGCATTTCTTGTCTGCGGCTGCTTGCTGATCATGGTTGGGTTGATTACACTTGTAGGTAAGAAAATTGCAGAAAGCAGGCGATATCTTGTCACCGAAAGTAACAAAGGAGCACAAGGATAAACGGCAGGCCGAGATTTTAGAGGCTGCCAAAACCGTTTTTAAACGAAAAGGATTCGAATTAACGACAATGAAAGACGTTGTGGAAGAGTCAGGTTTCAGCCGAGGCGGTGTCTATCTTTATTTTTCAAGCACCGAGGAGATGTTTCGGCGAATCATTGAAGCAGGGCTAAATGAAGGGCTCCGAAAGCTTGATGACTCAGCTGAACACCGAAGTGTTTGGGCCGCCATCTCCCGCTATTTGGATGAACTGGCTGAAGGCCTGCGTGATGCAGCGGATACACTGGCGCCGGTGCAGTTTGAATATTTAGTGACGGCTTGGCGCAATGAAGAACGGCGGAAGTATTTGGAAAAGCGGTATGATCTTTTTGTGGCAAGGTTTTCAAAGCTATTGCAAAAAGGAATCGATCAGGGGGAATTTCAGCCTCTGCAGCCTCTCTCGACGATCGCGAAATTTTTCCTCAATATGAATGACGGCATCATCCAGAACGCGCTATATTTCGATGAAGAAAAGGCCGATGTATCTGGACTTGCTGAATCTGCAAAACTGTATTTAAAAACGGTACTGCAAGTAGATGAGAAATAAAGAAATGCGGCAGGAACCTCTCTCCTGCCGCTTGTTTTCACCCTGCGTGATCACGCACTTCTAATGTGGCTTTCTTCTGTTTTGGCTGATAGACCTTCCCCACAAATAAATAACCGTATTTGAATTTATTCAGTGCCCATGAGGTCAGAATCGGGCCGGCTGTGCACACGGCAAACAACAGAAGAACAGCCGGTACGGCGGGAATCCCGGGCATATTTAAAAGCAAAACGTAGCCTATGATCATAAAATAAGCATGAAGCAGATAAATCGAAAAGGAATAGTTGCTGATAAACATCACGATTTTCGGCACATGCTTCATGTTAGAAAACAAGTGAAAGCACAGGAAAATCATGCTAGTCGAATACAGCATGATATCAGGCCGTTTCGAACTGATCATGCCGGTTTCTCCGCCATAAGAAACAGTGACAACCAGCGCAGCAGAAGCTAGCGCGGCGCCGTATATCACCCAGCGGTATTGGTTCAGCAGCGCTAAAAAGCGCTTGTACTCTGATCCGCAATAGTAGGCCAGACAAAAGTAGAAAAGCCAGCCTGTGAACGGAACCCAGAAGAACGGAAACGCCCCTCCCTCTTCAGAAGCAGGAGCCGGGCTGACTGCTGAGAAATAGCTTAAATAAGCGGCTGTCACGACAAATGAGATGGACAGCACCCATTTCGGCGATGCTTTTTTCAAATACTCGTGAAAAATTATATGCAGAATGTAAAATTGAAAGATAACGAGAATAAAGTATCCGATAAAGTTTCCTAACAATACGTTCGCCAGGTATTTTTGCACAAACGCGAGAAAGGTCACCTCTCCTCCCATCGCACTGGTCATCAACAGTGCATCAATAGACGCGATAAATAAAAAAGGAACGAAAATCACTTTTCCCCGCTTCTTTAAAAAACCGGTCGGCACCCCATCAGGATAAGAACGGGCCAGCAAAAATTCAGAGATGAAAATGAAAGCAGGCGTGCTGAACATCAGGAGTGTGCGGAAAGAATCTATAGTGTGAGAAATATTTGCGAGAGCTTCTGCCTGGAGCATCAGGACCATTGAAATGATATGGAGCAGGACAACACATAAGCACGAAATGCAACGGATCATAAAAATTTCTTTAATTTGCATAACAGCGCTCCTTTTATTTCAAATTTTTAGAAATCGTTGGTTGTACCTTAACATGTCTGCTCTATTTGAAAAAGTGGCTGATGTCATAAATTGGCGTATGCATTATTGACTCAGCGCATAAAAAGCTCTGACTTTTTTGATACCTTCATCAGTTATTTCTCCCGTACCGATGGGCTGTTATGGGGTGCATTTGAAGCTTAGTAGTATTTCAATATTTCTTAATCTAGTAATTTACATTTTAAAGGGTATCCAATCCAAAAAAAATGTAGTGCTTTTGTTACGAGGAGGTTTAATAATAAGTGGAGCAAAAGAATTTTACGCTAACCCCTTTAATTCCTTTTAAATTACATTTAATTTTCTTTTAACCATTTTATAAGCGTTTAACCTAACATTAAATTAAACGCTTATTTTTGTTCAATAAATTATTCTTCAATGTTCACTTTAGAGGTTTAATAATATATTCCTCACCCAAATCAATAACATTAAGAGTCAAGTTTTTAGTCATTTCATTTATTTCTTCGGGTTCTAGGGATGAACCTATAATTGCTTGTCCCTTTGTATTTGATAATACTTCAAACAGTTGTTTTTGGCTTTTCACATCCATTTGCTGCTGGCCAGGTTCATCAAATACCACTAGTCCTGGATGATTTCCATGAAACTCCTTACTAGTTTTGTAAATGGCAATCACATAAGACCAAATTAAACGAATATTATCGCTTGCTGAGGAATCAAACTTGATATCAAAACCACTGACAATTGGAGTGAATTTATCATATGATACGGAGATTTCATTCGTGTTAATACTAGAAAAATTAAAGGCATCTAATAAAGTTAGGAACTGTTTTTCAAAGTATATAAGTTTTTTCTTATCCAATTCTGAAAAGTAATCTTGCGGTAAAGCTTTTCGTCTAACTGAGTAATCCCTCCACTCTTCCTTTATTAATTCAAAACGTTTTTCGATTTTTTCAAAAGAATTACTCGCTTCATAAAATTTGCTTAAGAGAATTTTTAACTCAACTAATTTATCCAATTCCTTTTTGGTTGGTATTTGTGGGTTTTCATTCAATTCTGATTTATATAATCTTAACTCTCTTCTGGCATTTTCCAGATGTTCCGTAATCACAGCTAGTTTGGATTGTTTATTTTTTATAATTCTTTGTGATTGTTTGATACCGAATTTCAGTGTATTAATTTGCTCTTTTATAAAAGTAATATTGTCTGATAAATCTAACGGCTGGATATTTGTTTCTGGCGGCAATAGCGAGTCCTCGACATATTGATTACACGTTGGGCAAATACCTTGAGAAAAGCTCGTATCTATATCTGATCCAAGTTTATATAGCTTCTCAGCTTCTTGATTTCGTTTTAAATCTACATCTAAATGTTTCAAGTTCTCATCCATAGTCTGTATGTTATTTTTCTCCAAATGCAAATCCTGTCTTAATGAGTTAATTTCATCTTGCAATTGTAATACTAAAAGATCTTGTTCTTTTACTTTCTTTTCGTATTCTGATGTTACATTTGATATTTTTTCAACACGAAAGTTCTCTTTATCCTTTATTGAACTCTCTAATTGGAATATACGATCAAAAATAGAAATTAGTTTATTATTATCATAAACATTCAGTGTTAACTCGTCCAAAAGCGTTGGCTTTTCTGGTAGACTAGGAATTTCTGCGTGAACACTGACTGCTAAATCTTCTAAATCTTGTTTTAAATTAGACCACTTATTCATAAGCAATGCTCTAAGAATTTTTAATTCTTCTCGTTCCTTAGTGTTTTTTGTAATATCCATATTTAATAAAAATTCGAATGCTCGCTTTGATATATCTCTTATTCCAAAACTTCCTGAAATCGGAGAATAAAAACTGTTCCAGCCTTTTACCTGCTCTACAAAGAACAAAGGAAAAAGTGTCTGAATGTATAAAACTCTGTCCCCTCCCTCGAAAGTTGGAACCTCTGGTAATTTCCAATCTAAAAAGTTAGATAAAAAAGCGTGAAATCCAGAATTTTCAGACGCTGCTCCCTTCATATGGACATAAAAATCTTTGAAATTCACTTTGCCTTCTTTTGAAAGTTGAGGTCCAAAGTGAACTCTAATTAATTTCTCATTGATACTCGAAGATTTAATCCACCTGGTCAATGTAATGATATCGCCTCTTTGATTAGAAATCTCTAGCTGCACTTTTGACTCTAGGATAAGAATTTCTTTTTCCTTATATAACAGTTTGTCTTTTAACACGGGCTTCATCGTTTTCGCATTTCTCCCACCCAATATCTCTTCAATACCTAACGCGTAAAGTATTGAATTTAGAGTAGAACTTTTTCCTTTAGTATTTCTTGCTCTTAATATATTAAATCCATCTTTAAAAGGTATTTCAGTACCAAAGACTCCATCTACAGTATCAATAGTTATTTTTAGGTTATCCAATTTTATTCTATTCATGAGGGGTACCTCTCTTTAAATAATCGCAATATATAAGAATCAGATAGACTCTTCTTTATTTTTCCCAAAAACTTTTTCTCTTCTAGAAATACATTTTCCTCTAATAGCTTTTCTGCGAGAACTTCCCCTTTTTGAGTTAAAGAGAATTTACCAGTACGGTCATTAAATGAAAATAATCCCATTGCCATTCCGTAATTTAAGGCTCGATTCAAAAAGGGGTCAAAGCGAATAATGGGAAAATTACTTGTTTTCTTTAGCTTCAACAATCTTTCACAGCGACCCTGATTTTGTAATCCCCAATTAAATAACTGTAATTTTAATAGTGATGCAGTTTGCTTTGTTGACGAAAGATGTAAGATTAAAATAATTTGTGATATCCTATACATTGGTCGCAGTTCAGGTGAGATAGGCACTTTTTTTCTTACAAACCTTATTTCTTTAATTTCCTCAAATGGCAAATCCATTTTTCACCCTCCAAAATCCAACGGGCAGTCTATTAACCAGCTTGCTATCGCCTCGTGGCACAAATCGTTGTACACTGAGTATTCAAAAATATCATGAAACTGCTCTCCTTGGAGAGCTAACTTATACTTATCTAATGTGTCTTTCAATAGCTCTTTAGGACTTAAATCCGTTAGCAACACCTCAGCCTCCAAATGACTAGCAATGGAACTTTTAATCTTAACTTGTTTCTCATATGCTGAACTATAAGTTAGCTTCATATGATTAAGGATTTCTTGTCCCTTAATATAATTGCGCACTTGTAAATCAATGTATTTATTTGTTTTAGCGACTTTAGTCGGCTCATCCAATTGACTAAAAAGATTTCCGATTTTTCTGTCTAACACCCCAATTGAGCTTGTTTGACATTGCTTCCAGTTAATAATCTCTTCAGCATCAGGTATTGGTACATCAATATTTATCTTTTCATTTAGAATCTGTTTTGCTTGGATGATCTCCTTCCCATAATAGCTTTCATCATGCGCTAAAACATCAAAGGAATGATCCAATAAATCCAACATGGTTTTATCATTTCTGTACTCAACTGCTTTTTCATGGCAATGTCTTATCAGATCTTTATTTATAATTTTCGGAGTAAGAAAAATCCACTTTTTGATTTTTACTCCTTGAAAGAACTTTAACAATTGTTGTTTGTATTTTTTTAATTTATTTAGGTCTTTTGTAACTTTATCCCTTTGATGACTGTATAGTTTAATAGAATCATATTCTTCATCAGGACAATAGCATTGAAAGACTATTCCCGTTCTAGTGAAACCTTCTATTCCTAAGTCACCATGTGTATGTGCAGTCATCTCTTGATAACCATCTGTTTCATACTTCATTTTCAAAAAAGCTTGGCAGTGTTCTTCCCAACTATCACCATTATATGTACCATAAGGTGTTCTGAGCATCTGTACCCTCCGTACCATTATAAAAATTATTGAATTCGAATTATATTCATAATGGTACAATATTTTTACATATTTAGCTATTCATGAACTTGATTAACTGCCACTCTCATTATAGAACATACGTTCTAATTTGTAAATAAAACCAAAAAAGCGTTATCTCTTGTACTCATACTCATTAAAAAGATACACCTTTGTTCGAGTTTGCTTTCTCTTTTAAACATATATAACAACACTTAAACCCGTTTTAAAATACTCTTAATCAACCTTCATTTTTGATACTACGTAAGATAACTTCTATTAACCGATTACCAAAAAACAGCCTAACTTTTTTGTAAACTGATGATCTGGTAAATGGTTGTTAAAATTTATTATTTATATTGTTACCGTTCCAATATTTTTAATCTTTTTCGAACAAAATTCCTTTTATAATAAAATAAGAAGAAATGGACCGGGTTGTGTTCCCTTCCTCCCTTTTCTATAATAAGGGGAATAGGCAGTTAGGATCACAGGTGAGCGCTGGCTCATCTATTTTTGTGAAACAGCCATAGACACGGAGGATAGCATGAGAGTATTGAAATACGCCATATTAGGGCTTTTGCGAAAAGGCGAATTGAGCGGCTATGATATTACGAGTTATTTTAAAGAGGAGCTCGGCCAATTTTGGAGCGCCAAGCACAGCCAGATTTATCCTGAGCTCAAAAAGCTGACGGATGAAGGGTTTATCACGTTCCGCACAACGATTCAAGGCACGAAGCTGGAGAAAAAGATGTACACCCTGACAGACAGCGGAAAGCAGGAGCTGCATGAGTGGCTGATCCGCCATCAGCCGATACCGGAGACGGTGAAGGATGAATTTATGCTGAAGGCTTATTTCATTTCTTCCCTATCGCGGCAGGAGGCTTCTGATTTGTTCACAGACCAGCTGCGAAAACGCAAAGCCAAGCTGTCTGATTTGCAGGAAAGCTATGAAAAGCTTATGGTTTCAGCGGATCCGATATCATTTACTTCACCGGACTTCGGCCACTATCTCGTGCTGACGAAAGCGCTGGAGCGAGAGAAAAATTACGTTTCTTGGCTGGAATCGATTTTAGCGATGATAGATGAGGATTAGCGGGAGCAGCCTTCAGGCTGCTCCCATACTTTATGCGGGGGGACGAACGATGAATGTGACATTGCGTGAATTAACAGGAGAACTGATCCGGGTGGTGCCGATGGACAAAAGCCATATTCAAGGTTTATATGAAGCTGCAAATGATGAAACCATCTGGGCCCATTTACCGAAAACGATTACAACGCTGCATGATATGGAGGCTTTTGTTGAGGAGGCGCTGAAAACGAAAGAATCCGGAGCGGAATTTCCATTCGTGATGATTCATTGTGAGACTGGTAAAATCGTCGGCACTACGCGATTTCTGCATATGTCATCCGCTACAAGGAGCCTTGAGATCGGCTGGACATGGCTGCACCCTTCAGTGTGGGGCACCTCGGTCAACACTGAAGGCAAATATTTGCTGTTACAGTACTGCTTTGAACAGCTCAACACGATTCGGGTGCAGTTTAAAACAGATGAGCGGAATGTCAGATCGCAAAAGGCGATTGAACGGCTGGGAGCAGTCAAAGAAGGCATATTGCGAAACCAAATGATCAGAAAAGACGGAACATTCCGTAATTCGGTGTTTTACAGCATTATCGACAGTGACTGGCCGTCCGTGAAACAACATTTGGAACAGAGACTGAAGCTTACAGAAAAAGCAAAATGATCCTAAAAAACATCTGCCCCGAAGGCAGATGTTTTTTAGGATCGGAGCGCTTTCAGCCCCGCTGCGAAAGTAATTGCCGCAAAAGCAAGCAAGATGCCGCAGATCCCGAGAATATCTGTGACGTGTGCACCGTTAGCGATAATCTCAGTCAATCCGCTCATCGCCCACTTTTGCGGAAGAAATTCAGCAACGGACTGCATCAATTTCGGTTCAATGTCTATCGGCCAATACATTCCGCTTACCATACACGTTGCGATGACGAACAAGTTGCCGAACGCAAGCTGCTGTTCCGGCGTTCTGACATTGGCCGCAATGGCCAACCCGATGCCGACAACGGTCAGCAGAAAAAGCGATACTAACACAATAACCGCAGCCGGATTGCCCCAGTTGATGCCAAACAGCCAATGGGTTGCGAGCAGCAAGATGCCAAATTGAATCCAGCCAATGACGAAGAAGGACAGCACATACCCCGCACCGATTTCAGCTCGGCTGACAGAGGCTGTAAGCAATCTGGACCAGACGCCGTTTTTTCTTGCTTCTAAGATGGTTCCCGCTGCCCCCATCATGGTCAGCATGACAAACAGAATGGAAAAGCCGGCTGCTCTGGAGGCTGTGTCACTTCCGCCCGCACCCTCTTTTTTATCGCTGAGCGTCTTTCGTTTTACGGCTGGTGCCGCATCTTCATGATCTTTGGCGATAACTGTCTTATACGCCGCCTTCCAGTTCTCCCCCGCTGCCTGAGCTGACGTTTTCGCCGCGGTAACCTGAATATTGAGTTTTGCCAATGTGCTTTCCGCATATTGTTTGGCCATCGGCGCTTCCGACAGTTCTGGGCTGTGGCGGAAGATCAGCTCAGGATGTTTTCCTTTTTCCAGCTGTGCCTGGAACGAGCGGGAAATGGTGATGATCCCGGCAATCTTATTTTGTTTCAGCTTTTCTGACGCTTTGCTTTCAGACATGTTATCGAATATATACATATCATCGTGTGCCTTCAGCTGCCGAATATAATGCTGCGAAAGAATCGTGTCGTCCTGATCAACGATCGCAAGGCGCAGCTTGTCATCACTGCCGCCGAGCATCCCTCCAAATACAAAGGTCAGCAAAAGCGGGGCAGCGAACATCATCAAATAGTTCTGCCGCTTCTTAAGAATGAGAGAAAGCTCAATGCCGCAAATGGCTAAGATTTTTTTCACTTGGTTACCTCCTTATCTTTTATGAAGCCGTCTGATGCCAAGCGCGAGTGAACAAAGGCCGATCGCCGCAAAAAGAAGCACAGGCTTTTGAAGGTCAGCCCAGCCTCCCCCTTCCATTAAAGAAAGAAAGCCGTCAAGCGCCCATCGATTCGGCACCGCTTTGGATACAGACTGCAAGAAGTCCGGAAATTGGTACAGCGGCAGCATGGACCCGCCAAGAACCGCAAGCAATTGAATGCCGAAGCCGCCTATCGCATCGGCCGATTTCATGTCGCTGATGCAGGACGCAAGCAGCATTGAAATGCCGGATACAGCCGCAGCATAAGAAAGCCCCAGTACACTCACAAACAGCAGATTGCCGCCCCAGTACACACCAAATACATTGATCGTAACAATCAGAAATATGAAAAATTGTATGATGGCAAACAGATAGGTTCCGAGCCATTTTCCGAAGAGAATGGCGTATGTTTGTGCAGGCGTCATCATCATTCTGGCAAGCGTTTCCGTATCCTTTTCTTGTAAAAATGATTTCGCCCCGACTGTCATATGAAACAGCATAAACATACAAAGCATGGCCGCCGAATAGTATTGAAAACTGGTAACAGCCTTGCTGCCGACTGATTGTTCCTTAATAGTAATCTTGTCACCCGTTTCTTTTTCAAGCGTCTTTACCAGCTTTTCGGCAAGCTGTGAAGGTTCAAGTATTCCTTGTTTGACAGCTGCTGTTTCACTGACGTAGTCCATTGAGGCTGACGCGGCTTCTTTTACCGCTTTATATTGGTCTATGAAAGATGCGGCGGCTGTTTCGATGATGGAGCTTTTTAATGTTTGATCAGGATCAGCATAAACAAAAGCCGAAGTTTTGCCGGCTTCCCAATCGTTCGGGATGACCATGCCGACATCAATTTTCTTTTCTTCAAGCAGTTTCTTCATCTCGTCTTCGCTGCCGGCTTGTTTGACCTTTATCGACTTCATTTTTTTGAGCACATCTGTTTTAAACATGTTCGCTGCATCTGACTGTCCTGATTGGACATAGCCGACTTTGATGTCTTCAATCTGATTGCCTCCGTCAACAACCGATCCGAGCGCCGCCCCTAAAATACAGGTCAGGATCAGCGGCATTAAGATCAGCATCATAAACCCTTTTCTGTCCGTGATTCTGATTTTGAGATCCTTCCATGCGATCCATATGCTTTTTTTCATTGCCGCCCCCCCTTAATCCCGCAATGTGCGGCCGGTCAGATTCAGAAACAGGCGCTCCAGATTTGGTTCCTGCACTTGAAGAGACAGCAGGTTGATATGATGGGCAGCGGCCTCCGCAAGCAGACCGGTGACGACTTTCTCATGGCGGGCCGCAGAAATGTCAATTTTGAGTCCTGACTCATGTACGGTCACATCATTCACATGGGCCAGAGAACGGATCGCAAAAAGAAATGCTTCATCGAGCCCGCTGACAGTGAGCTGAATAATGGTATCGCCTCCAAGGCGGCTGCATAAATCGCTTTTTGTGCCGATCGCAATCATTTCTCCCTGATCAATAATGCCGATCCGATCGCATAAATACTCGACCTCTTCCATGTAATGACTCGTATAGATCACCGTCATGCCCGTTTCATTAAGCTGTTTCACCGTTTCTAAAATATGATTTCTCGATTGAGGATCGATACCGACAGTCGGTTCATCCATGATCAGCAGCTCAGGCTTGTGCATTAAAGCGGCACCGATGTTGATTCTCCGCTTCATTCCGCCTGAGAATGTTTCAATTTTATCTTTGGCCCGCTCAGTCAGGCCGACATATTCAAGGACCTCTGCCGACTTTTTTTTAGCCTCGCCGTGCGTTAGTCCGTACATTTTCCCCCAAAACATAAGATTCTCATGAGCCGTCAGCGTCGGATATAAAGCAATTTCCTGCGGCACAACGCCGATTTTTTGTTTCGCTTTGGTGGTTTCTTTGCCAATTATATAGCCGCCCACTGTGATATTCCCGCTATCATGCGGCACGAGGCCGGAAATCATCGAGATGGTTGTGGACTTCCCCGCACCGTTCGGCCCGAGCAGCCCGAACGACTCCCCCTTTTGCAGGGAAAAAGAGATACCTCTCACGATTGTTTTCTTTCCATATGCCTTTTTGATGTTTTCTGCTTGCAGCACGTCGTTTCACTCCTTTTGTAATCCCATTGCCATTGTAGAAAAAAGAAAGGCGTGCGGCATGTGGCGGCAGATAGAATGTAAGGCATGAAAAAAAAGGCCTTTAACAGGCCTTTTCAGAGAAACGCATATGCTGAATGTCATATGTCAAAAGTCAGATACACCATGTCTGACCGAATAGATGGCGGCTTGGGTTCTGTCTCTGACAGACAGTTTGCTGATAATGTTCGACACGTGATTTTTCACTGTGCCTTCTGTAATGTACAGCTTTTCGGCAATTTCTTTGTTATTCAGCCCGTACCCCAGCTCAGCCAGAACTTCCAATTCGCGCTCGGTCAGGTCGAGCAGCTCCTTAGGTTTATCTGTCTCGTTTATTCCTTTCAGCTGTTTTTCGCGCTTCCATTCATTCAGCATCTGGGCAGTCAGTTCCGGGGGAAGCACCATTCCGCCAGATTGAACGGTCATCACCGCTTTTACAATCGTATCGGCTGACATGTCCTTCAGCAGGTACCCGCTCGCTCCTTCTTCTAGCGCTTCCGCAATCAGCTCTGAATCCTTGAAGGTTGTCAGCATCAAAACCTTTACGCCGGGCAGCGAGCTTGTAATCAGTTTTGTCCCTTCAACTCCGTTGGACACCGGCATACGGATGTCCATTAATACAATATCCGGCTCAAGTGCTTTCGCTTTTTCGAAAGCTTCCTGCCCGTTTCGCGCTGTTGCGATCACATCAAGCTCTTCTCTGAGCTGAAGCAGTGATGCCAGCCCTTCTCTGACGATATCCTGATCGTCGGTAATGATGATCTTAATCATGATAAATTCTCCTTTTGCTGCGCGGGCCCGAAGCTCCATTTTTTATTAGCCAGTGAAAATTCGGCGATTACAGTAAACCCTTGATCTCGTTCGCTCTCAAAGCGGATCATTCCGCCATGCTCCGCTGTCCGTTTTTTCATATTCAAAAGGCCAAAGCCGAGTGCCGCCTCGGGATTTCCTTTTCCGTCATCCTTAATGACAAGACTGATATTGTCCGTTGTGCAGGCAAGCTGGATCGAACAGGCTGTAGCGCCGCCGTGCCGTTTGGCATTGGTCAATGCTTCCTGCACCGTCCTGACCAGAGTCGGATGAAGAGACAGCGGGATCATCGCAGGATCACCGCTGACCGCAAACTCGGTTGTTACGCCCGCATTTTTGTAAAAGTCCTCTGTCAGCTGTTTCAGCGTTTCGATTATCGAAGGATCGTTTTCCGTTTGCAGGGTCCGCACTGATAAGCGAACATCATCAAGCGCTTCACGGGCAAGTGTTTCACATACACTGACTGTCTCCTCAGCTTTTTGGCCGTCTCTTTTTTGCCATTCACGCAGAAGCTGCAGCTGGACGAGCAGCGCCGTCATTTTATGCCCCACTGTATCATGGATTTCCCTTGCCATTCTGTTCCGCTCGTAAATGGCAGTCAGCTCTTCAACCTGCTTCGCATATAAATGCAGCTCCTGGTGCGCAGCAGACAGCGCCAGATGGGATTCCGTCAATTCCTGATACTGCTGTTTTGCCGTTTCCTGCGCATCCAACAGTTTGCGGATTAATTTTCCGACGACTCCGCAGAAGACGACGAATGTCATGCTCGACAAATGATCGATGACAGATTCATTGCCGAACATCAAATATGTACGGATGAGGACGATCAAAAACAAAATAGAGCATAGACATAAGACAGACCAAGCGATTCTTTTATGAAACCCGCACAAAAAAAAGGCGACTGCAACCGGGCAGAGCATGATAATGAATAAACCCGTGCCGGGAAAGATAAATCCGAACGAAAAGCCGACCGCGATATCAATTAAACAAAACCAAACGGCATTTGTCTCTGGCTTCTGTAAAAAATGATTGGCTGCATACACAGCAGCACCTATTGCTATAAATGCATATTCAAACCAGTTATTCTCTTTCACAATGGACAGATACATCAAACAGCTCACCATCAAGGTGAACATTCTCGTAAAAAACAGAGCCTTCACGCTCATCACTCCCGTTACCCAATTCCCTTCTTATCATACCTGCCTCAGATCATTTTTGACAGGAGTTTCTGGAAATCAAAAAATCCCCCTGCCATTTTTTCGGCAAGGAGATTACAGTTAACTAACAAACATAATATGGACGCCGGAAACAGGATCTTTCACACGGAAGCTGTTTTCCGTTTCTTCGATCGAATATCCGGCATGTTTGACTCGGTCTGCCACTCGATCCAGTTCCTCTTGATGAGGCAGGACAACAGTGTAATCGTCTAATCCACTGGCATTTGTCGGTTTAGGCGGCGCGTTTCTTCCCGCCCAAATGTTTAAGCCGATATGATGGTGGTAGCCTCCGGCTGAAACAAAGAGGGCGGACATGCCAGCATAGTTTCCGACAATATCAAAGCCCAGCACATCTGTATAAAACGCTTTTGCTTCGTTCAAATCACTGACATGCAAATGAATGTGTCCGATGATGGTATCGTCCGGAAGCGCTGTTTTCCGCTCATCTCCGGCTTCTTCCAATAGACCTTCGATGTCAACAGCGGCTGTCGTCATGACGTAGTTTCCTTCACGATCACGCTGCCACTTGCTGCGGGGGCGGTCAGCGTACATTTCAATGCCGTTCCCATCAGGATCAGACAGGTAGAGTGCTTCGCTGACTGCATGATCTCCATGTCCGATCGCAATGCCATAATCAATCAGCCGGGCAAGCGCGATACCAAGTTCCTTTCTGTTCGGAAGAAGAATCGCAAAGTGATATAGGCCCGTCACAGACCGTTCAGGCAAGACGACGGCGCTCGGATTTTCTTCAAGAATAAGCAGTACGCGTTTTCCATCAGCCGTTAATTCAGCTTGCCGATCCGTCTTTTGTAAGACTTGAAAGCCGATGACGTTACAGTAGAACTGAAGAGAACGCTCCAGACTGCGGATTGTGAGTTTGACATAGCCAATATTTGTATCATCATGAATGCTGGTCATGCTGAATGCCTCTTTTCTTATGCCGCTACGTTTTCGCTCTTTTTTCCTTTAAACACAAATGGATCCAGTGCCAAGAAACGGCTTCCTGAAAGCGCCAGGTGGATGGATGTCAAAAGCAGAAGGTAATCAAATTCTGCATTGCCCATGAAAGGCGCTTTCAGCTTGACTGTGATGATGGCTCCGATCAGCGTGAGAGCAAACAGAACACCGACAATACGTGTAGCCAATCCGAAGAAGACGAGCACGCCACCAACGAGTTCAATTGCTGCGATGACATACGCCATAAAGCTTGGAAGGCCTATGCTGCTGAAAAATTGGATGGTGCCCTCCATTCCCTGAAACTTTGATAAACCGTGAACAAAAAAGATAATACCTGTCATAACTCTTAAAAGTAATGTGCCAATTTCAAATGATTTATTCATTTTATCCTCCTTGATAAATGTTATCAGTTACTTAATGTAAGTTAGTATATATACATAACTTATTTACGTCAAGTAATTTCGTTACATTTTACAAAAATGAATTAAAAGAACTATAAAACTGTAACAAAAAAGACCTTTGTGCAGGACAAAGGTCTATTTCTCAAATTGGCTTTCATATAAGTCACTGTAAAATCCTCTTTGCCGAATCAGCTCGCTATGGCTGCCTTTTTCAATCATTTCGCCGTCTTTTAGCACCACAATCTGATCCGCTCTTTGAATGGTATTCAGCCTGTGGGTAATGATGACGCTTGTTCTCCCCTCCATTAAACGGGCGAGCGCTTCTTGAATGTTGACTTCTGTTACGGTATCAATGTTGCTTGTCGCTTCATCCAATATGAGAAGAACCGGGTCGGCAAGCACCGCCCTCGCTATAGAAATCAATTGTTTCTGTCCTTGGCTGATGCCTGATCCGTTTTGCGTCAACACGGTTTCGTATCCTTTTGGCAGCCTTTCAATAAAACTGTGGGCGTTCGCTGTTTTTGCAGCAGCTTCGACTTCCTGATCAGAAGCATCGAGCCTGCCGTAGCGAATATTTTCTTTGATCGTTCCCTGAAACAAGAACGAATCCTGAAGCACAAACCCCATGTTTTTCCTCAGGCTTGCTCTAGTAAGGGTTTTAATATCTGTACCGTCGATTAAAATCCTTCCCTCATTAGGTTCGTAAAAACGGGCGAGCAGGTTCGTGACGGTTGTTTTCCCCGCTCCCGTCGGGCCGACAAACGCGATGGACTGTCCGGCAGGCACGGTAAACTGTAAATGATTCAGTGTCTTCTGCCCTTCATCGTAACCGAAGGACACATCCCGGAATTCAATACTGCCTGTTTGGATCGGCTGATGAACGGCGTTCTTTTCATCGTCGCGCTCTTCTTTTTCATCAAGCACGTCAAACACCCGTTCAGCACCGGCAATGGCGGACAGCATTGTATTAAACTGGTTGGCCAGATCGTTTAAAGGGCGTGTGAATTGCCTTGAATACTCGGCAAAAACGACGATGGAGCCGATCGAGATCCAGCCTTTCAGCGCGAACAGACCGCCGATTGCCGCAATCATCGTAAAGCTTAGGTTATTCAAAGAGTTCATGACTTTCGGGATAAACCCGGAAATCGTCTGTGCCCAGAAGCCCGACGTCTTGAGCGCGGCGTTTTTTTCGAGAAATTCGGCTGTGATTTGCTTTTCACGCGAATAGGCTTTGATGACCTTTGCGCCGGAAACGGATTCCTCAATATATCCATTCAGCTCACCAAGGTTTTTCTGCTGTTCTTTAAACAGCTTTCCCGTCCGGTTGGTGATCCATTTTAGGCTCACAGCCATCACCGGAATGATGGTCAGGGTAATCACTGTAAGGAGCGGGCTCAAGTACAGCATGACCGCAACCGTCCCGACAAAGGTGATGACGCTTGACAATATTTGAATGACTGACGTGTTTAAGGTCGAGCTGACATTTTCGATGTCATTTGTCACCCGGCTCATCAGCTCGCCGTGCCGTTGTTTATCAAAAAACGGAATCGGCAGCTCATGCAGATGGGTAAACAACTCGCTTCTCATTCTGAAAACAGTGCCTTGCGAAATCGTAATCATCCAATAGTTTTGAAACCAGAGCGACAGAGACTGAATCACATAAATGACGAGCAAAAGAAGCAAAACGGGAATCAGTCCGCTGACCGTTCGCCCGACGATAAAATGGTCGATGGCCTTTCCGATCACAAAGGGGCCGAGGAGCCCGAATATCGCGCTGATGACAACCATCAGCATGACAAGGATGAGCAGTCCTTTTCGTTCAGCCAAGTAAAACCAGATTCGCTTCAGTGTGCCTTTTGCATCCTTTGCTTTCGTCCGCTTTTTCGCGCTTTCTTTTTTGTCGATTGGCAGTTTGGGATATTGGAAAGGCTTGCGGATATCTTTTAGCATGACTCACTCCCCTCCCTTCCGAATTGCGACTCGTAAATGCGCTTGTATAACTGAGATTCAGAAAGCAGCTCACTGTGCGTGCCTTTTTCAATCAGTTCGCCATCCTCAAGCAGCAAAATCTTATCAGCTTTCATCGCCGTGGTCATTTTTTGCGTAATGATCAAAGTTGTGCACTCATAGGTGCTGATCGCCTCAAGCAGCTTCGCCTCCGTTTGCAGGTCGAGTGCACTGGTGCTGTCATCTAAAAGAAGGATGGCCGGCTTTCGGATCAGCGCCCGCGCAATGGAAATCCGCTGCTTCTGGCCGCCGGACAGGTTGACGCCTCTTTGTCCCAATACAGTGTCATATCCATTCGGGAGCTTCATAATCGTTTCATGAATCTGCGCATGTTTGGCCGCTTCCATTATTTCATCAAGTGAAGCATTTTCTTTGCCCCAAGCGATATTTTCTTTGATTGTGCCGGAAAACAGGAGCACTTCCTGCGGTACATATCCAATTTGCTTGCGAAGCCCCTCGGCCGGAACATCACGAATCGGCTTTTCATCTATGTAAATGCTGCCTGAATCCGGCTGATAAAGCCGCGGAATGAGCTGAAAGAGCGTGGATTTGCCCGCTCCCGTCGCACCGAGAAGCGCGATCGTTTCCCTTGGATTTACGGAAAATGAGACATCTCGCAGTGCTTCTCTGTCCATGTCAGGATAACGGAAGGATACATGCTGAAACGCAATCCGTCCCGACAAACGATCAGATATGATCTCTTCCTCTCCTTCATCGCCTTCCGTTTCAAGCACCTCGCCGATTCTATCCCCAGAAGCTTTAGCCCTGGTGAAAATCATAATCAAAAACGGAAACATCGAAAGCGCGCCCGTCATTCGTGTTGCGTAGTTAATAATCGCTACAACATCACCAACCTGAGTGCTTTCGTTCGTGATACTGTGGGCCCCTGCCCACAAAATCAAAAGAATGCAGAGGTTCATCAGCAGCATCAGCACAGGCATCGTGAATTCCACAAGCTGAAAAGCTGAAACTGTTTTTTCCATCAGCCTTGTGTTGGCTTTGATAAATCTTTTGACCTCGTGGCTGCCGCGAAGCAGCGCTTTGATCAGCTTAATTGCGGTTAAGTTTTCCTGCATGACGGTGTTCACCTGATCCAGCCGTTTCTGCACTGAGCGGAACAGCGCCCCGCCTTTCTTTAATACCCATAGCAAAAACAAGATCAAGATCGGAATGGTCACAAGCAGAAAAAAGCCGAGCTTCACATTAACGGCCAGCGACAGCACAATGCCGCCCGCAATCATTAACGGAGCCCGCAGCATAAACCGCAAACTCATAAAAATCATATTCTGAACCTGTGTGACATCGTTTGTCAGCCTTGTGATATAAGAAGAGGACGAAAACTGTCCAAATGTCGAATAGGAGAAGGACTGGATTTTTTGAAAAAGCCCTTTTCTCGTATCATAGGAAAAGCTTTGGCTGACATGGGCGGCATAAAAGGAATTCAGCATTCCCGCCGCAAATGATAACACGGTCAGTCCAATCATGACCGCGCCCCATGTCCACACATGCCGGAGATCTTGCTTCAATATCCCATCGTCGATGATTTTTGCGATCAATAGAGGCTGCACCAGTTCAACCGCAAGCTCCGTCAGCATGAGAACCAGGGCAATTCCCACCAGGAATGAATGTGGTTTTAAAAACGATAAAGCCTTTTGCATGTAAAAGCCTCCAAACCCCTTTTTACTCGATTGTCTCTTTCTTTACTTTACTATGATGGTCTTTTTGACGGCAAACGAAAACCCTCCCGAAAAGGAGGGCTGGCTTTATTGATTCAATATTTTTTCCACACGCTCCCGCATCTGCGGAACGCTCAATCCGATAATCACCTGAAACGCTTTCCCATTCCTGACGACCCCGTGTGCGCCAAGCGCGCGAAATACGCTGTCGGATTCAACCTTTGTCTCATCCTTGACGCTGACTCTGAGGCGGGTGGCGCAGTTTGTGACTTCTGTGATGTTGTCTTTTCCGCCCAGCGCTTCAACATACAGAAAAGCGGTGTCATCTGCCGTTTCAGCAGCGGCGGCCGTTTCGTCCTTCTTGTTTTTTCTTTCTCTGTATTCCTTTTTCGAATACAGCTTTGTTTCCTGCTGGTCATCCTTTTCCCGTCCTGGTGTGGCGATATTGAATTTGAGGATTAAAAATCGGAAGACGAAAAAATAAATAGCTGTAAAAGAGAGCCCGATCAAAATTTGATATACATACGTCATACCGTGGCTGCCAAAGAGCGGAATCCAGTTCAAGGTGGCCGCTTCGATCAGCCCGCCTCCCATGTTTCCGACGACACCAGCCAAATACATGACGGTCGACATTGATGCCGCAAGCACGGCGTGAACCGCAAATAAGAAAGGAGAAATGAATAAGAAAGTGAACTCAATCGGCTCTGTAATACCGGCGACAATCGCCGTCAGCGTGACAGGAATCAGCAGTCCTGCGACGAGTTTTTTCTTTTCCTTGCTGGCTGTGGCGTAAAACGCCAGGGCGATCCCCGGAATGCCGAAGATTTTCGAGTTGCCGTGGAGCGCGAAGCCGCCTTGCGGGAAGAGCTCCTTCAGCGATTTGGCACTTTGCGAATATTCACCGAGATGCTGTGCCCAATACGTGACGATCCCGCCTTCCGCTACAGCAGGCCCGTAAATAAACGGCGTGTAAATAAAGTGATGAAGCCCGGTCGGAATCAAAATCCGTTCCAAAAACGTATAAATCCAAACGCCCACCGCCCCCGAAGCAACCAGGAAGCTTTGAAGCGAGCCGATTCCCGTCTGAACCATCGGCCAAATATAAGACACGGCCAAGGCAATCGGGATCATAATGAAGAAGGAAATCATCACAATATACGTTGAGCCTTGAAAGATGCCGAGAAAATCGGGCAGTTTTTTATCGAAAAAACGATTATGCAAATAGACGACAATCGAAGAAATAAAGATGGCCCCGATAATGTTGGTATCAAGCGTTTTGATGCCCGCTATCATCGTTAACCCACTCGTTCCGCCGACCTCTTGGTTCATGTCGACGCCAAATGCGCCTCCCCATACTGTCAAGATCGAGCTCACAAAGTAATTGAACGTCAAGTACACCGTAAGCGCTTCCAAACAAGCGCGAGCCTGAGCTTTCTTCGCCAAAGCAACCGGGATTCCGATGGCGAATAAGAGCGGCATTTGATTAAATACTGTCCAGCCGCCCTGCTCAATGATATACCAGCACTGATACCACAACCCGTCTGGATCGGCGAGCGGGCCCATGAGGGTTTGATTTTTAAATAGCGTACTAACCCCGACGATGATGCCGGCGAACGCGAATAATAGAACAGGCACAAACATCGCGCTTCCAAAGCGCTGAATTTTTTGCATCATACCAGAACCCCCCTGTTACTCAATGTCATTTTTTTCTGCCTCTTTGTAATCAACATATGCGCGGAACAATGCTTCGCCAACGAGAAAAAAAGGTGCAAAAGCGACAATTTCCGTTTTATCGCTCAATGTCACAGGTTTGCTTGTCGCATAAAGATTGTGCGGAGTCAGCTGGGCAAGGACATTGTTTTTTAAATTCGTAATGGAAATAAAGGGAATACCCTTTGCAGAAAGCATTCTTGCCTGAGGAATCAGCTCCGGTGTTTCTCCGGAAAGAGAAATGATAATAAACAGATCGTTTACTTTAAAATCGTCCCGCATCAGATTAAATTCATTTCTGTCTTCAATCAAAATGAGATACCGATGGCGCGGAATAAACATTCTTTGCAGATCACGAGCGCAGATCTTTTGCGCATTTCCTGATCCGTACACGAAAATGCGGTCAGCTTCATCAATCAGCTGGCACATCTCCGTCATATCCTTTGTCCTTAAGAACTTCAGGTTTGCTTCCATATCATCAAGCAGCTTTTGAAAACTCATATTCTCGCCTTCTTCCGGCTGATCTTCCCACTTTAAAAAGACGCGAAATTCACTGTAGCCGCTGAAACCGAGCTTTTGGGCAAGCCGCAAAATCGATGAACGCGATACGCTGCAGGCTTTGGCCATTGCGTCGATTCCAAGGTGATAGCACGTGTGCTTGTGATTCAATATATATTTTAAAATATGAAAATCGTTGTCATTTAATTTGTTATAGTGCTGATTAATCAGTTCTTCGAGCTGCATATCAGATTCCCCCCATTTTCTTTCTATTATATACAATTACAGATTCGAAAATGGGGGAATTTCAGTTATGAAATGCGGGTTGGGCTTTGATCAAGCTGTGGCCAATAGTCTTTGTTCGCCTCTATTAAATCCTCGAGAATGAGCCTTGCCACACGCGCGTTCGGCACTGTTTTTGACAGAATCAGCGCTTGCCAGAGCTTTTGGAACGATTTCTCTGCCCACGCTTCAACCGTCAGTTTTTCAACGGATACCTGTTGCTCCATCAGCCCCTTTTGGAATTGCGGAATGGTGCCGACGGTGATCGGTTCAGGCCCATTAGAGCCGACGATACATGGCACCTCGACCATCGCAGTCGGATCAAAGTTCGCAATCGCGCCGTTGTTTTCAACAATCAACAGCATTCTTTCACCTGTGTTGTAGGCAATTGCCCGGGCCAGATCAACGATATATGATGCGTGATCATCTATTTTGATTTCGCTGTTTTTCGAGGACTGCTCGCGTGTGATCATGTCACATTGACTGAAAATAAAGGCTTCGCGCCCTTCCATCACTTCGTTTGCCCGCGTATGATTCGGATTTGATTTTTTCACCATATCATCCGGGAACAAATAATATTGCAAATACGTATTCGGCAGTGTGTCAGGATCTGCGGCCTGTACGTCACGCGCTTTGGCGAACGTATCATTCCAGCTCGCCTCTACAGCTTCAGCCTCCATCTTCGGAATATACCCGTATTGAGATACATGCTCCTTCAGCTTCGGCATTAAATCGTTACCCTCTTGATCATGAATCGATGTCCACCAGCCGAAATGATTTAAACCGTAATAGCGGACCTTCATGTCTTTTCTTGAGGACAGGCCGAGAATGTGCGCCATCCGGTCTTCGATTCCGACCGGCATATCACAGATATTAAGAATTTTCGAATTCGGTCTGAGGCGTCTCGTAGCTTCGGCTACAATCGCCGCCGGGTTTGAGTAATTAAGCATCCATGCATCAGGCGAGCATGTTTCCATGTAATCTAATATTTCAAGCACGCCGCCGATCGAACGCATGCCGTATGCGATACCACCCGGCCCGCACGTCTCCTGGCCGACAACTCCGTACTTCAGCGGAATTTGCTCATCGAGCGCACGCATCGCGTATTTCCCAACCCTAATGTGCGCCATGACAAAATCGACATCTGTAAAAGCTTCTTTCGGGTCAGTCGTCGCTGTAAATTCAATGTCCGGCGCTTTTTCTCTAATAAAAACATCACAGGCGCCCGCAATGCGATCCTGTCTTTCCTTATCATTATCATACAGCTTGAGCTTTCTGATCGGAAACTCCTCCAAATGATCTAAGAGCATCAGAACGATCCCTGGAGTGAAAGTGCTTCCTCCGCCCGCTATTACGATTGAGAATGATTTTTTCTTCATATGACGACCTCCTTGATAACGTTTACATTTTTATTTATACCATGGGAGAGCCCGTCCCGTAACACGTTTGGCGCACTTAGGTCATTTAATCAACTTTAGTGTTTTTTCTCATAGGGCGGGAAATTTCTCATTTACCTTGTGTTTGAGAGATTTGGTTTTTTTACCTTTTTTGTAATCTTAAAGTCTCACCAACTGTGAAATTTAAGTGAATATACACCCTTCCAGTTCTTATGAAAAGGTTCTTTTGTACGATTCGGATACATGCCGAATTATTTATAATCATTTATAGAAAACATCCATTTGTGCGTTAATTTAGGAAAGGCAGGGGACAAAAGTTGGACTCATATAAAGTCATTGAGCTGGCAAACAAGTACAGTGCGGCCGCGGAAGAGGTCAGAAGTTCCAAAATGCTCCTTGAATCCCGGTTATCTGCATTAGGGGATGCTTGGCAGGGGAAAGCAAGAGATTCGTTCGACCAGGATTTCGAGGAAACGAAAGCGGCCTACGATCAATTCGAACTGGAACTGCTTGAAACAAGCCAAGAACTTAAAGCAGCCGCCGTCAAAATAGAAGAACGAAAAGCAGAGATTGCCAGAATGGAAGAAATGGAACGTAAAGCCAGAGAGGAAAGACATAAACTCAGGGGGTGAACAGTGTGTCAGGAAACATTGCAGTTGATCCGGATAAGCTCGAACAGCTGGCAAATGATGTTGTCACTGAATTAACCGATATGGAAAACAAATATAAGGACCTGCATGTGGAGCTGGGGCAGATGATTTTGCAATGCGATCCCCGCTACAGCAGCTGTTTTTCCGGAGTCGGCGATGCGTGGAGTTCAGGAAAAGCGCTTGTCACCAAGCTGAGTGACAATGACATTTTCATCAGGAAAACGGGCGATAAATTTGTTGAACAGGATGATATGTTACGAAAGCTTTATCATGCTTATGACAAATATGGGACAATGACAAGCTTAACCGCTCTTATGCTGACGCAGGGAAAATACTACGGGCTCGGGCTTACGAAATTCGAAAAACAGCCAAGCGGCTTACATACAGCCCGTCATTCCAAGCTTCTCTTGGATATTTCCGGAGCCGTTGACAGGTCACGTTATCAAAAAGCGGCCAGAGTGCTTTTGAATCCTAAATATTTGTTTAAAAAGACAAACCGGCCATTTTCAGATTTGGTACATAAAAAGTTTACAAAGTACTTCCCTCAGGATACGGTGGATTTTTCAAACAGTGTCAGAAGCTACACAAGAGGATTTCTTAATGAAGCCGGCGTACGCTCGACTTTGAAGGATGTCGGAAAAACAGGCTTGAAATTCGCAAAAGGAAATGCCATTACCGCCACACTGATCACCGGAGCGACTGAAACGTTCGGAGCAGGCTTGAAAATTGCTGAAAATTACGCGAAATACCAAGACAAACCGGACGTTCTCAAGCGTGAAAACGCCAAGGCTGTCGGGAATGCTGTGAATAACACCATTTTTGTTGCCGGCGGAGCGACAGCAGGCGCTGTCATCGGCGGTGCGCTCGGAAGCTTTGCAGGACCTGTGGGCACTGTTCTTCTTGGGGCAGCCGGTTCATATGTTGGCGGAGTCGTCGGAGAACAAATCGCCAAATATACAGCCGGTTTCGCAGAAAAAGCAGCCTTAACGTTGAAGGAACCCATTCATGCTGTCGTTGATAAAGCCAAGAAAGGGCTGGAATCGGCCGGCAAAGTCGTGAAATCCGTGAATGACGGCATAGATGCTGCGAATGAAACGATACATAAAGGGATAGACAGCGCCAAAAAAGGAATGGAAAAAGCAAAGAAAACAGCGGATTCGCTTATACATGGCGCAACCCATTTCCTTAAAGGGAAATTTTCATTTGGATAGGAGAATAATCAATGAAGCAGTTTACAATCAGCATAGAAGAGCTTTTATTTTGTTTTTACAGCGAAGGATTTTTTGAACAAGGCATGGCCTTGAAGCAAGCCTATTTCCCCGAGATAGAAGATGAACAGCTCGGCGCTTTGTTTGAAGCCGCGTGCCGTTCACTCTTAGCCAAGGATGCGGCGGAATATCGGAATCATCAATATCGGTTGAAGGACGAGTATTGTCCGTTTATCCATGTATTAAACGACGCTGACTTTACAGTAAAGCTTTCTAAATTTGACGGACAAGGCGCCGAACTGAATGTTTCCTGCCATGTATCAAAGTTCGGTACCTACTCTCACGAACTCCTTTTTGACGAACAAGTCCACCGCATCACAAAAATGGAATCAAGTGAAGGACTGATTGCTAAGACCGATGAGTTTTTACGTATAATAGATACAGAGGATAAAAGAGACTCGATTGTGTCATTGACATCAAATGAATTTGAAAAACTCTTGGAGGGCGCTTCGGACAACCCTTCATACCTAAAAGAATTCCTTGAAAAACATGACCACCAAGAGGACGTTACCCGATTTGTAAATGATCTGGCTTTACGAAAAGGGAAAATGGATACACTGATGCGCCTGGCGTATGACAAAGATAACGCTCCTGAAGTAGCTGACATGGCATTTGTTCTGCCCGGAACCCTTCATACTTGGCTTGTTACAGGCATCACCCAGAATGAATTTTCTGTCCTCCCTGCTCATAAGGATGTTGTAAATCAAATCATTTCAAAAAGTGAATAAGAATCTGAATGGACAAAAGGAGAAAAGCATTGAAAAACCAAGAAATCGTTGAAGTCAATAGCAGAATGTTCCTCAGAATATGGGCTTTTGTCGGATCTGCCGGTATGGGATTCGCATGTTTGTGGCTCTTTTATATGGGTATTACCTTTCAAACGAAATATTACCTTTTAGCCATTCCTGCCGGCTTTCTGTTCACCTTGTTTTGTTTATATTTATTTATCATCTTCTTTCCGGCGTTCACCCCGCGGGGAAATACCATCTTCCGCATCAAAACAGGAAAAGATGGAGAGTTGTTCACTGACAAAGTGTCTGTGAAATTCATCGATATAAAGAAAATTGAGATGAGCCGGCATAAATTTAGCCTAAAAGGGCTTTTTCAGGAAGATGTAATGATTCAGACTGTTGATCGGAAAACCATTCGCATTCCCACTTGGAACATTATTCCGAACCCTCTGTTTTTTGAAGCGGTTGAACGCTATATCCTCCCCCATCTGAATGAAGAGGCGAAAAGCAATTGGATCAGCCAGTTTACGGAGATTCAGAGAAACGCGTATTTGAAGGAATTTGAGGATCATCCGAAGCTTTAACAGCACTCCTCCTTTATAATGAAAGAGAAAAGCAAGTTGAGGAGTGCGCGTGATGCTGATGACCATTCTTTTATTTCTCGCGGCGGGGCTTGCCGAAATTGGCGGCGGGTATTTGGTTTGGCTGTGGCTGAGAGAGGCAAAGCCAGTCGGCTACGGGATCGCCGGAGCGCTGATCCTGATTGTCTACGGCATTCTTCCGACGTTTCAGTCCTTCCCTTCCTTCGGCCGTGTATACGCCGCTTATGGCGGGGTATTCATCGTGCTTGCGGTCCTGTGGGGATGGCTTGTCGACCGGAAAACACCTGATCTGTATGACTGGGTCGGCGCATTGATTTGTCTCCTCGGCGTCTGTGTCATTTTATTTGCGCCGCGCGGATAACAAAATGGCCTGCTTATGAAGCGGGCCATTTTTGTTTAATCCTCTTTTAAGTTGGTCAGCTGCACTTCATGCTCCTCTTGCGGTTCATCAAGCGGATAAATTCTCGCTGTTCCGTCTTCTTCATTCACGTGCTGAATGTAAATAGGAACTCCGTTATATGTTACTTTCTTCATGTCGGGAGATTCTACAATTTCTTTCGCCCTTTGAATATTCATTCTAACACCCTCCTTCATACATAACGTTTCCATTTCTTGAAAGAAGTATGCTTTATGATTCAGCAGCCAAGTTGAATTTTTTCAGCCGTTTGTAGAAAGTGCTTCGGGGGATTCCGCTGATTTTGGCGGCTTGAGAGACGTTACCTTTTGCGGATTCAAGCGCTTTGATCATCATATCTTTTTGGATTTGCTCACGAAGGGTCAGCGCACCGGCCGCATCCGGCTTTTTTTCTGCCGGGCTGATCGGCAGTCCAGCGGCTTCCAGTAAAGCGGTGAGCGGCTCATCCCTCAGCCGGCCGTCCGGAAATCTGATGGAAAGACGTTCAAACACATTAAACAGCTCGCGAATATTCCCCGGCCACCTCCATTGTTTCAGCACATCCAACAAAGCAAGGGGAAGTTCGCCAGGCCAATGATTTTTCTGTTTGTAGTACTGAAAGAGGTCCGGAATATCCTCGGGGCGGTCGCGTAAAGGAGGAAGCTCGATTGGATAGACATGAAGGCGGTAAAACAAGTCCTCTCTGATTATCCCGCTTTCAGCAAGCTCGCGCAAATCACAATGTGTGGCGGCAATGACTCTAATATCAACCGGAATTTCTTTCGCCCCGCCGACCGGCGTAATCTTGCGTTCCTGAAGCACCCTTAAAAGCGCAACCTGCATCGAATGGGAGATTTCTCCGATCTCATCTAAAAATAAGGTCCCATGATTCGCTTTTTGAAAGGCGCCTTTGTAGCCGTTTCGTTTCGCTCCCGTAAAAGCGCCCTCCGCATAGCCGAATAGCTCGCTTTCAATCAAGTCAGATGGAATCGCTCCGCAATTGACAGCAACAAACGGGCCGTGCCGCCGCTCGCTGTTCTCATGAAGCGCGCGGGCAGCGACTTCCTTCCCCGTACCCGTTTCGCCCGACAGACAGACCGTTGCATCCGCCGCAGCCGCTCGTTCAAGGTTCTTCAGCATTCCTTGCGATCGGCCGCTTTGCCCGATCACTCCATTGAAACGAAATGCCGGCTTTTTCTTTTGTTCCGAGAGATAAAAACACGTGCCGCCATCTCCCATGGTGACTGCTTTTTCGATTGAAAAGCCCCGTTCTTTCAACTCATACAGGTGCCGGCCCTGCCAATCCGGTATTAAGGTTCGAATCGGTATGCTCGCGCTGATAATGTGCTGTTTGGTATTGCAGAGGACCACTGGCACACGGGATGCAGCCCTATCTCCAAAACGGCTGATCAGCTCCAGCTCTTTCTCGCGGCTTTTAGCTGCCAGTTCCCGTTCCGCGGCATAGGCGATCGCAGTGGCTATACCGAGCATGTGGGGATGCGCGCCTGCCGCCGGACACGATATGTCAATCACACCCGCAAGGCTGCCATCCTCATGGTGAATCGGAGCGGCTGAACAGTTCCAGTGATGGGAAGCGATGGAGTAATGTTCTGATCCTTGTATCGCAACCGGCTCAATCATGTGGAGCGCCGTACCAATCGCATTTGTTCCGACAGCCGTTTCCGTCCAGCATGCGCCCTTGACGAAGTTGATGCGTTTGGCTTCATAGAGCGCGCGGGGATGGCCGTCGAGTGCCTGAACAACACCCTCTGAATCAATTAACAGCGCCATCATTTCCATTTCTTTTATGGCAGGCAGCAGTTTTTCGAGGTAAGGCTGTGCGGTCTTCAGGAAAAATGAATGCTTTTTTGACTGCTGATCCAGCTCCGTTTGCTGTAAAACCTTTGGGCCTTTTTCTAAATATGGATTGACCTCAGCTTTTTTGCAGCGATGCCATGACTCGGCGATCCGTTTTCTTAACCGGGCTTCATCAAGTACACCGTCTTTCACAAAACGTTTCCAGGTTTGCAAATCGTTTGGGATCGAATTCATTTCCTTGATCGCTCCTCCCTTACACGCCGTTTTCATCTATTGTAGGGGAAAAATAAAGCGCTTTCAACAATAAAAAAGCAGGCGTCTTGTATTCCCCGCGCCTGCTTTTTCCCGTGTTATGCATGCACTGCAAGCCCAATTGTGCTTAACAGCGCCTCGTGTAATGTTTCCGACAGTGTCGGATGGGCGGCGATAAAATGCTCCGCCATATCAGCGGTCATCTCACCATTCATGATCGCAGCCGCCTGGCCGATGAGCTCGGTGACATCAGGACCAATCATCGAGACACCGACGATTTCCCCGAATTCAGGTTCCGCCACGATTTTGACCTTTCCTTCCGCTTGCTGTTTAATGAGCGCTTTGCCGTTTGCGGAAAAAGGAAATTCACCAATCTTCACATCCCCGTATTCGCTTCTTGCCTGTTGTTCTGTCATTCCGATACACGCGATTTCCGGTGATGTGTAAATGCAGCGGGGCACATGTTTCTCATTGATTTGGACATCCCTGCCGGAAGCATGAGAAGCAGCGATGATGCCCTCATGGAAAGCCGCATGCGCCAGCTGAATGCCTCCAATTGCGTCTCCGCACGCATAAATATGAGGTACGTTCGTCTGCATGTGCCCGTTCACCGGAATGCCTTTTGGAGAAAAATCTACTCCGGCCTGCTCCAGCTGTAATCCGTCAAGACGAGGTTTTCTGCCAATCGCCACGAGTACATAATCGGCTTTCGTTTTAAACTCCCGCTGCCCGCTTTTCCATATTGCCGTTTTGGCCGTTTGATCCACCCGCTCTAACCTTGATGAAGTATGCACTTCAACACCGTCTTTTTCGAGCTTCTCCTGAAAGAGACGAGCAATCTCTTCATCCTCAGCCGGGATCAGCTGGCCGGCTGTTTCAATGATGGTCACCTTCGATCCCAGTCTGGCAAACAGCCCGGCATACTCGCAGCCGATCACACCGCCGCCGACAATGACAAGTGAAGACGGAATCTCAGAAAGAGAAAGCGCGTCCTTGCTGTCGATGATCCATTCGCCGTCAAACGGGGCGAATGGCAGCTCGATCGGCTCTGATCCGGATGCAATCAATACTTGGTCCGCCTCTCTGATTTCTTTTCCATTCTCTCCTTCGATCAAGAGCTTTCTGTCAGAAAGAAAGGAGGCCGTCCCCTTCACAACCTGTATTTGATTTTTCTTCATCAAGTATTGAACGCCTTGGACAAGCTGACTGACAACCTGTTGTTTTCGGTTCTGCATTTTGCTCCAATCAACCGATATCGCACCGGGCGGAAGTTCGATTCCAAAGTGGCCGGCATGCTTGATTTTATCAAGAACGTTTGCGTTTTCTAATAAAGACTTTGTCGGGATGCAGCCTTCATTCAGGCAGGTTCCCCCAAGCGGGCCTTTGTCAATCAGCAGCACGTTTCTGCCCTGCTGTGCCGCGGAGACTGCAGCCGCATAGCCTGCAGGTCCGCCGCCGATAATGGCTAGTGTCATGTCGTTTTCACCTGCTTTTCCTATAAAATTAATGCTGCCGGTTCTTCTAAATATGTTTTAATCGCCTTCAGAAATGCAGCGGCAGGAGCGCCGTCACAAGCCCTGTGATCAAATGTCAGGCTAAGCGGCAGGATCGTGCTTCTCACAATCTCTTCCCCTTGATACACGGGCGTGTCATAGCTTGCTCCGATGCCGAGAATGCCTGTTTCCGGCGGATTTAATATCGGTGTGAAATGCTCGATTCCGAAAGCGCCAAGGTTTGTAATGGAGAAGGTTGAGCCTTGCAGTTCTTCGCTTCCCGCACGTCCCTCGCGCGCTTTTTTGGCATGTTCTGAGATGGATTGGGCCAGTTCAACCAGCGATTGCTTTTCAGCGTGGCGAATCACAGGCACAACTAATCCATTTTCCAAGGCCACAGCCATTCCGAGGTGCACATAAGGATGGGTGATGATGCGCTCATTTTGATAAAAGCTGTTCAGCATAGGATGAGCTTGCAGGGCGAGAACGGCGGCTCTCGACACAAAATGAGTCATCGTCAGCTTGGTGCCGTACCGTTCTTCCGCCGTGGGTGACAGCTGTTTTTGAAGGGCGGCCAGCTTGGTGATATCAGCCTTCAGCGTAATCGTCAGCTGCGCGCTGTTTGTCAGGCTTTCCTGCATTCGGGCCGCGATGACTTTTCTCATGCCTGTCACCGGTGTTTCTTGCGCCTTCTGCTCAGAAACCGGCTCTGGCCGATCTTTTTTCTGTTCAGCAAGCGCCTTTGTTACGTCGTCTTTTACGATTCGCCCGCCTGGCCCTGTGCCTTTCAGCTGTTTCAGGTCTAATCCCGCTTTTTCCGCTATTTTTCTGGCGACTGGAGATATTTTGATACGTTCTTTTTTGACGGCTCCGGTTTTGTTTTCGTATTTTACGGGCTGGGCGGCTGGCGGCTCACTGTCTTCTGCAGCAGGCGCTTTCGCCTCTTCCTGCGCCGATTCATTGGCATCCCCGATGTAGCAGATCGCTGTGCCGGGCGGAACCCCTTCTCCCTCTTTGACTTTGATATCGATCAGCGTTCCTTTTTGCGGCGCCTCAACATCCATTTCAATTTTCTCCGATTGAATGCTGGCAATGCTTTCTCCTTTTTCAACCGGATCGCCTACTTTTTTATTCCATATCGATACTTCCCCTTGTTTCATGGCCATTCCCAATTTTGGCATCACTACTTTTACCGCCATTTGTGTCCCCCCCATTAATTCATTGCCGGCTCGCCAAGCAATTCTAGCGTGACGCTGACAATTTGATCTGCTGTCGGCAAATATTGATCTTCAAGCACTGGTGAAAACGGCACCGGTGTATGCGGCGCTGTAATTCGTTTAATCGGCGCATCAAGCAAATCAAAGCCCTTGTCGGCTACTATCGCAGCAATATCCGTGGCAATGCTGCAGCGCGGATTGGCTTCGTCAATGATGATCAGCCGGTTTGTTTTTTCCAACGATGTGAAAATCGCTTCCTCATCCAGAGGAGACAGACTGCGGGGATCAAGCACCTCGGCTTCGATGCCTTTCTCTGAAAGCTGTGCAGCCGCTTCAAGTGCGGTATTTACCTGCTTGCCGACCGCAAACAGCGTGATATCGCCGCCTTCGCGTTTGATGTCCGCCTTTCCGAGCGGGATTGTATAATAATCTTCCGGCACCTCGCCCTTCATGTTGTAGGACGTTTTGTCTTCAAAAAAGAACACCGGATCATTGTCTTCGATTGCTGCAAGCAGCAGTCCTTTAGCGTCATACGGATTGGACGGAACAACCGTCTTCAGTCCCGGAATGCTGGTGAAAAGGCCATACAGCGTCTGTGAATGCTGGGCAGCGGCCCGAAAACCCGCTCCATATGTGGTGCGGACGGTAATCGGCACTTGCGCTTTTCCGCCGAACATATAGCGGAATTTCGCGCCTTGGTTGATGACCTGGTCAAAGCACGTGCCGATAAAATCATTAAACATCAGCTCGGCAATCGGTCTCAGCCCGGTTGATGCCGCAGCCATAGCCGCACCCATGTAGCCCGCCTCAGAAATCGGTGTATCCAGCACTCTTGTGCGCCCGAATTCCTGTACGAGCCCCTTTGTGACCCCTAATACACCGCCCCAAGCTTCATCATCCTGCAAATGATCGACCGCCGCTCCCCCGGCGACATCCTCGCCGATCAAAAGCACATTTTCGTCTCTTCTCATCGCAAGCTTCATTGCTTCATTGATCGCGTCTGACATGCTTATGACTCTCGCCATCTCACATTCCCCCTTTTTCATATGACACGTAGACGTCTGTCAGCAGTTCTGACTCTTTTGGATAAGGACTGTCTTCGCTGAACGAGACGGCTTTTTCAATTGATTCATTGACACGCTTTTCAATGTCTGACAGTTTATTGGCATCAGTTTCTTTTAAAAGGTAGTTTTTAAAGCCTTGAATGGCATCCTTTTCTTCAAGATGCTCAGCTCTTTCATTCTTCGTTTTATACGTTTGGGCATCCCCTTCGAAATGGCCGTAATTTCTGTAGGTCATACATTCAATCAAAGACGGGCCTCCGCCGTTTCTTGCTCTTTCTATCGCTTCCTCGGCTGCCTGGTAAACTGCTAAAATATCTTTTCCGTCCACCGTGACCCCAGGCATATTATAGGCAGCCGCCCGATCAGCGATTGAATTACAGGCCGACGCGTATTCAAATGGGGTGGCTTCGCCGTAGCCGTTGTTTTCATTGATAAACACGACAGGAAGGTTCCATACTGCCGCTAAGTTCAGCCCTTCATGGAAGGTGCCTTGGTTGTTTGCTCCATCTCCGAAAAAGCAAACGCTTACATTATTAGTCTGTTTATATTTAGCGGTGAGCGCTGATCCGCATGCGAGCGTAAATCCGCCCCCGACGATTCCATTTGCTCCTAACATGCCTTTATCGAGATCCGCAATGTGCATAGAACCGCCCTTGCCTTTGCACAGTCCTGTCGCTTTCCCGAAAATTTCCGCCATCATGCCGTCCAGATCACAGCCTTTGGCGATACAATGTCCATGTCCCCTGTGCGTGCTTGTAATGCTGTCGCCATTATCTAAATGAGCGCACACGCCTACCGCTACCGCTTCTTCACCGGCATACAAATGGACGAATCCGGGAAGCACTCCCTGTGCGAACAGTTCATGCACTTTGTCTTCAAAGCCCCTGATTTCCAGCATCTTTTGGTACATCCATAGCGCTTTCTCCTCAGTTAATGACAAGCCTTCTCGTTTTAACAATTCCATTTTGTGCGCCTCCTTCTATTTAGGGTTCACATTTATAAATGCAAGAAGTGTGCCAGTCTTTGATACCCGTAAAATCAGTCTTTTCATTTTTACACTAGAGACAGTTTGAGACAGGTGTCTCATTTTGTCTCGTTCTGATCCATTTGTCTCGTTTTATGGCATGCAAAAAAGACCGGGCACCCCGGTCTTTGACAATGATCGACGTATTTATTTCCTCGGAAATCTTTTAACTGCCTAATTCCTCTGCATCGCTTGGCTGAATAGCTGTTTCCGGAAGAAAATCAATTGAATATTTGACATATCCGATACCGCCGTCTCCATCCTCCTGCATACAGTCTATCACGCCGTTTGAGTATGTATATCCCTTTTCATTAAGTGTTTTTCTGACCGTTTCCGCCATCTTTGCAGCATCTGTTTTTGATAATCCGCTGGCATCTAACTGAATCGTCATGTTCATAGACACTTTTTCAGCCAGCTGCTTGTTCCATTTTGTATCTAATGTGAACTGGCCGTTTTCAATGATCAAAGCAGCGTCAGCTTTTATGATTTGCGGCACCTCTTTTTTCAGATCTGCTTCGATTTCCTTCGATGCTTCTTCATTTAAGTGTTGCTACTGATTCGGTATACGCTTCTTCAATTCCATCGCACGTGACTTTCGGATGGAGAAATCCCTTCGTACACATTGGATAGCGATGAGATTGGATGTTTGCTTGGAACACATATTCAGTGGTTTTAGCGCTATATACCCCATTCGTGATGTTGATTTCTTTTTTAGGATAGGTCTGTTTCACATATGATGTGAGCTTTTGCTCTGCGGCATTTTTCGAAAAAGGATCACCGAATAAAACATGATAGATATATAAGCCACATCCCAATACAGCAATGGCAAGGAAGCCGAACACAATTCTTTTCATTTTCACACTCTTTTCCGAAAATATACTTTTACAGTTCATGCTTTTCTTCAACCGCTCTGTTCAGTGCCTGAAGCATGTAGCCAATGCCTTTGTACGGTGACAGCGGCCAGCTGATGTGCTGGTGTTCACTGATGACGGCGTTAAGGACACTGCGATATTTTTTCCCGCCGAGCATGACGACCTCTTCTTTTTCGAAAAAGCCCTTTTCGCGAAATTGGCGGCTCAGCTCCTCCGCTGTCATGATCTCCGGATGACCGGTTCCAAAAGCCACATCGTAATTTTCGGGTACGATATCATCTGGGCGAAGGAATCCGTGCTTTGCAGACAAAATGACCCACTCGTCAAAAAACGCTTTTGCATACCGCTCGCACGCCTGATGAAACGGGCTGAGATAAGCGTCTTCCGCCCTTGTTGGACCCGCGTCAGGCCGGACGTCCCATATTTTTTCCTTGCCGCAGGGGATGATGCATAGTCGTTTCATTTTTCTCTTCCCCCTGTTTCATTTTTCATATCCCGGGCAGTTAGTTCCTCCCATTATTGTGAAAGAGGCATTAGTTAAAATTCATTTTCCCAAACCAGATGTAAAATCTTCTTTGATCATTGAATACATATATAAATCTTCAAATGTACCACAAGCAAATTCATAATGTCTCAGCAAGCCCTCTCTGCTAAAACCTTGTTTTTCCACTAGTTTTATCGATGAAATATTAGAAGGTTCAATAAGAGCTTCAATTCTTTCCAGCTGCAAGTGGTTATATCCATATTTGACAACAGCCTCTAGTGCTTCACTGACGATTCCTTTTCGCCAGTAATCTTTGCTTAATTCATACCCAACTTCAGCTCGATAATGTTTTGCAAGTCTATTAAGAAATCCACAGCTTCCTATGACGATGCCAGAATCTTTAAGTGTAATGCCCCATCTGATACCTGTACCTTTTTCATATATGGATTTATACCACCTAATCTCTTCCCAAACATCACTAGTTGTTTCAAAGGGTTCTAACCCCATCGGCTTAACAACATCTTGATCTGAAAGATATGTTAGCATATCTTTGGCATCTTCAAAGTTTACTTCTCTTAACAATAATCTTTTTGTTTCAATTATAGGAAATTCTTTCACCATAAACTCCCCCTTCTTTGTATCCGCACCATCTCCTGTTATTACCATGTATTTTATCTTATCCTTTTAGATAAAAAAAGATAGCAAGGACAATTATCCCTGCTATCTTGATTCTTATCATACGTCAACAGCTTATCGGCAGAATGTCTTCCCGCATATCAAATTTTTCAAATGATGACAATTGGCAGGAATAATCGGGTTCAATACCGCTTCCACCAGTTTAACGTCCCACTTCGCTTTACCCTTGAATTGGGATCCTTCTGCTATTGCTCCGCCCCATTAAGATACTTTCTCTCAAATTCATCGAGCAATGCACGCACTTCATCTGTTGACTTTGTGTTCATGCATTGATTTCTTAATTCACTTGCCCCGCGGAATCCACGGAGATATATCTTAAAAAAGCGAGGAAGAGGCTTATATGCTCGAGCTTCTGTTTTTGAATATTCATCATGGAGATCCAGATGCAGTCTCAAAAGATCAATCAATTCCTTACTGCTATGCTCTTTCGGCTCTTTTTCAAAAGCAAAAGGATTTGTAAAAATACCGCGTCCAATCATTATCCCGTCAACGCCGTATTGTTCAGCAAGTTTCAGGCCAGTTTCACGGTCAGGAATATCTCCATTGATCGTCAAAAGTGTATCTGGTGCCACCTCGTCACGAAGTTTCTTAATTTCCGGAATCAGTTCCCAATGCGCATCTGCTTTGCTCATTTCCGCTCTTGTACGCAGATGGATGGAAAGATTCGCAATGTCTTGCTTCAGTACGTGTGTCAGCCAGTCGCGCCATTCGTCCACATCCGTGTAACCCAGCCTTGTCTTCACACTCACAGGCAATCCTCCTGCTTTTGCTGCTTGTATTAATTCTGCTGCAACTTCAGGACGGCAAATAAGGCCGCTTCCCTTTCCATTCCCCGTCACATTAGGTACAGGACAGCCCATATTGATATCTAGACCCTTAAACCCTAATTCCGCCATGCCAATACTCATTTGCCGGAAGTTTTCAGGCTTATCTCCCCATATATGCGCCACCATTGGCTGTTCATCCTCAGTAAAGGTCAAACGGCCCCGCACACTATCCTTTCCATCTGGATGACAATAGCTCTCCGAGTTTGTAAACTCCGTAAAGAACACATCAGGTCTGCCTGCTTCACTCACGACATGGCGAAAAACAACATCAGTCACATCTTCCATTGGTGCCAGCACAAAAAATGGTCGTGGCAATTCACGCCAGAAATTATCTATCATAACAAATTCAAATCCTTT
The DNA here is from genome assembly GCF_055486375.1 of Bacillus sp. 11C. Classification (NCBI taxonomy): domain Bacteria; kingdom Bacillati; phylum Bacillota; class Bacilli; order Caryophanales; family Bacillaceae; genus Bacillus; species Bacillus sp. 11C. The sequence continues at coordinate 70,136 of NZ_JBUPVZ010000010.1, forward strand.
CATTATGGATACCAGGCCAAACGTAATTAAGCAAAAATGTTCTTTTACACTTATAGCATGCTGAAGCGCTTCTTATCAAACGATAGTAAATTTTGAACATTTAAACCTTTACTCATAACACATAAATAGCGATAAAGTACACCGATCACAGGGTTAGGCACATGACCCGGGTTTCTGCTCTATGGCTCTGACATTATTCTTATCAATAGCTGGGGGCTTATCACATATTGTTTCTTTGGCCCTAGTTACATAAAAGACAGCAGGGCGACGCTGGCGCATGAAAAAGACCCGGAAATCGGCAGTGTTCTCTCCGAAATCCAGATCTGATTAGGAATCGTTTCTTTTAATTAGACGATTTTAATACAAGCTTCGCCACGGCTTCCACATGAGCCGTCTGCGGAAACATGTCCACAGGCTGAATATATTCCACACGATAGTCCTTCGAGAGCGCCTGCAAGTCCTTCGCAAGCGTGGATGGATTGCAGGAAACGTAGACAAAGCGCTTCGGTTTGACTTTTTTGATCGTGTCCAGGAATGTGCTGTCACAGCCGGTTCTTGGCGGGTCAACGATGACGACGTCCGGGCGGAAGCCTTCTTTCGTCCATTTCGGAAGCCAGTGCTCGGCTGTTCCTGTTACGTATGTGGCATTTGCCATGCCGTGTTTTTTGGCGTTTTTCTTGGCATCGTCAATCGATTCTTTGATAACGTCCATGCCGCGGACTTCCTTCGCTCCGTCCGCTACCCACATGCCGATGGTGCCGACGCCGCAATACGCGTCAACGACTTTTTCTTTTCCGGTCAGCTGCGCCGCTTTTTTCACTTCGCCGTACAGCTTGACGGTTTGCTCCGGATTGAGCTGGAAGAAAGCGCGGGCGCTCAGTTCAAATGATACGTCGCCGAGCACCTCTTGGATCACTGTATGACCGGCGAGCGGTTTTGTTTTCTCACCGAAAATGACAGAGGTTTTCGCGCCGTTTACATTTTGGATAATGGATTTGACCTCAGGCAGGCGCTTTTGGATCGCTTTGACGATTTCTTCCTTGTGCGGAAGCGTTTCTTTTGCTGTCACTAGCACGACCTGCACCTCGCCTGTTTCAAAACCGACTCTCGTCACAATGGTGCGAACGTCGCCTTTTCGTTTCCGTTCATTATAAACAGACACATTGAAGTCCTCTAAAATACGGCGTACGATGCCTGTTGTTTTGTTGGTTGCCGGATGCTGGACGATGCAATCTTTGATCGGCACGATGTCATGAGAATCAAGGCCGTATAAGCCGGCGATGATGTTGCCGCTTTGCGAGCGCCCGATCTGGAATTGGCTTTTGTTGCGATAATTCCACGGGTTGTCCATGCCGATCGTTTCTTTGATGTCCATGTTTTCCACTTTAAACTTCGTATGGCGTTCAAGAGACTGAATGACGATGTCGCGTTTTTCACGAAGCTGCTGGCTGTATGCAAGGTGCTGAAGCTGACAGCCGCCGCACTCTTCGTATACAGGGCAAGGCGGTGCCACGCGGTGCTCCGACGCCTTGCGGATCTTCTTCACGCGGCCTTCGGAAAACTTCGGCTGAACCTTTGTGGCTTGCACGACAACCTCTTCACCGGGAAGCGCGCCGGGCACGAAGACGACTTTTTTCTTAAAGTAGCCGACACCTTCTCCGTTAATGCCAAGACGCTTAATCGTCAGGGGAAAGGTTTGTCCGACTTTCAGTTCAACGGGCGCCTGTTTTTTTTGTTGGTTCACATTGTTCTCTCCGTTTCTATATAGAGCTTTCTGCAAAATGCAGAAAGTGAAATGTTTTTTTCACATCTTTCTAGTATAACACGCTTGCCTAGATTCCTTCATATTTTTCAAAAACATTTCCAATTTTACTCAATTATTTAACAGGACAGCCGATACAAGTTATGACTATTACATAAAAGAGGGATAAAATGAAGAAATTTCTAACCGCCGCCTGCGCATTAGGGTTACTATTCAGCGCAGCAGGATGCGGAAACGACAGCACCGCGACTTCTGCAAAAACAGAAAAAACAGCAGAAGACGAAAGCAAAAATCTGGATTTGTTAAAAAAAGACTTTAACAGTATTACCAAAGAAGATTGGGATAAAATCCATATTTCCAAAAAGGATTTAAACGGCGCATTTGAAAAAATGACAGAAGCCAATTCCGATGGAGAAAAAGTGGTTAAAAAAGTGGAAATAAAAAACAATACGGTTGTTGTCACCTTCAACAACTCAGACGGAATAGGGATGGGAAACGGTCTCTTGGCCATAGTCTTTGACCAATTTCTTCGCGCATTGTATAAGCATTCGTCATACTATGACGGCAACGAACCGACCATTCGATTTGTCGATCTTGACAATCAGCTGATTCAGGAAAGCGATAAGCCGTTGGATACCGACAATGAAACAGAGGATTCAAGCCAAGACAGCGACAGCGGGCATAAAATTCTTTCCAAGCCCGGTGAAACATCCACCGAGGACAATGGAGAAATTGTTACATTAGACAAAATTGCTGATGTCCAGAAACAGACAGCAATGAAACCCTTAACGATTACTGTCGACCAAGTCAAATTGCTGTCGCGTACCAATATCAGCCCTTTACAGCTGAAACTCTTTAAAAAAATGACAGACCAAAAAGTGTCTGAGCCGCTTCGATACATTCAAATCACTTATAAAGCTGAGAATACCGAAGACACACAAATGGATTGGAACGGCATTGAATCTGTTGAAACAGATGACGGCCAAAAGCTGACAGTTGCAGATAATAATATCCTAAAAGGCAATGAACATCGTATCGCGCCGCACACAGAAAACGAAGGTGTGATAGGAGCGGTATATAGCGGAAAAGCGGAAGATCTTCACCAATTAAAAATCACGTTTTCACCAGTTAAAAGTGGCGCTTCTGGCCAAAGCATGACAGTGAAGCTTGATTAATCTGAGCGGCTGCCGAAAAGGCAGCCGTTTTTCTATTCGATACTCCTCCACAAATACAAAGACGCATAGCTTAAATAAGGCTCCCACTCCTTGCTCATTGCCAGCATGACATCCTTTGCCGGCTTATCGTCCAGTTGAAAATGGCGTTTGATCGCATTTTGGAGTCCAATATCGGCAAGCGGGAACAAATTAGGTCGCCCAAGCCCGAACATGAGGACGTTTTGCACGGTCCACGGGCCGATGCCCCTGATTTTGACCAGTTTCTTCATGATGTCTTCATCTGTCATCTGCGGCAGCTTCGACAAGTCGAGTGTGCCTTCAGCGATCATCCTTGACGTATCAATGGCGTATTCTGCTTTCCTCATGCTGAATTGCAGATCGCGCAGATCCTGATAATCGAGTTCCGCAATCGTTTCCGGCGTTGGATAGCACCACACGCCGTCCTTCTGTTCGCCAAACGCATGAACAAACCGTTCGGTTAACGTATAAGCGAAGGAAAGATTCAGCTGCTGGTGGATGATGCATTTCATGATGCAGTTGTACACGCTGTAGTCCAGTACAAGCGGCGTGCCTGCATGCTCTTCAAAAATGGCGGACAGACTCGTTTTCGAAAAATGATCGAGAACGTGCTGCAGATCATGTTCCCATTGAAAAATCCGCTTGATTTCCTTCATCATCTCTTCCTGATCCGTTTCCCCGCTGACGAGAAACCCAGGCTCATCCGCATGGCCCAACGCCTGTACCTTCACAATGCACACGTCTCCCGCTTGGTTTCTGATCGGCACGCGTATTTCCCGCGCTTCTTTATCCGCCGCATTGAGAGGGTCTAAAGACAGTCTGTCCAACACGCGGTCAAAATGGTACGGAGGCGTGACAGATACGTTTTCCTTCCACATGCAATCCACCCTTTTTCCGTTTTTTGTCCAGTATAACACGCCGCTTGAAATAGGCAGAACACCGTATACTTTTCTCATAAAGGCCGCATGATATAATGGCAGGTGGAGGGTTGTTTATGATCAACATTACGGCAATTACAACAGAGCATCAGCTGCTGAAAAATATACCGATCGAACGAGTGGAACAGCCTGATATTGCGTGGTACTGGGTTGATTTATACGGCCCGGAGGATACAGAAACGGCATTATTGAGAGATTTTTTTCATTTTCATCCGCTTGCCATTGAGGATTGCTTCCAGCATATGCAGCGGCCGAAGCTTGATCATTATGACGGCTATCGCTTTTACGTGATTCATGCGCTGAATAAAGAAACGCTGGAGACGGAGGAAGTGGATATCTTTCAAGGCGAAAGATTTGTCGTCACCTTTCATTTACACGAAACGCCCGGGATCGCCAAAGTCCGGGAGCGTTTGTATGCTTCACCAGACCTATTCAAAAAAGGACCTGGGCATATCTCTTATATGATCATGGATCAGCTTGTTGATGAATATTTTCCTCTCGTATACAAAATTGAAGACCGGCTGAACGAGATTGAAGAAAGCCGGCCCCACAAAACATATGGAACACTGATGAATGAGGTGTTTGATCTGAGGACGGATCTTTTGCATCTGAGACGGACGGTTATTCCGATGCGTGATTTGCTCTATCGGATTTTAACCCTTGATCATGTGAAAGAGCATCAGGAAACGAAAGCCTATTTCAGCGACATATACGATCATTTGTTAAAATTATCTGAGATTGTGGAATCCAACCGTGACATGACGTCCGACTTGCGCGACAGCTATGTGACACTGAATACAAACCGGATGAATGCGATTATGATGACACTGACGATCGTGTCGACCATTTTTATCCCGCTCACCTTTATTGCCGGTGTGTACGGGATGAACTTCGACTACATGCCCGAGCTTCATTGGGATTACGGATATTTCGTCGTGCTCGGCCTGATGGCTGCGCTTGTGATCGGGATGCTGATATGGTTTGTACATAAAGGATGGTTCAACATATTTAAATGAGGACAGCGTAAAGCTGTTCTTTTTTATATTGGCAAGCCGCTTTTCATGCATATGATGTTCAATTTGTTTATAATGGAAAAAATGTTCAGGGAGAGATCAGATTGAAAATTGCTGTTATCGGACTCGGCAATATGGGACAGCCCATTGCCCGAAACGTGCTTCAGGAAGGCTATGAATTGACTGTTTATAATCGGACGAAACAAAAGACGAAGGAATTTGTAACAGAAGGTGCACAGGCAGCTGACACGCCGCGACAGGCGGCAGAGTCCGCTGATATTGTCATAACGATGCTTTCAGATGACGATTCTGTCAGCGCCGTGACATTCGGAGAAGACGGGCTGATTGCCGGATTAGCAGAGAACGGCATCCACATTTCAATGAGCACAATCAGTGTCGAGTTCTCTGAAAAGCTCGCAGCGGCTCATGCGGAAAAAGGACAATCCTTCCTCGCCGCTCCAGTACTCGGAAGACCGGATGCGGCCGCCAAAGCCGCGCTCCGCATCATAACAGCCGGGCCGGCGGAAGCGAAGCAAACCGCCAAGCCTCTGCTTGACAGCCTGAGCCAGCAGGTATTTGACGTTGGCGAAGAAAGCAAGACGGCAAACGCGGCCAAAATCAGCATCAATTTCTTGCTCGTGTCTATGCTGGAGGCGTTATCTGAATCATTCTTAATGATGGAGAAGTACGGCTTAGAACAAAAACAATTTTTAGAAATCGCCAGCGCTCTCTTTGGCTCTCCTGTCTATCAAAATTACGGAACCATCATGGCTGAGCAGAAATTTGAGCCTGCCGGTTTCAAAATGTCTTTAGGACTGAAGGATACCAACCTGGCACTTGCCGCCGCTGAACAGGTTTCTGCACACCTCCCTCTCGCTGAGCTGGCCAAGAGCCATTTTGAAAGCGGGATTGAAAAAGGCTTTGGAGATCTGGATTGGGCCGCACTTATTAAATGTATCAAATAAGAAGAAGCCTCTCCGTTCATGGAGAGGCTTTCTCGTTACAAGGACGGCAGCTTCATTTCTTTCTCAAACATCAAATCATCAATACTTTTAAATGTGTAGCCTTGTTTTTTCAGGTCTGTGATCGCATCATCCAGTGCTTCGGCATTGTCCTTCGATACGGTGTGAAGCAGGTAAATGGCCCCTGGGTGCGCCTGCTTGATCATATGATCGTAGGCATATTTCTTCCCCTTTTGGTTTTTGATTTTCCAATCAACAAAAGCGACCGACCAGAAAATGGTTTGATAACCTAGGCGTTTCGTTTCTTTCAGCACGTATTCACTGAACACGCCGCGCGGCGGACGCAGATACAGGTTGTCCTGCTTTCCCGTAATTTTATAGACCTCTTCGTTGACTGAATCGAGTTCGTCCTGAATCTGGTCAGCTGTTTTTTTCGTCATATCCGGATGGTGAAACGAATGGTTGCCGATAATATGCCCTTCATCTGACATGCGCTTAATCAGCTCAGGCTGATCTTTTACGAAATGCCCTGTGACAAAAAATGTTCCTGTTACGCGGTGTTTTTTTAAGACATCAAGCACTTTTGGCGTATAGCCATTTTCGTAGCCATTATCAAACGTTAAGTAAATCGTTTTTTCCTTTGTATTGCCTAAATAAAACGCGTCATATTTTTCAATTAAACGGTTCAGCTGCTCCCCGGCATCAGACGGCTGATGATTGACACTTCGTTTAAAGCCCCAGTTAATCGGGTCATTCGGCACCGCTCTCGCCTGTACTGCTCCCCCGGCAAGCAAGACGGCGGCGCAGCATATTGAACACATCCACTTCATGGTCAGCGCTCCTTCTGCATTTTTTTATATTTTACAGAAAGGCGCTTCGTTTTATACTGACGCTTTATGTCAAAATAAAAAACCGCAGCGTGCGCGCGGTTTTATTCCCAGTCTTTTTTAAAGCGTTCGTATTTCGCTTCCAGGTCATCAAGCATGCTGATGAGTCTGTCTATATCTTCAACGTCAGTTGCTTCAGGGTCTAATGAATCAACGACGTTCATAAACATGTCGAGTCTGTTCTTTAAATAATCAAGCTGCTGATCCTTATTATTTACGGCGTTTCCCATTCTGTTCCTCCATTCATTTTTTATTATGGTAGCTCATTTTTTGCCGTTTTTCAATCGCTGCGCTACTTGCGATCTTGACAAATCAGGTCTAAAATTAACTGTTGGCAGCATTAGTATGCCCCATTTATAAAGGAGTTAGATAGTCATGACACAAAACACGAAGCTGCGCCCGATCACACCCGAGTTTGATCCTTGGGAAGCCTATATGGATGTTGAACAGTATGGAGACATGCAGCTGACAAACGTTGAATTCACAACAACGACACTGTGCAATATGAGATGCGAGCATTGCGCTGTAGGCTATACATTGCAGCCTAAAGACCCGAATGCTCTGCCAATAGACCTCCTGTTAAAACGGCTGGAGGAAATTCCGCGTCTGAGATCCATCAGCATTACAGGCGGAGAGCCGATGCTTTCATTAAAATCAGTAAAGGAATATGTTGTTCCGTTATTAAAATACGCCCATGAGCGGGGCGTGCGGACGCAGATCAATTCCAACCTGACCCTTGATATTGATCGATACGAATGGATTATTCCGTATCTTGATGTCCTGCATATTTCGCATAACTGGGGTACAGTTGAAGATTTTGCTGAGATCGGCTTTGCCATGATGGACAGAAAACCGACCTTCGAACAGCGCGCGCGTTATTTTGAAAAAATGATCGAAAACAGCCGCACGCTCGTGGATGCTGGGGTTATGGTTTCTGCGGAAACGATGCTGAACAAACGCACACTTCCGCATATTGAGCATATTCACCGCCAAATCACAGAAGATATGAAATGTCAGCGTCACGAAGTCCATCCAATGTACCCGAGCGATTTCGCAAGCGCTCTTGAATCTCTCAGCCTGAAAGAGATGAGACAGTCCATTCACCGTTTGCTGGACATTCGTGATGAAAATACATGGATGCTGTTCGGGACACTGCCGTTTTATGCCTGCAGTTCGAACGAAGAGGATCAAAAGCTGCTTCACCGGCTTCGCGCCGCGAAAAACGTCACGGTGAGAAACGACCCTGACGGCCGTTCCCGCCTGAATGTGAACATTTTCGACGGAAACATTATCGTAACAGATTTCGGCGATACACCGCCGCTTGGCAATATCCAGACGGACAGCCTCCCTTCCGCCTATGAAAAATGGAGAGAGACCAAGCTTGCCAAAGAGCTGAATTGCCACTGCCCGAATGTCCGATGCCTCGGGCCGAATGTTCTCGTCAAAAACAGTTATTATCAGGATGCAGACTTCACAAAACGTCAAGCCAGGAGTTAGATGCGAATGGAAGAAACACTTACAGAGATTTTCCAGAATAAAATCGTCGATATTCTTCTCGTTGCTGTCATTCTGTGGATCGGTGTTTTTATCATCAACCGGCTGGTCCAGCTATTTTTTAAACGGACGGACTTCATTGAAGAAAGAAAAGAAAAAACAATTGAAAGCCTTATCCGTTCTGTCACCCAGTACACAGCGACAATCGCTTTTATCTTTTATGTTATGTCTTTATTTGTGCATGATTTCGGCAACATTTTAGCCGGGGCGGGTGTAGCCGGTATCGTCATCGGTTTTGGCGCCCAATCACTGATTAAGGATGTGCTGGCAGGTGTGTTTTTGATTTATGAACGTCAGCTGCACAAAGGCGATTATGTCACCGTCAACAATTTGTTTAACGGAACTGTTGAGGAAATCGGCCTTCGCTCGCTGCAAATCCGGGAATGGAGCGGGAAGCTGCTCACCATCAGCAACGGCGAAGTCAGGCAGATAGAGAACTATAATATTGATTTTATGCGGATTACCGAATCCTTTCTCATCAGCTTTAAAGAAGATCCGGACCGCGTGTATAGTGTATTAGAAGAGGCATGCGACACGCTGAATGAAGAGCTTCGGGATTCATTGAAGCTGAATGAATTCGGCAATCCGGCAGAACCCTTTCAAATACACGGGATCACCGCATTGAATCATATCAATCGCGGCGTCGAATTTACGGTAAAAGGCATGGTCAAAGATGACGATTATTTCAGCGCCAGCCTTGCAGCCAGACGGATTCTCGTTCGCCAGCTGTACCAAAACAATGTGCAAATGCTTGAAGAAGCGGTCAGAATCGAGAGAAAACAATAAACAAAAAAACTGATTCCACCTGAATGGAATCAGTTTTTTATTTTATCTTGGCTGCGAGGAAAGCTGAAAGCCAAATGTGACGTGGTCTTGAACCGGAATCCAAGCACCGATTCCCTGTGATGTAACATTTTTCACGACAAGTTTTCGTTTATTCCCTTTTAGCACTAAGTATACTTCTCCGTAAGTCACTTTTCCTTTTTCATTCACAGCCGGCGCATATGCGTTTAAATATCCAAGTTTCTTAGGAGCGACTTTATAAATTTGATCCCGCTTTGTACCCGCTCCGACGACCGTATCAAATGCCAGCGGAAGGTTCGTTTTCTTCATTGCTTTCAGCATCATCATGCTTTTAACATCTTCAGCATTTGGAACCTTAGCTGTCAGGCCGCCCTTCACTTTGTATTGCTGTTCCTGGGCATAGTGCATTTCAGCCGTTTCTTTTCCGCCGCGGTTATCAGCACGATTTGTATTGATTTTTTTATATTCCCAATTTGCGACTGTTTCGTTTGATTCATAGCCGAGCGCCCATTTCCCGAGAAAGATTGTCGCCCGGTAGCCGACCGCAAGCGGTGTGCCGGATATGTTGGATTCATTCAGCATTTTGATGAGGTGCGGGTTTTCAATCTTCACATCAGAATGATCGAGCAATTCCTTTGCAAGCTTGCTCGGCTGAAGCATCGGCTGATCCTGTGAAGCATTCGGATACGTGTTTTCCTTCGAGATGCTTGCGACAGAGTCAGGAACCTTAAACTGCTTTTTCGCGTGGATGGGCTGAACGCCGAAAAAACTAAAGAATAACAGCACAATAAGTGTGGAATGAAATAGCTTTTTCATCATATCACTCTTTCTATGGCATTTTCCCTTAGTCTTTTCAACCCGCTTTGTTGTTATCCATCATTTTTTCAAGTTAAAGAAGGAAAAAGCCGATTGCCATAATGACATAGGCGGCAAGCAGTGTCGCCCCTTCAAACCAGTTGGAATCGCCGTCATTCGAAATCGCGATCATCAAGAGAACCGATGATACCATCGCAACGAGCTCCGGCAATGTAAACACAAGCGGCATGCTTACCGGGAAAAAGATGGAACAGATCACAAGAACCGGTGCAACAAACATAGCAATCTGCAGCGTCGAACCAACCGCGATTTCAACCGCAACGTCCATTTTATTTTTATAGGCCATGATAATGGCTGATGCGTGCTCCGCGGCATTACCGACTATTGCCACGATGATAACCCCGATAAACAGCTCGCTCCAGCCGAACTGCTCAGCTACCGAGTGGAACGTGTGCACCAGGTTTTCGGATATGTATGCCACAGCAATCGTTGCCGCAAACAAGACAATTGTGGCAATTTTGCCCGACCATTCCGGCTCTTCCTCTTCCACATGCTGGGCGGAATTGTTCTTCGGCTGATAAACACCGCGGTGTGTGACAAGTTTAAAGTACAGAGCCGCCACATATAACAGCATCAAAATGATGCTGATGCCGATGCTTAAATTGAGCTTGCCCACGTTACCCATACCAACGGAAAATACCTCCGGAATCACAAAAGCGACAATAATGGCAAAAATCAAAAGACCGGAGTTATGGCGCGCATCATGAATATTAAACTCCTGCCGCTTATATTTTAAACCGCCGACAAAAAACGATAGCCCCGCCACCAGCAGCAGGTTCCCCAGCACTGAACCGGTTAAAGAGGCAAGCACGATTCCCGTCAAGCCTTCCTTCAGTGCAAATAAAGAGATGATTAACTCAACCGCATTCCCAAATGTGGCGTTCAACAAACCGCCGATCCGCGGGCCTGCGATGATGGACAATGATTCTGTCGCCCTTCCCATATAGCTAGCAAGCGCAATAATCGTTACGCAATACAAAGCAAAGAGAATAACAGAAGGCCAATGCATCAAACTGCCGATCACAGAAAGCGGAACACCCGCCGCCACTAAAATAAAAAAGATACGATTCATGGTGAATTGGCTCCTTTTATATGACTTGTTTTATTTGTATTCTTCACAAAAATCATCATGATTACACGAGGTCGCATGTTCACATGTGATATAGGCTTTTTTCAGGTTGCCCGCTTTTGGAAAACATTGTACGATCAACATAGATTCCACATAAGGAGAACAGACAAAATGTCACGATTTCATTTCTTTATCCTTGTCTTGCTCGTTTCCATTTCCGGGTTTTCCCAAGGCATGCTGCTGCCTGTCATCTCGATCATCTTTGAAACAAATGGTGAATCGGCCGCTATCAACGGCCTGCACGCCACGGGACTGTACATCGGCGTGCTTTTGGCTTCACCGTTTATGGAAGCGCCGCTCAGAAAGCTCGGATTTAAGCCGCTGATCGTCATTGGCGGAAGCATTGTCATTTTAAGCTTATTTGGATTTATATGGCTTCAGTCGGTTTGGATCTGGTTCCTGCTCCGCCTGTTTATCGGAATCGGTGACCACATGCTTCACTTTTCTACGCAAACGTGGGTGACTTCCATGTCATCAAAAGAAAATCGCGGAAGGAACCTGTCTGTTTACGGACTTTCCTTCGGCCTTGGCTTTGCCGCGGGTCCGTTCATGGTTCCGCTTGTCAAGCTGAGCCCGGCGCTGCCTTTTATCGTGTCCGGCTGCTTCAGCCTGTTTGCGTGGCTTTTTGTTTTCTTTCTACAAAATGCATACCCGCAAACCAGTCCTTACGAAACCAAATCAGACAATAGTTTCAGGCGGTTTTATCAAGCGATCCTGTTTGGATGGGTTGCCTTTATGCCCACATTCGGTTACGGCTTTCTCGAGACGGCGCTAAACGGAAGCTTTCCGGTATACGCGCTCCGGCTGGGGATCTCTGTGGACGCAGTGGCGCTGATCCTGCCCGCATTTGCGATCGGAAGCATTATTTTTCAGTTTCCGCTCGGCATCCTCAGCGATAAATACGGGCGGCGGAATGTCCTGCTTGTGATTTTGCTGACAGGGGCGCTTTGCTTTTTGATCGCCGGCGTATTCCCTTTGCCTTACGTGATCGGATGCTGCTTTTTTATGGCGGGAATGGCAGTTGGCTCAACCTTTACACTTGGCATCAGCTATATGACAGATCTTCTTCCGTCCCACCTGCTGCCGGCAGGGAACCTGCTTTGCGGCATTACATTCAGCCTCGGCAGCATCCTCGGCCCGATTGCCGGCGGCTGGTATATGCAGACATTTGATAGCGCAAACTTGTTTTATTTTATTACCCTCACGCTTAGCTGTGTCTGGCTTGCTCTTGTGCTGGGCAAACCGAAAAGCTGGTCGCCAGCCGAAACCTATTCTTCATCTTCTTAATCAAAAAGCCTCCTGACATGGTGTCAGGAGGCTTTTATGCTAATGATAGCCGTTTTGCCCGTTGGCGCTTCCGCTTGTTTTATGGCTCGGTTTGCTTTTCGAATTTTGTTTGTTATGGCTTCCGCCTTTTTGCTTGCTCATCACGTTGGCCCCCCTATATCTTTTTGAACCGAAGTTCATTTATAGGATGCGCTAATGATAGGGATTTTCATCAGGAAGCTTTTTACGTTTATGTAAAAGAGCGTTGATTTCTCCCCCTAAGATAATTAAAATGCCGCTCAAGTAAAACCAAATCATCAGGACGATGATTCCCCCGATACTCCCATACGTGGCGCTGAAGTTCGCAAACGTGCTGACGTAAAATGAAAACAGGGTGCTGACAACGATCCAGCCAATGGCCGCAAACACCGCACCCGGCATGACAAACCGGAGGGACAGTTTTTTGTTCGGCGCGATGATATACAGGGCGGAAAAAACGATCAGCAGCACAAGCGGACTGACACCCCAGCGCACTGCAGACCAAACGGATAAAAACAGATCCGACGCGCCGACGAAGTCTGAAGCGAGCACCCCGATCTGCCGGCCGAATACCGGCAGAAGCAAGGCCACTAAAATCGTAAATACCATGGCAATCGTCAAAAAAATTGAGGTTAGACGAACGATGATAAAAGAGCGGTTTTCATCCACTTCATACGCGTGGTTTAGCGATCGGACGATGGCGTTCATTCCATTAGACGCAGACCACAAAGCCGCGATAATCCCGAATGACAGCAAACCGCCATTTCGGTTGTTTAAGGTTTGTTGGGTAATGGATTCAACGAGGGACATCGCACTGGCGGGTGCATATTGTTTGACAACTCCCAGAACATCATCGGTAGAAATCGGAAGATACGCGGTGAGCGTCAGCATAAAAATCAAAAACGGAAACAATGACAAAAGAAAAAAATACGCCAGCTCCGCTGATTTGCTCGGCCCCTCATGAAGGGTGTATCTGCTGAAAAGCTCTTTCAAAAAATTCATGTCGCCTCACCTCGCATATTTGATCATTTTTTTGTAAAATGCTCTTTCGTTTCTTGCACAAGCTCCATCACTTGCGGCGTTGTTTTCTTCAGCTCTTTCACCTGCTGATTGACAAACCCGACTTCATTTGACAAGGATTGGGCCAGCTTTTTGGCCTCATCCATCTTTGTGCTGACCGTGTTTTTCAACAGCTCCGGATTGCTTTTGTACAGTGAAAGCTTATGCTTGCATGTCAGCCATCTCATGCCGCATGCCTGTCTTGTCGGCTTATGGAGCAGCGATAACGCCGCGCCTGCCGCAGCTCCGAGAAAAATACCTTTCAGCATTAAACGTTCGTTGTTCATGCAAATTCTCCTTTCACTCACAATTGTTTTTCTTTTTGAATGGATGCAAGCAGCTGCTCACAGCCCGACTTGATTAATTGGCAGACCTCTTCAAAATTTCCTGTGTAGTAAGGATCGGGAACATCGGCAAGATCTGAATCTTCAACGTAGTCCAAGAGCCTTTTGATATGCGAGGTGTTCTTAAAACCCGCCATGCTTCTGAGGCTCCCGATATTTTCTGCGTCCATCGCAATGATGTAATCAAAATCGGCCAAATCCTGTTCGCTGACTTGACGTGCAAGCATGCCCTCAAAGTTGATTCCTTCTCTCTGCAATATCTCCTGTGTTCCTTCATGCGGCGGATTGCCGATGTGCCAGCCGCCGATACCGGCTGAGTCCGTCTTGATTTTCTCCTCAAATCCTTTTTTAGCTGCCAGGTCCCGAAAAATCGCTTCTGCCATCGGAGACCGGCAAATATTTCCTAAACAAACAAATAACACGCTTATCATGTTGTGCAACCTCCCTATTCTTTGCCCATATTTCTCTAAAAAAAAACCTTCATGAATATCTTAGTAGGATGTTCATTTTCTTTTCAACTGATGACTTCACTTTTTTGAAATCAAAAGCTTGCTCTTAGAAGAGGGTTTTTTTCTGATTGAATTCTGTTAGAATAAAACATACCGAATATCGCATAAAGAAAGGATGGAACCATTTGTCCAGCCCAAATACAGAAACATTGACTCAAATGATTGAAGAGATTTCCCAAAAACTGAACATGCTGAACGTCGGCGTGATCAAAGCGGAGGATTTCAGTGATGAAAAGATAGAAGACCTCACGTACCTTCACAGCATGGTGATGAAAAAAGAATCATTCAGCCCTAGTGAAATGCAGGCGATAGCTCAAGAACTCGCCTCGCTTCGTAAATAATTGAGACTGGCCGGAAACCCGGCGAGTCTTTTTTATCATTGGCGAACACAGCTGATCGGATGATTGCAGCACCGAGCGGTTAAAAAGCAGGTTATAAGGACTTGGGCCTGATCAAAGCGGGTGAAGAAGGCTGCCACATGATGAACACAGCCGGCATGCCGGCTGTTCGCTTTCCTCGGTAAAGAAATCCATATTAATGAAAGTGTTCGAATAAGATTTGAAGGAGTACAAGCCATGAAAACGACATCTATCAAAACAGCCTCCGGAATGTATATCAACTACTTCTTTCTGGGAATGGTCAACATTATTCTCGCATCCAATATGTCCTCCTTAACAAAACAGTGGAATACCGACCCGACCGGCATTAGTTATGTCATTGCCGCTATCGGGTTCGGCAAGCTGCTGACCTACGGCATTTCCGGCGTGTTATCAGATAAAATCGGCAGAAAGCCGCTTGTTGTCGCTTCCGCGGGAATCATGGCCGTCTTTTTAGTCGGTATTCCTTTATCACCGAGCTATGAACTGGCGTTTGTGTTCGCCTTATTAGCCGGAGTCGCAAATTCAGCGATGGATGCCGGAACATATCCGGCCCTGACCGAGCTCTTCCCGGCTGCTCCCGGCTCGGCAAATGTTCTGGTCAAAGCCTTTATGTCTCTGGGGGCCGCACTTTTGCCGCTTTTGATCACATTTTTAGCAGACCACCGCATGTCTTACGGATTTACTTTTTATCTCCCGGCTGCCGTCTATGTACTGAATATCGTTTATTTATCAACGCTTTCGTTTCCTAAGAAACAGAAAAAACCAAATAACAGCGGCCAACAGGAAGCTCCCGCTTTCTTGTCTGAACCCGTTTTTCGGAAAGAAGGCACCGCCCTGATTATGATCGGTTTTACATCAACAGCTTTATTTACGGTTTCTCAAATCTGGCTTCCGAGCTACGCGCAAAAAGCAGCCGGTTTAGCTGAATCAGCTTCCGTGCAATTGCTGAGCTATTATAGTGTTGGATCTCTGGCATCCGTTTTATTATTAGCCCTTTTGCTGAACAGATGGGTAAAGCCAGTCATGATTACGCTCTTGTATCCGGTTATTACTTTATGTACGCTTGCGGTCATGCTGACGGTTCATGTGCCGGTTGTGCTGGACATCACCGCCTTTTTCTTAGGCTTTTCAACAGCGGGTGTGTTTCAAATCACCATTACATTAATGACAGAGCTTTTCTGGAAGCGAAAAGGAACCGTTACCGGAATTGTAGCGAGCGCTTCAAGCCTCGCGTCGATTTTGCTGCCGATTGCCACAGGGCTTATCGCAAAAGCGGGAGGCATCGCCCATATCTTTATGTTCGACTTCTGTATTGCGGTTATCGGAACAGCAGCAGCCTCCTTCTTGTATTACAGATACAAGAAACTGACGGGCGCTTCGGCAGCTGCCAAGCTGTAATCAACAAAAAACGGACGCCCGCAGGCGTCCGTTTTTCTTATTTCTCAAGCAATGCCAACGATTCACGATTAAATGCCGGAATATCATCCGGTGTGCGGCTAGTGACCAATTGCCCTTGGCAAACAACCACTTCCTTGTCCACAACGTCGGCACCCGCGTTTTCCATGTCAACAAGAATGGACGTATAGCCTGTCGCTTTTCGGCCATCGAGCGCTTTCGCGTTGATTAAGAGCTGCGGGCCGTGGCAAATGGCGAATACCGGTTTTTTGTCAGTCATAAACGATTTCGTAAACTGAACGAAACGGTCATCGGCGCGAAGCTGATCTGGTGAAAATCCTCCTGGAATCAACAGCGCGTCAAAGTCTGAAGGGTTTACGTCATCAATGGACGCGTCAACTGCCACTTCCGCGTTCCCCTGCTTGCCTTTTACGGTTTTGCCTTTTTCATTTTCGATGACAGTCAGTTCATGTCCCGCATCTTTAAAGGCTTTCGCAGGTTCATTGTATTCGCTGTCCTCAAAATAATCTGTCAAAACAACTGCAATTTTTTTCCCCATTTTCATAACCTCCCGTTTAATCTGTCTACATAAAACACTCTTCCCCAGCCACACTAAAATAAACATTTTCTCAAGACCCGACAAACAATAAGCATAAATACCCGGCATTTGTCGTTTGACGATATTACATAATACTCATTTTTCTCCCTTTTACAATAATCATAAAGAAACACCTACAAATGATTACAAAATATTCTTACAATAGTAGTTGTAACACAAATTTCGTTGAAAGGTGGAGAACTGGTGAGAATACAGAAAAGACGAACATACGTCGGTAACATTCTCCGTATTCTTTTGCCCCCTATTATGATACTTAGCCTAATCCTCCCAACACCACCCATTCATGCAGAAGAAAGCGCGGCTCCTCAGGTACAACTGAGTATTTTGGCCACGACTGATATTCATGCCAACATGATGGATTACGATTACTACAGCGACAAAGAAACGACGGATTTCGGGCTGGCAAGAACGGCACAGCTGATCCAAAAGCACCGCCAGCAAAACCCCAATACCCTGCTTGTGGATAACGGAGACTTGATTCAAGGGAATCCGCTTGGAGAATACGCGGTGAAGTATGAAAAAGACGACATTATTTCCGGCGCGAAAACCCACCCGATTATCAGTGTCATGAATGCGCTGGAATATGACGCCGGCACACTGGGCAATCATGAATTCAACTACGGGCTCGACTTTCTCGACGGCACGATGAAAGGAGCCGATTTCCCGATTGTAAATGCAAATGTCAAAACAACAAGCGGGGAAAACCGTTATACGCCGTATGTCATTACAGATAAAACCGTCACTGACGAAAACGGCCAGGAGCAAAAAATAAAGGTCGGCTACATAGGCTTCGTTCCGCCGCAAATTATGACATGGGACAAAAAGCATCTCGAAGGTCAGGTGCAAGTGCAGGATATCGTAGAATCCGCCAATGAAACGATCCCGAAAATGAAGGCGGAAGGCGCGGATGTCATTATCGCCCTCGCCCACAGCGGCATTGAAAAGCAAGCCCAATCGTCAGGCGCGGAAAATGCTGTATTTGACCTAGCCACCAAAACAAAAGGCATTGACGCGATCATCTCCGGCCATCAGCATGGACTCTTCCCTTCCGCCGAGTATGCAGGCGCTGCCCAATTCGATGTTGAAAAAGGCACAATCAACGGCATTCCAGTCGTCATGCCAAGCAGCTGGGGCAAATACTTGGGCATAATTGACCTTAAACTCAAAAAGACGGACGGCTCATGGAAGGTAGCAGATTCGAAGGCCAGTGTTGAATCTATCGCAAGCACCGTCACATCCGGAAATGAAACCGTCACAAACACCATCAAGCAAACGCATCAAAACACACTGGAGTATGTTAGAAAACCAGTCGGCAAAACAGAAGCCGATATTAACAGCTTCTTCGCTCAGGTCAAAGATGACCCTTCCATTCAGATCGTGACAGACGCGCAAAAATGGTACGCCGAAAAAGAAATGAAGGATACCGAGTACAAAGACCTCCCGGTTTTATCCGCTGGAGCGCCGTTTAAAGCAGGCGGCAGAAACGGAGCCAATTACTATACGAATATTCCGGCCGGAGATCTCGCCATTAAAAACGTCGGTGATTTGTATCTTTACGATAATACCGTTCAGATCGTCAAGCTGACAGGAAACGAGGTCAAGGACTGGCTTGAGATGTCAGCAGGCCAATTCAATCTGATTGATCCGTCAAAAGGCGGCGATCAAGCCTTACTGAATGAGAATTTCCGCTCTTATAATTTTGACGTGATTGACGGCGTCACATATCAGGTCGATGTCACAAAACCAGCGAAATACGATGAGAACGGAAAAGTTATCAACGCGGGCTCGTCCCGAATCATCAACCTTTCCTATGAAGGCAAGCCCATCAGCACGAATCAGGAATTTCTCGTCGTCACCAATAATTATCGTGCGTCCGGAGGCGGCGGTTTCCCTCACCTGACAAGCGATAAAATCGTCCACGGCTCCGCGGTTGAAAACAGGCAGGTGCTGATGGATTACATTATTGAACAGAAAACAGTCAATCCAAAAGCGGACAACAATTGGTCAATCGCGGCTGTTTCCGGCACGAATTTGACGTTTGAGTCCTCACTTTTGGCCAAACCATTTGCGGATAAAGCAGACGATGTCGCTTATGTAGGCGAGTCTGCGAATGAAGGCTATGGTGTATACAAGCTGCAATTCGACGATGATTCAAATCCCGAGCCCCCTAAGGACGGACTGTGGGATCTGACTGTGATGCACACCAATGATACGCATGCCCACCTCGATGACGCGGCGAGACGAATGACGAAAATCAACGAAGTGCGAAAC
The DNA here is from genome assembly GCF_055486375.1 of Bacillus sp. 11C. NCBI lineage: Bacteria > Bacillati > Bacillota > Bacilli > Caryophanales > Bacillaceae > Bacillus > Bacillus sp. 11C. The sequence continues at coordinate 89,136 of NZ_JBUPVZ010000010.1, forward strand.
GAAACAGACCGCAATATTCTCCTTGATGCGGGAGATGTGTTTTCCGGCGATCTGTATTTCACAAAATGGAACGGTTTAGCCGATTTGAAATTGATGAACATGATGGGCTATGACGCCATGACCTTTGGAAACCATGAATTTGATAAAGGCCCGACAGTGCTTTCTGATTTTCTCAGCGGAAACAGCGCAACAGTCGATCCGGCGAACCGCTATCACTTTGAAGCGCCTGAATTTCCGGTCGTCAGCGCAAACGTAGATGTGTCAAACGAACCTAAGCTGACTTCATATGTCAAAAAGCCTCAAACCTTTACGGCAGGTGAAAAGAAAGAGCCCGGCATCCACCCTTACATTCTGTTAGATGTTGACGGTGAGAAAGTCGCTGTATTCGGACTGACAACGGAAGATACAGCCACTACATCAAGTCCGGGCAAAAGCATCGTATTTCATGACGCGTTTGAAACAGCGCAAAACACTGTCAAAACGATTCAGGAAGAAGAAAAAGCAAATAAAATTATCGCTTTAACCCATATCGGGCATAACCGTGATCTTGAGCTGGCCAAAAAAGTAAAAGGCATTGACTTGATCATCGGCGGACACACCCACACCCTCGTAGACAAAATGGAAGTCGTGAACAATGAAGAGCCGACGATCGTGGCGCAGGCAAAAGAATACGGTGAATATTTGGGACGCGTCGATGTCGTGTTTGATGAAAACGGCGTTGTGCAAACAGACAAATCAAATCTGAGCGTGTTGCCAATTGATGAACATACAGAAGAAAACGCAGAGGCAAAAAAAGAGCTTGATCAGTTCAAACATGAATTAGAGGACATCAAAAAGGAAAAAGTCGGCTACACGGATGTAGCGCTTGACGGCCAGCGTGAGCATGTGCGCACAAAGGAAACGAACCTCGGAAACTTCATCGCGGACGGCATGCTGGCAAAAGCGAAAGAAGCAGCTGGCGCCAGAATAGCGATCACAAATGGCGGCGGCATCAGAGCTGGCATTGACAAAGGCGATATCACACTCGGCGAGGTGCTGAACGTCATGCCGTTCGGCAACACGCTTTACGTGGCCGACTTAACCGGAAAACAAATTAAAGAAGCCCTTGAACAAGGATTGAGCAATGTGGAAAACGGAGGCGGCGCCTTCCCTCAGGTGGCCGGAATCCAATATACGTTTACATTAAACAAGGAACCCGGACACCGAGTTCTTGAAGTCAAACTCGAATTACCTAACGGAGACACGGTTAATCTCGATTCCGATAAGACCTACCGCGTGGCAACGAATAATTTTGTCGGCGCCGGAGGAGACGGATACTCTGTCTTTACGAAAGCATCCCATGGTGAGGACCTTGGTTACGTAGATTATGAGATTTTCACTGAACAGCTGAAAAAACTAGGAAACAAGGTATCTCCTAAAATCGAAGGACGAATCAAAGAAGTATTCCTGCCGACAAAACAGAAGGATGGCAGCTGGACACTCGATGAAGACAAATTTTCGATATATGCCAAAAATGCCAACACGCCGTTTGTCTATTATGAAACATCAGAAGGATCTCGGGAGAAGCCTATCAATCTTAAAGTAAAAGAAGATCAGGTCAAACTTTTGAAAGAAAGAGAGTCAGATCCTTCATTGACGGTATTCAACTATTGGTACAGCATGAAGCTGCCAATGGCGAACCTCAACACCGCAGACACTGCAATCGGCATCAAGTCAACGGGAGAATTGAATGTTTCACTTGCAGATGTATATGACTTTACAGTGAAACAAAAAGGAAAAGAAATAAAATCATTCAAGGAACCTGTTCAGCTATCGCTTCGCATGTTTGACATTGAAGAAGCCCATAACCCTGCTATTTACCACGTTGACCGGAAAAAGAAAACGTTCACCAAGACTGAAAAGGGTTCAGTCGACGATGATATCGTGACAGGATATACAACCCACTTCAGCGAATACACGATCTTAAATTCCGGTGCGAACAACAAACCGCCGGCATTCCCGTCCGATCAGCCGACAGGCGGTGATGACGGCAGCAATGGCGGAGGCTCTGACAAACCAGGCGGAAAACAGCCGCCTGACGGAAACGGAGGACATGATACACCTCCCGGCACTGACCCGACAAACGGATCAGGAGGAAACGGATCAGGTACGGACGGCCCGGCTGGCGGCCTGCTTCCGGACACAGCCACATCCATGTACTCGATCCTCTTGGCCGGATTTCTGATCAGCGCACTCGGAACAGCATTGTATTTACACCAGAGGAGAAAACAGAATAGAGCGAATCAGGCATAAAAAAAGAGCTGCTCGTCATCGAGCAGCTTTCTTTATTACACCCACTTCACAACATCTTCAACAGCCGATCTTGTTTTCGGGCGAGGGTCTCTTACGCGGTAGCCGAACGCCACCATCACAGAAATGTCGAAGCTTCCGTTTTCCAGAAGGCCTTCTTCTTCAAGAATACGGTGAATGTGATCATATTGGAAGCCTTCCACAGGGCAGGAATCAACACCGATTTGCGCAGCCGCAGTCATCATGTTGCCAAGTGCAATATACGTTTGTTTTGATGCCCAGTCAAACAGCGTTCTGTCACTTTCAAGCAAGTGCAAATCGTTTTTCTGGAACTCTTCCGTTTTGCTGAGATAGCCTTCGTACATGTCCTGAGGCATGTGTTTCACTTCTTGTAAATGCTGTTTGATGTAATCTGCATCATATTTGATATCCTTCGCTGTACGCGCAAGAATCAGGACGAAATGGCTTGCTGTCGGAAGCTGCTTTTGCGCGCCCCATGTGTATTCGCAAAGTTTCTCGCGGAATTCAGGATTTTGGACGACGACAAATTTCCAAGGCTCAAGGCCGAGTGAGCTCGGAGACAGTCTTCCTGTTTCTAAAATAAATTCAAAATCGCTGTCTGATACTTTTTTATTCGGGTCAAATTCCTTTGTCGCATGTCTGAAATTGTACGCATCCAGAATTTGTTTCTTTACATCTGCCATGTCAAACATCTCTCCTTTTGGTTACTCTCAACTCTATTGTAGCTGTTATTGCAAAAAGTAAAAGTACGCACATTTTTGTTGGATAGTATCAATTTTGATACCAAACAAAAAAGCGCGCTGCCGCAGGCAGGCGCCTTTCTCATTTTCCCCGCCGCGCAAAATCGATAAACCGGAATTTGTCCAGGCGGTGTCTGCTTTCCGTATATTGAAAGAGACTTGTATCCTCCAAAAAGACGTAGTTTCTCACCACGACCATATGGTCATAACCTCGTAAATCAAGCAGCTCCCTGTCCTCATCCGTACACGGCTCGGCTACAATTTCTTTTTGCGCATAACTGATCGAAAGACCGAGCTCTCCTTCTATATATTCATATATAGAGTTCTCGCATATTTCTTTCGTTAGGTGAGGCACATGCTTTCTGAAAAAGTAATCCTTGTCCAAAATCACATGTTCTCCGTCAATCTTTCTTGATCTGATGACTTCCCAGATGTCCTCATCCGAGTTAGCACGGAGCTGTTTTTGGATCAGCTCTGACGGAGGCCCCAGCCCGAATTTGTGTACAGTTGTTTTCGTTTCTTTGCCAAGCGTTTGCGCGAGCTCCTTGAAACTGACAAGGCCCGAGACGGGAAACTGCATTTTTTCGCGGTTGAGAACGACGGAGCCCTTCCCTCTGATTTTCTGGATATAGCCGTTTTGCGCAAGCATGTGAAGCGCCTTTCGGACCGTTTCTCTCGATGTATCGTACTGTGCGGTCAACTCATGTTCAGACGGAAGAATCTCCTCCGCTTTCCACCGGCCGCCTTCAATTTGCTGTGCGATGTCTTTATAAATTGTAATAAATTTATTCGCCTTCATTATGGACCACCCAGCTTAGTTTAACACGGTTTCGTTAAACGATAAACAATGGACTCATACGGACGGAGCGTCATGTTCTGCAGTCCTTCCCTCACATCATCGTTGGTCAACAGCACCTCTGCCTTCCACTCGCCAGGCACTAAAGAGTCCGGCATTGTAAAGGCTGCCTCAATCCCGTAAAAGTTATTGATCACGAGCAGCTTTTCATTGCTGCCGTGTCTGAGATATGCAAAAATGTTCGGATCATCCTTTGCGATTAACTCATACGTCCCCTCTGTCACAATGTCATACGTTTTTCGAATCTGGATCAGTTTTTGATAATGATAGAACACTGAGTTCTGATCCTTCAGCGCCGCTTCGGCATTGATTTCATGATAATTTCCGGCGACCGGTATCCATGGCGCGCCCGTTGTAAAACCGCCATTCGGCGTATCATCCCACTGGACAGGCGTTCTGGAGTTGTCTCGGGATTTCGCCTGTAAAATCGCTGTGATCTCTTGATCAGCCATCCCTTTTTCCTTAAAAGCGTGATACATGTTCAGTGATTCGACATCCCGATAGGAGCTGATGTCCGTAAACTTCGGATTCGTCATTCCCAGCTCCTCGCCCTGATAAATATAAGGCGTGCCCTGCATCATATGAATGGCGGCAGCGAGCATTTTCGCCGATTTCACCCTGTACGCGCCGTCATTTCCATATCTGGATACAACGCGCGGCTGATCGTGATTGCACCAGAACAGAGCGTTCCATCCCCCTCCAGCGTGCATCCCCGTCTGCCACTCGGATAAGATTTTCTTCAGCTTCAAAAAGTCAAACGGCGCCAAGGCCCATTTTTCACCGTTTGGATAGTCGACCTTGAGATGATGGAAGCTGAACGTCATATCAAGTTCTTTATTGGCAGGATTTGTATACCGGATGCAATGGTCTACGGTCGTTGAAGACATCTCGCCGACCGTCATACTGTCATAATGCGAAAACACCTTTTCGTTCATTTCATGCAGATATTCGTGCACCCGCGGCCCGTCAGTGTAAAAGGAACGGCCATCGCCGCCGCCTTCCGCATTCGGAAAGCGCTGATCTTTAGAGATCAGGTTAATGACATCAAGCCTGAAGCCGTCTATTCCCTTTTCAAACCAAAAATGCATCATGTCATAGATATGCTTTCTGACCTCTTCATTTTCCCAATTCAAATCAGCCTGCGTCACATCAAACAGGTGCAAATAGTATTGGCCCGATGCTTCATCAAGCTCCCATGCGGAGCCGCCGAATTTCGATTCCCAGTTTGTCGGAACAGAACCGTTTTCCTGCGGGGTTTTCCATATATAAAAATCACGGTACGGGCTGTCTTTTGACGAAATCGCCTCTTGAAACCATTTGTGCTCTGTTGATGTATGATTGACGACAAGATCCATGACGACTTTCAGGCCCCTTTGATGGGCTTCGGACAGTAACCGCTCAAAATCCTCCATCGTCCCATATTCAGGATAAATCGAGTAATAATCACGTATATCGTACCCATTATCATGCTGCGGGGAATCATAAATCGGTGTCAGCCAAAGCACATCCACCTGAAGTGTTTTTAAGTAATCAAGCTTTTCAATAATGCCGTTCAGATCGCCGACACCGTTCCCCGTCGTATCGTTAAAGCTTTTCGGATAAATTTGATAGACCACAGCTTTTTTCCACCATGTTGTTTGTTCTGTTTTCATCTGTCTCCACCACCGTTTTATAGAATAAAAACGGGAAAAGGGAACGTTAAAACACATCCCGCTCCCATTCGTTATTTATGTTTGAATCTTGCATACGCGTATGTTCCGGCAAACGGCACGATCAATACCATCGCCATCCCGATTGCAAACGCGCCCCAGTACTGGCTCATGATTGAGAAAATCCCCGGCACGCCGCCGACACCGACGGAGCTTGCCAGCACCCCTTGAGTAGAAATATACATACCGGCGATCCCGGAGCTGATCATCGCAATGATAAACGGGAATCTGTATCGCAAATTCACCCCGAAGATGGCAGGTTCTGTAATGCCGAGATAAGCAGAAATCCCTGATGTGAGGGATAGGCCTTTTTGTTTCTCATCCTTCACGATAAACATCATAGCCAGCGCAGCCGAACCTTGTGCGACATTAGAAAGCGCTAACATCGGCCATAAAAATGTACCTCCGAGTTTTGAGCCGATGAGCTGCAGGTCGACTGCAAGGAACGTGTGATGCATGCCGGTAATTACGAGCGCCGAGTAGAAACCGCCATATAACAAACCGCCCACTGCGGCAAAAGAGCCGAACACCGAGATAAGCCCTGAAGTCAGCACGTTTCCGATCGCAAATGTAACCGGGCCGATGATGATAAAAGAGGCAAAACCTGTGACGAGAAGCGTAATCGGCGCGACAACGAGCAGCTGTATGCCTTCAGGTGTCCTTTTTGTTAAAAACACCTCGATTTTCGCCAGCATATAAGAAGCAAGCAAAATCGGGAGCACCTGTCCCTGATAGCCGACTTTCTGCACCTCAAGGCCGAACAAATTCCATACCGGAATCTTTCCGCTTTGTTCTGCAGCGCCATATCCCCACGCATTCAACAAATCAGGATGTACGAGCATCACGCCGAGCACAATGCCAAGCAGCGGGTTGCCGCCGAACCGTTTGACCGCTGACCAGCCGATTAACGCAGGCAGAAACGTAAAGGCCGTTCCCGCAATCAGGTTAATCATATTAGCAAGATCCGCCCACTGCGGATAGACCTGCACAATCGATTTTGTGCTGAAGAAAATGCCTTGCGCCGTTAAAATGTTATTGATCCCCATCAAGAGACCAGCCGTGACAATCGCAGGCAATATCGGAATGAAAATATCTGCAAGCGTTTTCACAGCACGCTGCAAAGGATTCATATTGTTTTCTGAAGCCTTCTTCACTTCGTCCTTTGTTGATTCGCCAATCCCCGTTTCCTTGACCAATTCTGCATATACTTTGTTGACCGTTCCCTGGCCGATCACGACCTGAAATTGCCCGTTTGTTGAAAACGATCCCTTTACAATGTCAATTTGATCAAGCACTTCTTGGTCAACTTTGCTTTCATCTATCAATGCAAAACGCAAACGTGTAACACAATGAGTTGCCGCTGCAATATTTTCGGCGCCGCCGACTGCTTCGACAATCTGCCGTGTCGATGTGTTCAGTTCCCCCATGCCAACCCCTCCGTATCCGTTTTTTATAACTTGTATATACAACTTATGATTATATTGTATTCCTGTATATACATGTAGTCAACAACTTTTTATAGCGCTTTCATCCCAGACTGAGAATATCTGAAACAGACAAGGTTACCCTAAAAGTCACAAGCACTTGTTGAATTAGACATTGAAAAAGCAGGGTGAGCCTCTATGAATAAACGCGAAAAAGCGCTTCAGCTCATCAAAGAGCTTGAAGACAATCAGGACAGACCGGTCTCTCCGAATTTGAAGGAAAACCTCGATCATCTGGCCTTATGAACAGAAGGCTGCTCAGACATCGTAATTAGGCAATTTGACTTCGAAAACGGGCTGTGCGGGTTTATTGTTTATATTGAAGGAATTGTAAAATCTGAACAAATACAGGACAACGCCCTCCGTCCTTTCTTGAGGCATCTGACAGATCAAATAGATGAACATGAGGAAGCGCTGCAAAACACTCTATCGATATCAAACGTAGCGGCAGAAACGAGTGTAAGCAAAGTGGCTGAATCCATCATTGAGGGAAACGCGGTTTTGTTTGCAGACGGGCATTCAAAATGCCTGATCTTAAAAATAAAAGGCGGTCAAAGAAGAAGCATTGAGGAACCGATCACAGAATCGATCATCAGAGGATTAAGAGAGGGCTTCACTGAAAGCCTCAGGGTCAGTACCGCTCTTGTGCGCTTTCGCGTCAAAACGCTTCAGCTAAAAATGATCTCTTTTAAAATCATTGCCTTGGCCTATATTGACGGGATTGCTGATCCAAAGGTCATTGACAAAGTGAAAAAAAAGAATCAAAAACATCAAGATTGATGCCGTGTTAGAAAGCGGATATATTGAAGAGTTTATCAAAGACGACACGTACTCGCCTTTCCACAGCTGCAATACACAGAAAGACCCGATACCGTCGCCGCCCAGCTTCTAGAAGGCCGATTTATCATTTTTCTGTTTTCTTTCTATTTCCTGTTAATCAACGCTCATGATATGCGTTTTTTCATCAATCTGATTCATATTTTATTTCTCCCGAACACCATGGCCGTTCTTGGCGGCGTCATTATTTTTGCAGCGATCTGTATTGCCAGAGAAGGAAAAGAAACGTTGACCAGAATGGCGCAGATTTTTTTAGTCCCATTCGGCACCTTGGCCTTGTTCCTTCCGTTTACGCTTGCCGCACAAATTGAGCTGCAAAATGTACCACCGGTCTTTGAAGGACCGATCCAATACCTCCAATCAGGTTTTGATGCCTTTGGGACGATGGAGGTATTGATCATCCTTCCGCTTCTCTTCTCAAGCCGAAGCATCCCGCTAAAACACACCATTATCGCCATGCTGTTGGGGGCTTTATTGCTAGCGGCGATGTTACTTTCTTCAATTTCCGTCTTCGGTCCGAACTTGATATCGTCCTTTTTTGATCCGGCGTATATGGTATCAAGCAGATCCGCATCACAGATTTTTTAGACCGTTCAGATCTCATCATCGCAGCCTTGCGGATCCCCATCATTATGGTGAAAATCGCAGGTAGTATACGGGCTTTCCTTCTTACATTCAACAATTGAGGTAAAAGCTATGTACACACCGACCGGCATGTTTCTTTAGTGTGCAGCTTTTGGTTTTTCCAAAACACAAATCATCTGATCGACTTTAACAGAGTCAAACCGGTCATCAATGTGTTCATTTCCATTTTGCTGCCTTTGCTCATTTATCTATTTGTCAAAACGAAATCGCTGGCCGGTGCGAGGGCAAAACACTAAGAGTTTTTGGTTTCTTTTGTCTGATAAACAGCATTCTGTTTCGTTTTTCCTCTGTCTTTCAGGTAGTACTGTTCAGATGTGAAAAACTCGGTATATAGCGCTTTTACCTTTCTGCTCAATAACAGCAGCGCAATCACATTCGGAACGACAATAAAAACTAATGCTAAGTCCAGAAATCCCCAGATGGCTTTTGCTCCGCCTGCGGCCCCTATGATAATAGCCGCTAAATATACGATTTTGATCACATGCCCTGCCAGCTGTCCGAACAGAAATTCAGCTTGCTTAACGCCGTAAAAAATAACAACCATAATGGTCGATATCACAAAGAAGACTAGGGCAATCGAGACGAAGTACCCTCCGCCGGAACCGAAATAGTGCTGAAACGCAGCCGTTGTCAGTGCTGCCGGGTCATTTGAGGCATTTCCTCCTGTCCAAACACCGGATGTAATGACGATAAAAGCCGTGGTGGTGCAGATGATCAAGGTGTCAATGACAATGCCGATCACAGACCAGAACCCTTGCCTCACAGGGTGATCGGTCATGGCCGCCGCATGTGCAATCGGCGCTGTTCCCATTCCGGCTTCATTAGAATACAGCCCGCGGGCAAAGCCCCAGCGAACGGTTTCAGCCAGCGCAGCACCTGCGAACCCTCCAACTGCTGAAGTTGAGGTAAACGCATTCGAAAAGATAAGAGAGAAAAACGCCGGCACCGCTGAAAGATTCGTGAAAAAAATCAGGAGACCGGCCCCAACATATGCCCCTGCCATAAGAGGCACGATGAACTCTGTTACTTTTCCAATCCGCTTTACCCCTCCTATCACCACTAATCCAATCAAAAACGCAATGCCGATTCCCGCGTATATTTTATTGAAAGAAAACGTTTGGGCAAGAGAGACTGAAACCGAATTCCCCTGAACCATAATGCTCGGGATCAGCTCCACGATCAGCGCTACAGAGAAAAATACGCCGAGCCATTTCATGCGCAGCCCTTTTGTTATGTAATACATCGGTCCCCCGACAAATTCCCCCTGCTCATTTTTTTCTCTGTAATGAACAGCAAGCACACTTTCAGAAAACTTAATCGCCATGGCAAATAAGGCAATAAACCACATCCAAAAAACCGCTCCGGGACCGCCAAACATAATAGCGGCAGGCACGCCGACAATGTTCGCCGCACCGATTGTTGAGCTGAGGGCTGACGTCAATGCCTGAAGCGGTGTGACTGTGCCCTCTCCCTTAGGCTTCTTTCCTACGCTGCCGATCGTTTGCTTAAAAATATATAAAGGATAGCGAAATTGAAAACATTTCAGCAAAATGGTGAAATACAATCCCGTACCCGTCAACAAGATGATTAGCGGCGGCCCCCACAGCCAATCAGATATACGTTCTATCCATTCTAATAGTCGTTCCATCCCATCACCCTTTTTTCGTTTATGAGTCATTTCCCCCACGACGGATAAACATAAACATTTTAGACAGAGACCATTGGAACATAAAGAGGATGGCTTTTATCAATCACCATCCTTTTAGACAAGACAAATCAGCTGGAAGAAGGTCTGTTTCGTCCAAGCCGGTCATATACTTTATTCTTATAAAAAGCGGATACTGGCTTTGAAAACATGCCTTTTTTGCCGACAAGCTTATCAAGCATCATCTGCTTTTCAGTTTTTTTTCTGATTAATTGTTCCCGTTCTTTTTCGTCAAGGCACTTTGCGATTAAATGGTCGATGGTCATGAGTTCTTTTTTGAGCGCGCCCTCGTCCTCTGCCATCCCCGCATTTTTTAACATACGGTAGCTCATGCGGAGCGATTCCGGCAAGTGTGCCGCGTCATCCTTCGGCAGCGGTTTTCCCATTCCCGGCAGGTTTTCAAATTCTCCGTCTTTGATGGCGCGCTTTATTTTATCTTCAGACACAATATGGGAAAAATCCATCCTTTCACCTCTTTTCAGCATTTTCTCTATTTTATCATACAGCAGCCATAGTTCCATTTTATTCCTTCGTTTCCACAAAGAAACCTTTTTTATATTAGGGCACTATGTAAAGAAAAACATTGATTCGACAGCGTTTTTCGCCACTTTTTCCACCAGACGATTTTCACTTTTCTAATCTGCTGATTCGTGTTATATTTGATACGTTCGTTTTTTCTATCGTTTCGCTCGAACTGTGATCGGAAAAAAGGAGTGTAACAATGAAAACATTTATAAAAGAAAGAGGACTGGCCTTCTTCTTAATCGCGGTCGTCCTATTATGGATCAAAACGTATGTCGGTTATGTCCTGAATTTCAACTTAGGAATAGACAACACGATACAAAAAATATTGCTTTTTGTGAATCCTCTCAGCTCAAGCTTGTTCTTTCTTGGCTTTGGACTTTTGTTCAAGAAAAAATTACAGCAGACAGCCATCATAGTGATTCATTTTTTAATGTCTTTTTTACTGTACGCAAACATTGTGTACTACAGATTTTTCAATGATTTTATTACAATTCCGGTCATTATGCAGGCTAAAACAAACGGCGGCCAACTCGGCGACAGCGCATTTTCGCTGATGAGCCCGGCTGACGTCTTTTACTTTATCGATACGATCATTCTGATCATCTTGGCGATCAAAGTGAACAAGCCTGTAGAAACGTCGAGCAAAAAATCGTTCCGAATCGTTCTTGCGTCTTCGATTCTTGTTTTCCTTATCAACCTGGCAGTTGCGGAATCAGACCGCCCTGAATTGCTGACAAGATCATTCGACCGAAACTATCTGGTGAAATACTTAGGCACATACAATTTCACGATTTATGATGCTGTCCAGAACATCAAGTCCAACAGTCAGCGCGCGCTTGCCGATTCCAGCGACGTGACGGAAGTGGAAAACTACATGAAAGCCAATTACGACGTGCCGAATAACGTGTATTTCGGCAAAGCGGAAGGAAAAAACGTCATTTATGTTTCACTTGAATCTCTGCAGTCCTTTATCATTGACTATAAAATTGACGGCAAAGAAGTCACACCGTTCTTAAATAAACTGGCACATGATAACGAAACGTTCTACTTTGATAACTTTTTCCACCAAACGGGACAGGGTAAAACATCCGATGCGGAATTTATGATGGAAAACTCTCTGTACCCGCTGGCTCAAGGTTCCGTTTTCGTAAACAAAGCGCAAAACACGCTTCAATCCGTTCCGGCGATTCTGAAGTCTAAGGATTACACATCTGCTTCGTTCCACGGAAACACGCAGACGTTCTGGAACCGTAACGAAATGTACAAAGCGGAAGGCATTGATAAGTTCTTCGATTCTGCCTACTATGACATGAACGAAGAAAACACGAAAAACTACGGCATGAAAGACAAACCGTTCTTTAAAGAATCAATGCCGCTGTTAGAAAGCCTGCCGCAGCCATTCTATACGAAGTTTATTACCCTGTCTAACCACTTCCCATTCGGAATGGATGAGGGGGATACAGACTTCCCGGCTGGAGACTTTGGTGACTCTGTCGTCAACAACTACTTCCAGTCAGCCCATTACCTTGATCAGTCTATTGAACAATTTTTCAATGACCTGAAAAAAGACGGGCTATATGACCAATCGATTATCGTGATGTACGGAGACCATTACGGCATCTCTGAAAACCACAATAAAGCGATGGCCAAAGTGCTTGACAAAGATGAAATTACCGATTATGACAACGCCCAGCTTCAACGGGTTCCGCTCTTTATCCACGCTGCCGGCGTGAAGGGCGAGAGAGTTCATAAATATGCCGGAGACGTCGATGTGGCTCCTACCATTCTGCATTTGCTCGGAGTGGATACGAAAGACTATCTGATGTCCGGTTCTGATATTTTATCTAAAGAACACCGTGAAGTGATTCCGTTCCGTAACGGAGATTTTGTTTCACCGAAGTACACGAAAGTATCCGGAAAGTATTACGATACAAAAACCGGAAAAGAGCTTGAGGAATCTGAAGTCGACAAGTCAGAAGACTCCCTCGTCAAGAAAGAACTTGAAATGTCCGATAAAATCATAAACGGAGACCTGCTGCGTTTCTACGAGCCGAAAGGTTTTACGAAGGTGAATCCTTCTGATTATGATTACACAAAACGTGACGAAGATTCTTCCGAAACGTCAACGGAAGATGCAGATCAATAAGAAAAAGCGGAGAGGATGCCCTCTCCGCTTCATATTGTTGACAAAATCCTAAAACGGTTAAGTTTTAGGATTTTGTCATCTTTTCAGCGTGATTGAAAACCCTTGAATTCTAGGAAGGACGAGCATCGAAGCACAGCGAATGTCGGAATTCGTGAGCATCGACGCGCAGGACTGACAACGAATGCGAAGGTTTGTCGACACGCTGAAGCGGAGAGGATGCCCTCTCCGCTTTTTTATTTTACCGCAGCTCTCAATTCCTCCGCCGCAAATTCCACATTTGGGCCAATGATGACTTGAACCGATTGTCCGCCTGATTTGACAACCCCTTTTGCGCCTGCTTTCTTTAGCAGCGCTTCATCCACTAAAGCGGTATTCTTCACAGTCAGCCGCAGCCTTGTGGCGCAATGATCAATGGTTTGAAGGTTTTCTTTTCCGCCGAGCCCTTTGAGCATGATGTTTTCATTCACATCCTGAACGGTATTTTCATCCAGCACTTCATCCACATCATCATCTTCCCGTCCCGGCGTTTTTAAATTCAATGCCTTAATCAGCACATAAAACACAATAAAGTATACAGCCGCATAGCATATGCCTACCAGAAGCAGAAGCAGCGGCTTTTCTGCAATTCCGTAGCTGAGCACATAATCGATGGCTCCTGCTGAAAAAGAGAAGCCTGAGCGGATGCCGAGCAAGTTGACGATAAATAAAGACAGCCCGGTTAAGACCGCGTGAACAGCGTATAATAGCGGAGACAAAAACATAAACGCAAACTCAATCGGCTCCGTAATCCCTGTGATAAACGCAGTCAAGGCAAATCCGATCATCATTCCCGCCGTTGCTTTCCGTTTTGACGGCTTTGCAGTCACAACCATAGCCAGACACGCCGCCGGAAGACCGAACATCATGATTGGGAAGAAACCGGTCATATATGTGCCCGCAGTCGGATCTTTCGCGAAAAAGCGCGCCAGGTCTCCCGTCACTCCGTTATATTCTCCGAATTGGAACCAGAAAATATTGTTCAACACGTGGTGAAGACCAAGCGGTATTAACAGCCTGTTGAACAGGCCGAATATGCCAGCCCCGATGCCGCCGAGCCCCAGCATCCATTCTCCAAACGTATTAATCCCTGATTGAATCGGCGGCCAGACGGTTCCGAAGATGCCGGCTAAAATAATCGTAATAATGGCTGTTACAATCGGCACAAGCCGCCTGCCGCTGAAGAATCCCAGATATTCAGGCAGCTTTGTATCCTTGAAGCGGTTATAGGTGTAACCGGCAATTAAACCGGCAATGATTCCCCCAAACACCGCCATGTTGTTTGTTTTATCAATTGTCTTTGTCGCTGCGTCCAGCATCAGATATGAAATCGCGCCTGATAAACCCGCGGCCCCATTGCTGTCCTTTGAAATGCCGATGGCAATTCCGATCGCGAAAATGAGCGGCAGATGATCAAAAATCGCCGCCCCCGCTTGATAGACAAACGGGATATTCAATAAATCCTCTCTGCCAAGCGCAAGGATAATTCCAACCGCAGGAAGAACCGCAATCGGAAGCATAAATGACTTCCCGAGTTTTTGTAAAAATGAAAGCATACCCATCCCCCTCATACCCTTTTTTTTCAAATATACCATATAGGATATCTAGTGATCTATACCAATTTTCCCGGGGTGTTTCTTTTTTCCCAGGTCCGTGTGTTTCCTATTTTTAAGGCAGTTGTGGTAAGCTTAAAATAGATTATTTAAAAAGAAAGCGGGAATGACAGATGATTGTAACAAACGATCAAGAATTAGAAGGCCTGAAAAAAATCGGAAGAATCGTAGCGCTGGCGCGTGAAGAAATGAAACGGAAAGCAGAGCCCGGCATGAGCACAAAAGACCTTGACCTTATCGGAAAAGCGGTTCTTGATGAGCACGGTGCAGTTTCAGCTCCTGAGAAGGAATACGATTTTCCGGGTGTGACATGCATCAGCGTAAATGATGAAGTGGCTCACGGCATACCAAGCACTTCCAAAATTTTAAAAGCGGGAGATCTTGTGAACATTGACATCTCCGCTGAATTCGGCGGTTTTTATTCCGACACAGGCATCTCATTTGTGCTCGGCGAAGGAGAAGAACGCCTTCATAAGCTTTGCCAATGCGCGGAAGACGCTTTCCAAAAAGGGCTGCAGCAGGCAAAAGCAGGCAAGCGCCAAAACCAAATCGGAAGAGCCGTTTATCATGAAGCACGCTCTAAAGGCTTTACCGTCATCAAAACCCTGACCGGACACGGAATCGGCAGAAGCCTGCATGAAGCGCCGAACCACATCATGAATTATTATGATCCGTTTGATAACGCGCTTTTCAAAAACGGCACAGTTATCGCGCTTGAACCGTTTATTTCAACGAAAGCGGAAACGATTGTTGAAGCTGGAGACGGCTGGACGTTCAAGACGCCTGATCAAAGCATGGTTGCCCAAGTTGAACACACCATCGTTATCACAAAAGATGAACCGATTATCCTGACAAAACTGTAAAACACATCCCGGGCTGCCGGAAGGTTTAACCTCCTCCAATTGCAGGTAAATCATCACTATTCTGCAGGAGGAGGTATTGCAATGAACAGAGATCCAGAAAAAATCAAAATTGAAAATGAAATGAATGCGATGCATGGCGCAACAAAAGAAGACATTTTAAAAGACTTTGAGGAATTTAAAGGCTACCTGAGTAAACAAGTGAACCGAGGCAAAAAGCTGGGATTGGATGACGGCAAGCTTGTGAAAAGCGCCGCGATCCTGGGAGACTACCTCGCGAAGCATGAAGAGCCGCACAACAGTGAAGAAATGCTCCTGCAAGAGCTTTGGAGTGTTGCGGACGAAGACGAGAAAAAACATTTGGCACAGCTGCTGGTCAAATTGGTTGATAAGCAATAAAAAACAAGAGCCGGGCGCATATGCTGCCCGGCTTTCTTGATATTGTCACAGCCCGGCTCTTCCAGATATGCTACACTACTATTATGTCTGCGAAAGGAGCCTTTATCTGCATGTGGTTTATTATTTTCGGCATCATTTTTTTCATTGAAGGTATTATTATGACCGTTTATGGCGTGAAGAAAAAAAACGGGATGCTCACATATATCGGCATTGTTTTCAGCATTATGACATTGGGCGTTGTCATCATCAAACTGACCGGCCATTAAATCATACTCAGCCTTTTCTCCGCATATACATACAGAAGAAGATTCTTACAGCTAGTGCAAAAGGCTCAGTTTTTCCCGCACCTCTTTTCAGCATCTTTCCATAGATGTTACAATGCCAATCGCTTGGTAAAATCCTCTCCAGCGGGAGAGATAGGGAAAGGAGTTTTCTGACATGCATTACGGCAGTAAAGGCTGGTATGTGGCAGAATTAAAAAAGCAGGGGATCACGCACTATGAAGGAAGAAAGCTTCAAAGCTATAAAACCTATTTTCTTGCCAACCTGCTTGAAACAAAGAAAAATTGATCTTAAGAATAGTAAAGCCGCGCACGTTGTATGCGCGGCTTTTTTTCTATTCAGCCGGCTGCAGCCTGTCCCTTTTTTTCATAAAGGACGCTCTCCAGCTTTCCGACAGTGTGTCTTCACTTAAAATCCGTTCAATGGCGGCGAGGTTTTTCGCATCATGGTATTTGATACGGTTTGCGAATTGAACGGATATGTCTTTCTCGCCTCTGGACAGCAATTCAAGTTTGGCGCCGGGAGACACTCTGCCCGCTTCCAGCACGCGAAAATAAAATCCGGTATAGCCGGTTTCTTGAACCTTCATCACCATATCCTTTACGCCAAACTTTTTCGCCAGCTTTACACACGGCTGGCGCGGCTGGCTGACCTGGACAACAGCTTCATCAAGCTTGTACACATCCCCGATGCAAACGTTCTCCTCGGTCAGGCCCTTGACGGTCAGATTTTCACCAAACGCAGCGCTTGGCAGCGGTCTTGAGAGGAACTCTTCCCAAAACGGATAGTGCTCTGCCGGATAGACACAGACCGCCTTATCAGGTCCCCCATGATTGATGAGATCCGCCTGTCCGTCTCCATCAAAATTCTCCCGATACAGCATGACAGCGGAATCAGCCGGCTGCTTCATGATGCCGGTTTCGATTTTCTTTCCGTCATATTCAAGCGTCTGCGGCTTCCCGAGATTAAGAGAAAGAACTGAATAGTGCGGTGGTTTCATACGAACACATCCCCTTTACAGGTTGTAAAATGATTGATTATCATAAAAAGAAAAGGTGGTTTTTCCATGCTTCAATATCGAATCGTTGCAGACGGCCGGGTTCAAGGTGTGGGCTTTCGCTATTTTGTTCAAATGGAAGCTGACAAGCGAAAACTGGCAGGCTGGGTCAAAAACCGTGATGACGGCCGTGTCGAGATTTTGGCGGAAGGCCCGGAAAACACGTTACAATCGTTTCTTGAGGCTGTAAAAAAAGGCAGTCCTTTCTCAAAGGTTACCGACCTCTCAGTCACTGAATCCAGCAGCCTTGAAGGCCATCAACGATTTTCCATTGTTTATTCGTAAGGCTTATCCTGATAAAAGTAATTCGGCTTAACGATTGCGTTGTCATAGGAACGGTGGAAGATATGAGTGGCAGCGGATGAAATCGGCGGAATCAGCCACGTCCAGTCTCCCGTCAGCTCTCTGCCCGCTTCTTCCTCCTGTTCTTCAAACCGTTTAAACTGGCTTGCTGCCGTATGATGGTCAACGATGCTGACACCTTGCTTTTTATACGAGTGCAGCACAGCTTTATTCAATTCAACAAGCGCTTGATCCTTCCATAAATCCGTATTGTAATCAGAGGAAATGCCAATAACGGACGCCACTTTTTTGAGCTTGTTGTACCGCTTTTCATCTGCCAGGTTTCTTGCCCCGATCTCCGTGCCCATATACCAGCCGTTAAACGGCGCGGCATTATAATGAATCCCCCCGACCTCAAGCTTCATATCAGAAATAATTGGCACGCCGTACCATTTCAGATCCAGATCAGAAAACGCTTCGATGTCCGGATGTGTGATTGGAACCTCGATGACAAGTGAACGCGGCAGTTCATACCAGACCGGCTGTTCATCGCCTTTCATGCGAAAAATGAGCGGCAGCAAGTCAAAATCGGTTTGCTCTCCGCGCCAGCCAAGCTGCTCGCAGGCTGCGGTAAGGGAACGGGAAGCCGGGTCGCCGATTCTTTCTCCGCCTGACTCATAACCAGCATACCGTATCAGCTGATGATTCCAAATCTCGACTTGCTTTTCACCCTTCTCTTCCGGAGGAAAAATCGTAATGGTCGGCCTGATTTTCCCGTTATTTGTGGCGGTTTCAATGTGATGAAAAAGGGCGCCCCGCACATCCTCCTTCGTACGGACGTCACGCCTGTCGATGACATTCAGAGAATTCCAGAACAATCTGCCGATGCAGCGATTGCTGTTTCTCCAAGCCATTTTCGCTCCGTGAGCAAGCTCTTCCTTCGTATGTGTATAGCTCCCGGTCCGGTCAATTTCACTTTTTATGCTATCGAGACGGTCTTTCACTTCCTCTTCCTTTCCCAACTCCTGATAGCATGCTGCAATAAACGCTTTCGCTTCGTTCCAGAGTATTTCTTTTTCTTTCAACAAACTCTCTCCTTCAAATCGCATTCATGCTTCTCATTGTATCGTTTTTAAGCGGGAAGACAAATGGTTTCCCTGCATCTTCTTGGAAAAACAATAAAAACACCCGCGTGTGCGGGTGTCAAAGAGACGATAGGCGATTTGCCAATTCAGTTAAGTCGCTGCGAAAGTTTTTGCCGGTCATCGGTATGCCGTGCCCGGTCAGCAGCGCTTCCGGTTCAAGGCCGGCAAGCTTCTGAATGGATTCTGCTGCCGTCTCTGTATCAGGCGTAAAATAAGCCGGCGGCCCATGAAGCTCCTGTTTTTGAATCAAGACGTCCGCCATTTTCTCCTGTTCCACTGTAATGACAGCATCTCCTGCCACAAGCACGCGTCCATCCTCGCGGAATAACGAAATATGGCCGGGTGTGTGACCCGGGGTCGCGATCCACACCCACTCCTCAAGAAACGGAACAGAGCCGTCTTCCGGCAGTGCCTGTACTTGTGACGAAATATCGATAGAGTGCCGCGGAAACAGCGGCGAAAGCTTGGCAACCAGCCCGCTTTTGCTGTCAGGACGAGCCTGAGGATAATCCTCTTTACCTGTTACATAAGGCATTTCCCGAGAATGGACATAAACAGGAACATCCCAATGCTCAAGAAGCTCTTCGATTGCCCCGATATGATCAAAGTGCCCGTGTGTAAGGATAATCGCCTTGAGCTGAAAATCATCGCCAAATCGTTGTTTAGCTTCATTGACTATCATGTCGGCTGATTGAGGCATGCCGGCATCAATTAAAACAAATGAGTGAGGTTCAGAAGGCAGCTGAATAAAATAAACATTCGCAATTTGCACAGTTACGCCGTGCACTCCTTTTGCCGCTTCAAACCCCGTTCCGCTTCTGACTGAAGTCAGCGGCATATAAGGATCACTCATGAAGACACCTCCGGTATGTTGATGCCGTTAGTGTATGTCATTACGCCTGAATTATCATACGGAAATAGAGATGGTGCCTATCAATAGAGCAACAGCCGTCATGACGATGACTGCGAGAACCGCCCACTTCAATGCAAATTTTTGATGATCGTCAATAGAAACCCCGACAAGTCCGACAAGCAAATGAGTGGACGGGACAAGCGGGCTCAGCATATGAATGGGCTGGCCGATGATAGAAGCTCTGGCAATTTCCACTTTATCCACACCGTATGCGACAGCCGTTTCTGATAAAATCGGCAACACCCCGTAGAAATACGCGTCATTCGGCATCAGGAATGTGAAAATGCCGCTTGTTAAGGCCACAATCGCCGGGATCAGCCCGCCCATTTGTTCTGGAATCATAGACACGAGCGAAATCGCCATTTCATCAACCATTTTGGTGCCTGTCAAAATCCCCGTAAAAACCCCCGCAGCAAAAATCATCGAGCCAATCGCAAGCACGTTGGCGGAATGCGCCGAAATGCGCTGTCTCTGGTGCTCAAGGTTTGGATAATTCACAATCAGTGCGATGCAGAACGCAATGACAAACAGTACGGTTAAACTGACTTTCCCCGATACTAAACATCCTATCAAAGAAAGCGTTAACAATAAATTGAACCACCATAGCTTCGGCCGCTTCCACTCATCTTCAACCGCAGCTGCCGGTTCATTGGCATTGGCCGGCTGTTTCAGTTCAATGACGCCAAGGCGTTTTCGTTCTGCTTTTCCAAGCACATACGCAACCGCAACCATACAAAGCATCCCGCTTGCGATGACAGGAATCATCGGCCCTGTTAGCTCAGCCGGATCAACCCCCAGCGCACTCGCCGCCCGCGGCGTCGCGCCTCCCCACGGAATCGTGTTCATGATCCCCATGCCGACACCCGCGATGCCCGCCAGGATAATCGGCCGGATGCCGAGCAGCAGATAGAGAGGAAGCATCGCGCTTGTCGTAATCATATAAGTGGTCGAACCATCCCCGTCCAAGGCGACGAGCATCGTGAGAACCGCGGTCCCGACAACAATTTTTAACGGGTCGCCTTTGACCATGCTTAAGATTTTCCCAACCACAGGATCAAACAGTCCTGTATCAATCATAATTCCAAAATATAAAATCGCAAACATTATCATGACCGCAGTCGGCGCTACCTGCTGAATCCCAGAAATCATCATGTCCCCGACTTCAGTAAATCCAAATCCGGCGATGAGCGCAAACACAATCGGCGTCAAAACTAACGCTGTCAGTACAGAGAGCCGTTTTGTCATGATCAATGCCATAAACACGAGCATCATGAGAAAGCCTAAGATTGCTAACACATCCATTCCCCCTTAAATGAATCCGCTTACATTTCTTCTCCCTTACTCCCCTTTTTGTCTTGCCTTTTTGCCATCGTATGGGAAAACCAATCACAAGTAAATAATTTGGTTTTTTTGTATTTTTAAATTTTAAAAACCGTTATGTTCTTTTTGATCATTTCTGGGCACATAAAAAGATAGCGTGATTGATACCCTTTGAAGTCTAGGAAAGGCGAGCATTGGAGCAGACTTTCACAGGATGTGATGACGGTGGCGTTTATGCAGGACGCCCGAGCGATTAGCCGCCGTTCCTTTCATAACTGGTGAGCACCGACGCGCAGACTTGACAATGAATGCGAGGGTTTTTCGACACGAAAAAAATCCCGGACATGCCGGGATCTTAATTTCCTGTCATAATGCTTTGATAAAAAGCGGATTGCTGTTCAAGAAACCGTTTCGTTTCCCTGCTGTTCAAATAAAAGCTTTCCCAGTCCTGTTCGTTTATTTTCCGCTTCCACTCGGGCGAAGATGTGACCTTCTTTAGCGCTTGATCCCAGTAAGAAATCTCTTCCTCCGACATGTTTTTCGGGCCCAAAATCCCTCTCCAATGAGAAAACACAAATGGGATCCCCTGCTCCTTCCACGTCGGTACGTCTGGGAAACCGGAAAGTCTTTTATCAGACGTTACAGCAGCTAACGTGATATCTCCGTGCCGCTCATATGGTTTCGCTTCAGAAAGTGTCATTGAAGCCGCTTCTATCTCATGTCTGATCAGCGCCTGAATGAGCTGTTCACTGCTTTCATACTGCAAAAATTGAATATTAAAAGGGTCAATGCCGTACATATCTGCCGCTCTGACGAACGAAAGCTGATCATCATTTCCAAACCCCGGCGCAAAGCCGATTTTTACCTTACCGGGATTCATCTTAATCTTATTCAGCAAATCCTTGCCGTTTGCTATCGCCGATCCTTTTGGCAATGCAACCGTATGCCATTCCTTAGAGAGAATGGCAAGCAGAGTAAAATCGCCCGTTTTTAATTTGCTCTGCCCGAGAAGATCATTGCTCAGGATTAAACTGGACGTCATGCTGATGGTCTGTTTACTGCTTTTGTTGACATACTTCCAGCCTTTATCTCCCCCGCCGCCCGGTTTATAGACGATATGAACTTCACCCTTTACGATCTGCTTCTGCCGCAGAACGGATTGGATCGCCTGCGCTGTGACATCCCAGCCGCCAGAAGGCTCGGCGGGGACGACAATTTCAACCGGCCCGTCCGGCAGGCGCGGCGCAGCCGCCTGCCGGATGTCACCCTGCATAAAAAGCAATAGCGCAATCAATAGAATCATACATTTTTTCATATCTAATCCGCCGCCAAATAATATTTTCTCTCCGGCCTGCCGATAATCCCGTACTCAAGCTCGGCTCGTGCTTCTTCCTTTGACACAAGGTACTCTGCATAACGGCGGGCAGTCGTTCGTGACGCCCCCATTTTTTCCCCAAGCTCTTCCGCTGTCAATCCTTCTAACGCATTCCGAAGCGCTTCCTTAATTTTTCGCAGTGTAATCGAATTAATGCCTGTCGGCAACTCCTCTGCCGGCAAAGATGTCTTCACACCGTTCCCGAATATATGATCGATTAAAGATTGGCTGACCTCCGGCTGAGACAAAAGCAGCTTCCTTTTTTCTTTATACTGAAGCAGCACCTGTCTGAACTTGTCAGCCGTTACGGGTTTGATCAAATAGTGGGCTATCCCGGCCCGGAGTGCTTCTTGTAAATGCCGGGTTTCTGTTGCCGCTGTGATAATCATAATATCCACTTCGGGAAAACGCCTTCGTATCTCAGGTATCAATGTGGTCCCAAGCTCGTCCGGCATATAAATATCCAGCAGAAGCAAATCAGCCCTTTGTTTCTCCAAAAGCGCCATTGTTTCTTTAGCGTTTGCCGCCTTGCCGATAACCTTGAATCCATCAAGCTGTTCAATCAATCTCTCATGGATTTGCGCAACCCGAAAATCATCCTCCGCAATCGCGATGTGAATCAAATGGATTCCCCCTTTGTTTCTCCTTCGGTATAAATACAGTGAATACCGCACCGCCAGTTTTTTGATTCGCCAGTTCAATCCAGCCGCCCAGTTCATGCACTGAGTCTTTGACATTGGCCAGACCGTAGCCTCTCTTCATCCCCTTTGAAGAAAAGCCTCTTTGAAACACAGCTTCCATCTTATCGGGCGGCACACCGGGCCCTGTGTCCGATACTTCGATGACAATGTCATGCCCTATATCCGTGATGAAAAACAATACCTCCTTCACGCTTTGATCGACTACAGCTTCGAAAGCGTTATCAATTAGGTTCCCGATAATCGTAATGAGATGGGATAAGCCGATATGTGCAGGAAGAGGCGCGAGCGAGCTGTTATCATCGATAGCCAGCTTGACCTTTTTTTCCGAAGCTTTGCCCATTTTCCCCAGCAAAATCGCCTGTACCTGCTGTGAATCGATGTTCTGGAATAATATATCATGCTGTTCATTTTGTATCGTGTATTCTTCTTTAATCAGATCAACGGCTTCATCATACTCCCCAAGCTCAAGCAGCCCTAAGATCGCGTAAAGCTTATTTGAAAATTCATGGGTCTGAGCCCTAAGATCCTCTGAATATTTGCGGACCTCTGTCAGTTTGTCGATCAGTTTTTTCAGCTCTGTTTTCTCCCGGAAACTGACGACAATCCCATACGCCTGCCCGCCTTGAGTCATCACTTTCGTATTGATAATAAAGACTTGATCGTTGACACTTACCTCCTGGTTCGGCAGCATCTCTCCTTGCTCAAGCACATTCTTCAGCCCGGCGCCCGGCATGACATCATCAATAGGAAGATGGATCACAGGCTCGGGAAGCTTCAGCATCTCAGCAGCCGACACGTTCATCATCGTGACGACGCCTTCCCGATTGGTAGCAATAACCCCTTCTCGAATCGCGAAAAGCATTGCATTCCTCTCCCGATAAAGAGACGCGATCTCATGCGGCTCAAGGCCAAGCGTATCCTTCCTGATGCTTTTCGCCAGCGCGGCGGCACCGGCAAATCCAAGCAGCAGCACAAGCACAGCGATCACACTCAAATTTCTCAAATGTTTTTTGATGCTTTGCTCTGTCTCCGTTTGCAGAAAATCAACAGATACGCTGCCGATCACTTGGCTGTATCCCTTCTGTTCTTTCATAATCGGGGCGCTCCCTCTGATCACCCGCCGTTCATCCGCTTTTGTTTCAGAAACGTGTGAGCCGCCAAACAAAATTTCTCTGCTGCGCTCCAGCTTCTTTTGGCCGTTTTTGCCCGAGGCGCTCCGAATGCCTCCTTTTTCATCTAAAATATAAATAGCATAAGCGCCAGTCTGTTCTTTCATTTGTTCAATGACCTCTTGCGCCTCTGCCGCATGTCCGCCTTTTCTCTCAATAAGCTCTTTAGCCGGCGGCATATAGGAAATGGTTCTCGCCGTCTGAACCGCAAGCTGCTCAGCCTGTCTTCGTTCTTCCTGTGTATGCTGAACGGCTAACGTAATGGTCAGCACACCAATGACAAAAACCAGCAGAGCCGCAATCAGCCCCATTATTTTTGTTTGCAGAGAAAAATGGAACCGCTTTTTCACCACAGCACCAGCCGTCCTTTCTACCTAGATCATACCATTTTTCATAGCTAATTTTCTTATTTTTCAAAATCCATTATAATTAGGCACTCATGTTCAAAACAACATTTCCCTTATTAAGCCGCATCAGCCTTTTTTCAGGAAGAAATCATTCCGTCTCAACATTGCGATATACATATAGTAATCGAATGATATAGTGAAGGGCGGAGGTTGTGGTGAAAACGAGTATTATTGTGCTGACTTATAATCAATTGGCGTTAACAAAACAATGCTTGGAAAGCATATGGAAACATACGGATCATGACTATATAGAAGTAATTGTTGTAGATAACGGCTCTCATGACGGTACACGTGACTACCTCAAACAAATATCTTCGATTAAGACGATTTTTAATAAAACAAATGTAGGCTTCGCGAGAGGCTGCAATCAGGGTTTTGAAGCAGCTTCTGGGAACAATATTCTTTTTTTAAACAATGATACTGTTGTAACAAACCAATGGCTAGAGCCAATGATCAAGCTGCTTTACCATGATGAAAAAACAGGCATGGTCGGACCCGTAAGCAATTATGTTAGCGGGACCCAGCAAATTCCGGTTGATTACACCGACTTAGAAGAAATAGAGCATTTTTCTCAGCGCTACTGCATTCAACATCAAGGTGAATCAAGAGCTGTTTTAAGACTCGTTGGCTTTTGCCTTCTAGTCAAAAAAGAAGTGCTGGACAAAATTGGCGGCTTCGACGAACGTTTTGAAAGCGGGTCATTTGAAGATGATGATTTATGTCTTCGCGCTCTGCAGGCAGGATATCAACTGAAAATTGCTCTAGATTCGTTTGTCCACCATCACGGTCATGCCACGTTTACAGGCAATCCGGATTTAAACATCAGTCGATTATACGAAGAAAACAGGCAGCGATTCATCGATAAATGGAAGGTGGATGTGTCAGCATTCTTTGATGCCCAGCCCCAGCTGACAGCGCTTGTGCCGGCGGAAGCCGGTTCTATCTTACATATCGGCTGCGGTTCGGGAGCTGCGGGAGCTGAGCTTTTGAACCGACAAACTTGTACATTGTATGGAATTGAAGAGGATGCGTTGTTACAGACCATTGCAAAAGCCTATTACGAACAAGTCATTTCAGCAGATGTGGAAACATGCGATATCCCTTACCCTGAGGCTTTTTTCGATGTAATTTTGATCGGAGACCTTTTGAACTTCTCGATGAATCCCAGGCATACGATTGAGACTTTTGCCGTTTATCTAAAGCCTTCAGGCTCATTAATTTGCAGCATCCCGAATACAGCTTATGCAGATAGACTTTTTTCTTTATTAAGCGGAACATCGACGCACACACTTTTCATCACACCTCGAAACGTAAACACACTATTTCCTGAATATCTTTATAACATCAAATCAATCACCTCCCATTCCCACAATACTAAATCGAACATACAGCTCTTTTTACAAGAACTTCAATTGCTCGCCGGACAATTTGATTTGTCTTTGGATCACTTGTCAAAACATACTCATATTGATTACATGCTTGTCCATGCGATGAAGCAAAAACAAGAATCGGAGGTGGGCATGTGATTTCTATTAGTTTATGTATGATCGTAAAAAATGAAGAAGCCGTTATCGGCCGCTGCTTAGATTCTATACGAGGGATAGCTGATGAGATTAACATTGTTGATACCGGATCAGTTGACCAGACGAAAGAAATTGCTGCCCGATACACAGACCGGCTTTTTGATTTTGAATGGATTGACGACTTTGCGGCAGCCCGAAATTTTTCATTTCAGCAGGCAACGGCTGACTATATTTTATGGCTTGATGCCGACGACGTGTTTACCGAGAAAGACCAACAGCTGTTATTGGATTTAAAAAGAACACTTGATCCACATATTGACGCGGTCTCGATGAAATACCATCTTGCATTCGATGAAGAAAATAATGTCACATCAAGCTTAAGAAGATACCGGCTTGTAAAACGTCAAAAGGGCTTTAAATGGATTGGCGCAGTCCATGAGTACTTGGAGGTATACGGGGATCTCCACCATAGTGAAGCAGCCGTTTCTCACATGCCGCTTAGTCATGATGCAAACCGGAACCTGCGGATTTATGAAAACATGGCCTCTTCAGGGAAGGATTTTTCACCAAGAGATTTATTTTACTATGCGAATGAGTTATGCGATCACCACAAAACGAAGCAAGCAATTGAATACTATTTACGTTTTTTAAAAACGAAGCAAGGATGGGTCGAGGATAACATCAGAGCATGCAATAAATTAGCAGATTGCTATCATTCATTAGGACTAAAGGAAAAGGAATTAAGCTGGGTGCTCCACACACTCGTCTACGGAACGCCCAGGTCGGAAACATGCTGCAGGCTGGGGTTTTCATTTTTAGAAAAAAACGATTTCCAAAGCGCGGTTTATTGGTATGAAAAAGCAATTGAAAATAAGGGCTCAGAAATTCTGGCTTTTCAAAACCGCGCATACGCCACCTGGCTGCCACACCTCCAATTAGCCGTCTGCTACGATAAACTCGGCCAGCATCAGCTAGCCTATCAGCATAATGAATCAGCTTTACAGTACCGACCTCATGATTCGAGAGTGCTAGCCAACAAAAAATACTTTGAAAATATCCTGCAGCTGCAGGCTGACTCTGGGGGTGAACATCATGGAAATCAATAAAAGGCCACTTGCTGATTCTATGAAAGAATATGAGTTGAAAGATAAAGAGTATTATAAAAGCATCAACTGGCAGCTGTTTGACCTGGTAGAACCGCATGCGAAAATGATTCTTGAAGTCGGCTGTGCTGAAGGCTTGTTTGGCGCAGCTGTTAAGGAAAAGACGAATTGCTGCTATTACGGGATCGAATCCTATCCGCCAGCTGCCAAAAAAGCCGCTCATCACATTGACAAAGTGATGACAGGAGACATTGAAACACTGAAGCTGCCTTTTCAAAAAAACACATTTGATCAAGTCATCTTCGGGGATGTATTAGAGCACTTAAAAGACCCGTGGACAGTTTTGGAAAACCTCAAGCCTTATATAAAAGAAACAGGAAACATTTTGGCAAGCATCCCGAATATCAGCCATATCTCGATTTTTGAAAGTCTGCTATCCGGCAAATGGACCTATACACAGGCCGGGCTGCTCGATAAAACACACTTCCGTTTTTTCACCTTGCAGGAAATGAAAAAGATGTTTCATGAAACAGGCTACAAGATCAGCCAAATTACGCCTATTCCCTTTACGACTCATTATTATGAAAAAATGATCAGCAAACTGGCACATGTCAGAGCTAACATGGGGATTCACCATGCAAATTTTGAGGAGGAGGCCCGAGCCTATCAATATGTCATAAGGGCAGATAAATGATGAACCAGCACGCAAATGAAAATTCAATTAGCTTCATTACATGTGTGAATGACGATTCCCTTTATGATCTCTGTCTAAGACATATCCAGTCTCTTTCAGTCCCGCCGCATATGGAGGTAGAATTAATCAATATACGAAACGCAGACAGTATGGCCTCCGGTTACCATAAAGCCATGCTGGACTCAGACTCAAAATATAAAGTGTATTTACATCAAGATACATTTATCATCAACCGTTCCTTTATTTATGATATCCTTTATATTTTTAAGCAGAATGATGGTCTTGGCATGATAGGCGTCATAGGAGCTGAAGAGGTGCCGCAAAGCGGAATTTGGTGGGAGGCTTCTAAAAAAGCCGGAAAAGTCATTGAATATCGCAGTACGTATAGCTATTTATCATTTGACGAAATCGATGAAACTGTGAAAAAAGTTCAAGCATTAGACGGTCTATTGCTCGCGACTCAGTACGATATTCCATGGCGGAAAGAGATTTTTGACGGCTGGCATTTATATGACACTTCTCAATGCTTTGAGTTCAGGAAAAAAGGATATGGAGTTGGTATCCCTCATCAAAAGGAACCATGGGTCATACATGCCTGCGGAAATGAATTTGACCAAATTCAGTATTCTCATTACCTAGGGGAATTTGTTAGAGAGTATCTTTCTTAACAATCATATATAGCCAGATTATTCAAAAGACCTGTCTCATCGTACAGCATTTGCATACAATACATGTAAGGAAAAATCAAATGACTGCCTTCCCGAATAAGATATATTCCTCTCATGCATCTGATTATGAATTCGAACACCATTTTTATACCCGTTTTTCGTGACCTTCTTTATCGAGAGGAATAATTCGTTGTTGTCCTGGTGGCGGACGAAATCACCTTAGAATATGTTGCAACACCATTATATAGTGTGAGTAAACACAAAAAAGGCAGACCACGTCTGCCTTTTCTTTTTTACCATATTCCTAGTACTTTCCACCATAATCCACCGATCACAAGCCATACGACAATATGGACGATCGACAGGATAAATCCGATGGACCACCATTTGCTTTGCGGAACATAGCCTGCCCCAAAGAAAACCGGAGCCGCCCCAGCACCGTAGTGAGTCGTTGACCCGAACAGGTTGCTGAAGAACGCGAGGCTCAGCGCTGCTAATAGCGGCGGTGCGCCCGCTGCCACGATCACAGCCAAAAATGCTGAATACATCGCACTGATATGGGCTGTCGCGCTTGCAAAGAAGTAGTGTGAATAGAAATACACAATAAGTAAGATTAAAAATGCCACAATCCAAGAGAATCCTGATACGGATGATTTCATGGCGTTACTGAACCAAGACACCATGCCTAACTCATTCAAGAAGTTGGCCAGCATGACAAGCGCCGCAAACCAAGTGAGCGTATCCCAAGCGCCATGTTCTTTCTTGATATCATCCCAAGTCAGAACCTGTGATAATAATAGAACGGCCAAACCGATCAATGCGGTGGTGGTTGCGTCGATGTTGAAGCTGCCGCCAAAAATCCACAGCACAAGTACCAAAAGAAACACGATAACCATAGAAAGCTCTGATTTTTTAAACGGCCCCATTTCTTTCAGTTTTTCTGTGGCGATTTTCGCCGCATCCGGTGTTTCTTTGATTTCCGGCGGATACAGCTTATAAATCACAAGCGGTGTGATGATTAAGCTTACAAGCCCCGGTACAATCGCGGCAATTGCCCAGCTTGTCCATGTTAAGTCCACCCCTGCGACATCATGGGCCAGCTTGGCAATCAGCGGATTCGCTGCCATCGCCGTTAAGAACATAGCAGATGTGATCAAATTCCCCTGAAAACCGGTTTTAAGCAAGAATGCGCCGATTTTTCTCTCTGTTCCATTTGCCGGGCTTGATCCGAATGTTTCGGATAAAGATCTGATAATAGGAAATATAATGCCTCCTGCACGCGCCGTATTACTTGGTATGGCAGGTGAAAGTATTAAATCACTGAACAGCAGTGAGTATGAAAGCCCAAGGGTTTTCTTTCCGAATTTCTGAACGAATACATACGAAATTCTCGCACCTAGCCCGGTTTTGATAAATCCCCGGGAAATAAAGAATGCGATGACGATCAGCCAGATGGTCTTATTCCCGAATCCGCTTAATGTATCCTCAATTGATAGTGTTCCAGTTAGTGCAGTAACCGCCAAAGCGAAAATTGCAATGGCACCCATTGGCAAGGGCTTGGAGATAAAGCCGATAATTGTCGCGACAAAGATCGCAAACAAATGCCAAGCTTTAGGTTCAAGTCCGGACGGAGCGGGAATAAACCAGATGATCAATCCCACAGCGACAGTAATAAGCAATGGTACAAGTTTTACTGCTGACTGTTTTCCTGCGTCTTTTTCTGAAGCCATAAATAGGTCTCCTCCTATATACTTGTTTTCTAATCCCCTTTCCCATTCTACTCCTTAACTAAATTAATAAATAATTTAATTAATTAAAAAAACACAAAGGTGAGCAGCCCTTTGTGTTTTTCATTTCTTAATTTACTTTACCCGCACCCGCTTGAGATATAACATTCGATTTCACATTCGCAGAATCATCGATTGTGCCGTGGAGAGATGGTTTCCAGCCGACAGAAGAGCTCAGCCCGTTTGCAGCTGATGCGCTGATCTCCGTGCCATTCAGCAATGTGCCTGAGTCATATAAAGCCGTTCCACCCTTAAATACGCTGATTGTTTTCTCAGCTGACAGTCCCGGTACGTCAATGACATTGTTTTGAGCATAGATTTTAGATGACTTACCGATTCCCCACGCATAACTGAAGGCATAGCCGGAGGAGCTTTTGCTGCCTTCATAATAGTTGTTGTATACGTGCACTTGCCCGAAGCGGACTCTCGGTGCGCGCTGAACGATATTTTTGTAGCGGTTATGGTGAAGCGTAATTTTTAATTTGCCATCATCGGAGGTTTTGCTGTCGCTTGATCCAAAAATGGAGCTTTTATCATGATCGTGATAATAGTTGTAAGACATCGTGATATAGTTGGCGCCGTTAGAAGCATCTGTTTGACCGTCATGATGCTGATATTTTCTTCCATAATACTTTGGTGATGTACTGTCAGGACGGGATCCGTCATTAAATGTGCAGTGGTCAATCCATATATGCGTGCCGCCGTTTATTGTGATGTTGTCATATTGTGAGTTCCAGTTTCCTGAGCTCCCGTCAGTCGGGTCCCATTGCGGAAAATAGTCATAAGCATCCTGGAATTCGATGTTGCGGATGATGACATTATCACTCTTGATTTGGAAGTTTCCGCCCACGATTTTGGCATTTGTCCCTGAACCGACAATCGTTGTATTCGCAGGAATGTCAACCATCACTCGTGCTTTTTGGTTTTTTTGAGAACGTTCTCTGGCTTCTTCCTGTGTGCCGGAAGGCTCTTTTTTGCCCCATATGCTTGGATCATAAGCTTTTAAATATTTGTTGAAATCGTACTCTGGGTCAGCATAATCATTTGCGTCAAGCGGCTTCAGGTTGTCATCGACATTCATGTCAATCGTACCCTTGATGTAAATGATTTTAGGGGTCGTATCCGTTTTCTTGCCTAATGCAGAGACAAGCTGGTTTCTGTTGCTGACGGTATACACGTGCGAGGACGATGCTTTCGATCCGCCCGTCGTGCCGGTCGAGTACGCGCCCCAGCCATCATTTGACCCTAACGTCTGATGGCCTAAATCCGCCGCGTTCGCGCCAGCTGGAGTCAACCCTAAGAATAGAGCCGTAGCTAACATCACTTTTTTCATTTTCTATGAACCCCCAATTTCTATTTTGTGAGATTATATCCCAATTTCTCACAAAGATTATAATAGCAAATTGAGGGGCATGCAGAACCGAAAATGTTCCGCTGTCTTATTGCGGCATTCTGCAAACCATACACCGCAAAGACCGCAAAAAACCCAAAAGGCCAAAGTTTGCCTTTTGGGTTATATCCCTGCTTTAAGCCCAGGATTTCACTTTTTCATTATCTGTCACAAAAAGAAGCACTTTCCCTTCATCTAAACGTTTTTCGAATTGAGCGGCCTCATCTTCAGAAAAGCCAATTTCATGAATTTGATTGCGGAGCTCGTCTCCTTTTTTATTAAACATGTTTCCTACCGCGTGCTTGAGACCCGTTTCTTTGGCTCCGATCGTGTTGGCATTCGTGTTGTCTGCCAGCCGTTCCGTTCTGTCATCGTCGTGAGCTAAGACATATACATCCTCTTTCGCGACACCCATTTGCTGTAATTCTTCCACATCCTTCATGAGCTGTTCGTCGTTTGTATACTCTTTTACAACTGGTTTCATTTCAACATTCCTCCTTCATGTTTTCTATGTTTCTTTTATACCCGTTCGCATATTGATAAAACAGATTCCAGAACATTAAGGAGAAAAACAGGAAGAATGGTAGTAGCCATTTATTTCACACCCATGGTAAAGTGATAGGAACGACGTGTATTTTCAGAAAAGTCAAAATTGAAGAGAAACCGCTGCACGGAGCAAACGATCATGAATGGCTGTCTTTATCCGTACGAGCAGGAGGTATGTTAATGCAATACTTTTCACCAGAACAGCAATACAACGCATGGGTTGTAAGTGATTTAGTCAAACAGATTTTCCATCATCGGACCGGCTGTTCACCCGGAATTCACGAGCTTGCGGTCTTCGCTGAGGAACATTTTCATATCGATATCGACTTTGTTTTCTCGATTATCATGAATATCGGCGACATTGAATTCGCGCTCGCAGAAGAAATAGAAAAGAAATTGTCCGGCTATCTCGGCGCTCTCCTTCCATATGTCAACGCTGACATGCTTGAAACCTCTAAAGCCAATGCCAATGCGTTTTTATCCCGCAGACACGGCAATGCTGTATACCATTTATTTGTGTCTGATGATGCTTTCATGAAAAAGCAGTAAGCCCGCATCTTTCTTTATTTAAAAAATATTGACATGATGGGCCATGATATTATAGTGTTTACATGTGATAATGATTCTCATTACTAAATCTGAAAAAAGGAAGAATGACATGCGCACCTATTCTAACAAGTTGATTGCCATCATGAGTGTTTTATTAATCGCCTGCTTCATTGTATCGGGCTGTTCATCCAGCCAGAATAACAGCGGAAGCAAGTCTAAGGATTCCAGAGTGATCCAGCACGAAGAAGAAAAAACAACTGTAAGCGGCACACCTAAACGAGTGGTTGTCCTTGAGCTTTCATTCTTGGATGCTGTATACAATCTCGGCATTACGCCGGCGGGCATCGCCGATGACAACAAAAAAGATATGATTAAAAAGCTTGTCGGCAGCTCAATTGATTATACATCTGTAGGCACACGCAGCGAACCGAATCTTGAGGTCATCAGTTCCTTGGAGCCTGATTTAATCATCGCTGACGCTGAGCGCCATAAAAACATTTATAAACAGCTGAAACAAATCGCACCGACGATAGAATTAAAGAGCCGGGAAGCGACATATGACGAAACGATCGACAGCTTTACAACCATTGCTAAAGCATTAAATAAAGAAGATGAAGGAAAAGAAAAGCTTGCCGAGCACAACAAAGTCATCAACGATCTAAAAGGGGAACTTCCGAAAGATGAAAACCGCAGCATCGTCCTCGGGGTTGCAAGAGCAGATTCATTCCAGCTTCATACGTCATCATCTTATGACGGAGAAATCTTTAAAATGCTCGGTTTTACACACGCTGTAAAATCGGATAACGCCTATCAAGAGGTCAGCCTCGAGCAACTAAGCAAAGTCGACCCGGATATTTTGTTCATTTCAGCTAATGAAGGCAAGACCATTGTAGATGAATGGAAAACGAATCCGCTCTGGAAAAATCTCAAAGCGGTGAAAAACGGACAAGTCTATGATGCGGACCGTGACACTTGGACAAGATTCAGAGGCATCAAGTCTAGTGAAACAAGCGCCAAAGACGTGCTTAAAAAAGTGTATAATAAGTAGGACAATGAGAAGCGAGGGGAGATCCTTGCTTCTTCGTTTTTGCAACCAGACGCAGTAAGGAAGTGAGACTGTTGTATCATACAGCCAAACGGCGTTCATCATCAAGACTGATGATGTTCCTCATCGCACTAATCATTTTGATATTCGGGCTTGGGCTGAATCTTTCAGTAGGAGCCTCAGATATCAGCATCATAGATTCATTGAAATACCTTTTTGTATGGGACGGTTCAAAGGAACAGCTCATCATCTCCACTCTTCGCCTTCCCCGCACATTAATCGGCGTTTTCGTCGGCGCCAGCCTGGCCGTAGCAGGGGCGCTGATGCAGGCCATGACCAGAAACCCTTTGGCTTCGCCTCAAATTTTCGGTGTAAATGCGGGTGCGTCTCTTTTTGTTGTTGCCGCTCTCGTCATTCTGCCGGCATCGCCCTATTCATCCGTTGTATTCGCTTTTGCGGGTGCGGCCGCAGGAGGCGCGATTGTGTATACGATTGCCTCATCCGGCGGAATGACACCTGTCAAGCTGGCGCTGTCGGGAATGGCGGTGCATTTGTTCCTCTCCTCCATGACACAGGCCATCATTATTTTAAATGAGTCGGGAGAGGATGTTCTGTACTGGATGACAGGCGCGATAGACGGCAGCAATTGGCAGGACGTCATGACCATCGCTCCGTTTTCTGTCATCGGCATCGGGCTTGCCCTCATGTTTTCCGGTTCTATTTCTGTTCTCGGTCTCGGTGACGAAACGGCAAAAGGGCTTGGGCAAAATATGAACGGCATCCGGATTCTGATTAGTTTTGTCATTTTAATTCTTTCCGGCGCTTCCGTAGCCGTCGCCGGGCCGATCGGCTTTGTCGGACTGCTCGTTCCGCATATTGTCCGCAAGCTGATCGGAGAACATTATCAATATGTACTTCCGTTTTCAGCGCTATTCGGTGCTATTTTGCTGGTGTACGCAGATGTTCTGGCCAGATGGATTGCCTTTCCTTATGAATCACCGGTCGGAATTGTCACCGCGATTATCGGAACACCATTCTTCTTATATTTGGCTAGGAAAGGGCGAAATCTGAAATGAAGAAAACAACCAGAAAGCAAAAACGCCCCTTGCTGGCGATACTCATATTGGCCGTGCTTCTGATCGTTCTGTCTATCATCAGCATCGGCTTCGGTGCATTATACATTTCCCCGGATGCGGTGGTGACGAATTTGCTGGGCCTGGATCAATCCTTTGAATTCATCATCCAGCAATACCGCCTTCCACGGATACTATTAGCGATTTTGGCCGGTGCCGGACTGGCCGCGGCCGGAGCGATTTTGCAGGGCGTCATCCGCAATCCGCTCGCTTCCCCTGACGTTGTCGGCATTTCAAAGGGGTCCGGACTCGCGGCGATGACAGTGATTCTAATGTTTCCTGAATCGCCGGTGTACGCGCTTCCGTTCTCCGCATTTGCCGGAGCTGCCATTATTGCTGTACTATTGTTAATGATCGCCCGAAAAAAAGGCATTCAGCCCTCTTCATTGGCTTTATCAGGCATCGCATTAGGCGCGGTCTGCCATGCCGGGATGCAATATATGATGGTCAAGTTTCCGGGCGACGTGAATGCTGCACTCATTTGGCTGACAGGCAGCCTCTGGGGAAGAAACTGGGAAGAAGTCAAGCTGCTTGCGCCATGGCTATTGATTCTTTTGCCGATCGTCTGCATTCTCATACCGAAACTGGATCTTATGTCACTCGGTGATGAGCTTGCGCAGGGTCTCGGCGAAAACGCAAACCGGCTGCGGTTCATTCTGATATTCACCGCGGTGGCGCTGGCAGGAAGCTGTGTAGCCGTCGTCGGCTCAATCGGTTTTATCGGCTTGCTTGCTCCGCATATCGCCAGACGGCTTACCGGAGAAAAAGCTAAATATTTACTGCCTGCATCGGCATTGATTGGTGCTATTATCTTATTAATTGCAGATACGTTAGGGCGCAGCATCATGCCTCCGGTTGAAATACCTGCCGGAATATTAACAGCCGTGATCGGCGCGCCTTATTTCTTATATTTATTGAAATTCGAAGCGAGGAAACAGTAGGGAGAGGATACCATGGGAAAACTGGCTGCAGACCAGCTCACTCTTTCATATGACAGCACAGTGATTATTGACGGAGTCGACTTAAAGATAGAAGAAGGAAAAATCACTGCGCTCATCGGTGCCAATGGCTGCGGGAAATCAACAATCCTCAAATCGCTCGCCAGGCTGATGGCTCCAAAAAGCGGTACGGTCCTATTGGAAGGAAAAGATATACACCGCCAGCCGTCAAAAGAAGTCGCCAAAAAGCTGGCCATTCTTCCTCAATCGCCTCAGGCGCCTGAAGGATTGACAGTAGAGGAATTATGCTATTTTGGCAGACACCCTCATAAAAAGCTATTATCCAAGCATACCCAAGAGGATCACGATATGGTAGAGTGGGCGCTGGAAGCAACGGGAATGATTGAGCTGAAAGAACGGACACTGGATGCCCTCTCAGGCGGCCAAAGACAAAGAGCATGGATTTCCATGGCGCTTGCTCAAGGCACTGATTTACTTTTGCTTGATGAACCGACCACGTATTTAGACATTTCACACCAGATTGAAGTGCTTGAACTGCTGAAAAAGCTGAACCGCGATCACGGCCGCACCGTTGTGATGGTGCTCCATGATTTAAACCAGGCCGCTCAATATGCGGACTATCTGATCAGTGTGCTGGACGGAAAAATATACAATGCCGGTACACCGGAAGATGTGTTTACCCAGCCGTTTTTCCGTGAAGTCTTCGGCTTGGAATGCTGCATCATGAGAAGCCCGATCGACCAGAAGCCCATGTGCCTGCCGACGGGGCTGTGCCCGAAATTACGGGCGAAATGAAAGGAGAGGGATTTCTCTGGGGCTGTCGAGAAACTTGACAGCCTCCATTTTCCCTTATAATATTTCATTCTCACATTTAATTGATGATAAACTTAAAAAACACGTTATTCTTCTCATCACGAGATATTCTTAACATAAAGTTAAATTTGTTCTTTTTGACCAACTTGTTAAAGTCGTATCTTAGTAAACTTTTGTCAAAGTCTCTAACCTAAAGTCATTAATAAATGGCTTTATTAGTAATGGGCCCATTAATTGATTCTCTAATTTTATATACTGGAATATTCTTTACGCATCTAATTCCCATTTCATTGTGTCGACAGAAAGGAATATCTTTTGCTCTATAGGAAGGGAACATTAAGCCTGGGTGAGAGAAGAATGATCCTCCTTTTAGAACCGCAAATGAGTTAACACTATTAAATGGTACATTCTTAAAGATAGGATGGAAAACTCTCTTTGTTTTAAGTTCACTTCTAGTCCATTCCCATGTTCCTCCGATCATACCGCATACTCCATAGGAACTTTCATTATTTTGTTCAAAAATATTACTTGTTAAATGATTTAATTCTGTATCTGTATAAGCCTTTAATAAATTTTCTCTCCAGGATTTTAAAGAAGTAATGGGTTCATTATAAAGACTTCCAGCATATTGAACCTTTGCAGGATCAAATTTATCTCCCCAAGGCCAGGTATTACCTTTTTCGCCTCGAGCAGCTTTTTCCCATTGAAACTCTGTTGGCAATTCTTTTCCCTTATATCTTGCGTAAGCAAATGCATCATAAAAATCGATACCTGTAACGGGATGATTATCTAAATACCTATCATCCCAATATGTATTTCTTCTATGTTGTTTATTTTGCGGTTCACTAGGATGACAGAATATATGCCCATTTTCCTCAATGAACTCGGTAAAGATATCATAATCTTTATTTGTAACAGGATACTTATCAATAAAAAATGGAGGTAACCATACTTTTTGTCTAGGAACAGCATCTCTCCAATCAAATGTTTTGTCAGGAATTTCATTTTCATTTAAGCCGAATTCGAAAAAGCCACCTGGAATTAAAATCATCCCTTCTTCTTCTGTTTTTTCGAATTCTTCTATTAGACTTTGCGGAATTTTTTCTTCAAAGTCAAAGTTATTAGGAAGGATACCATTTTGATCAAAATAATTTTTAAGCATTACTAGTTCTTCATATTTTTCAACACCGAATATATCTAATAATGTACTTAATACTTTTTGCGCCCCTAATCCCACAGGTTTTTTAGGGTAACTTATACTTTCTCGGACATCATCAATAATTGAAGACAAATATGCTACCGATTCTTCGATTTTATGATTTGCACAGACATCCATTGCTTTAAAAGAAACTAAATCATCCGGGTCCTGTGTTAGATTTATTATAGTTTCTACAGCAGAGAAATAAGGTACCCATTTTTCAACGAAATCAATTAATCTATACCTTACGTAAGTATTCGGATAAGCAATACACATACCAAACACATTTTCAGCTGCTACAGGGTGTTGAATTTTATTTAGTAGAGGCATAATTCTATTATTGATTAAACTCTTAAAATCATTTTTTTTATTTTCTGGAACAGAAATGATAAGTTCTTCAACTTCAATTAATATTTCTATATCTTTATTGTAAATTGATTTATGATCTTGCATTAATAGAGTCAATTTACGATAACCTCCCGATTTGTTTATTTAAATAAGGAATAGCATTTAAATGCTATTCCCTGAGTGTCTACCATTTTGCATTAGTATAAAGAACCGGGCTAACAATCGAATTTCTCCAGTTTTTTCTTAATTTTTTCATGGTTTTCCCCCCTTATTAAGACATGTGGTTCCCTGATTATTGTTGGAATAGTCAGAGAACTTAAACAGATAATAACAATATATTGGATAAAAGTAAATAGTTTACAAGGAAATTTTTTCTTTACTTTTGTTATTTTAAGGTGTTTAAATATGTTTAGGCTCTTTACCGAAAAAAGTTATTTCAAGGGAGGATACATATGAGTAAAGGTTATTATTCTATTTTATTTAGCCAGACCACAACAAATTTGGGTTTTTCTCTATATACTATGGTAGTGATTTCGTTTTTGTTTAAAATGACCAATTCAACAACCATCGCCTCTATGGTGACATTAATAAGTATTATTTTTCGTATTTTTGGAAGTGCTATATTACCGTTAATAACAATTCGATTAAAACTGCATCTTACAATAATTATTTCTCAATTGATACAAATGCTGTTGTTAATATGTTTGTTCTATTCTTTATTAAGAACTTACTCTAATCAAACACTCATTTTAGTCTTTATTATTATTAGCTGTATTTCCTTTTTTAATGGATGGTTCTCACCTTTAAAAAGTGCAATTATAGGTGAAATAATCTCTCCTGATAAAAGAGTAAAGGCAAATGGATTATTATCTACAGTGGATCAAACTTTTCAATTTGTAGGCTGGTCTTTAGGTGGTCTCATAATTGCATTCTTAGGTGAGGGATATACCATTACACTTACTATCTCTTTGTTGTTTACATCTCTTATTTCTCTTATATTTTGTCTACCACACGGCCACGCTAATTCTGTCATACGTGAAAAAAATTCTCCTAATAAGAGTATAGTAAGTGGTTGGCGGTATTTATTTAGCCAAAAGAAACTTAGAACAATTATTATTATGGATTTAATTGAGTCATGGGCAGGAATGATTTGGATAGGGTCTGTCTCTTTAGCTTTCGTTAACGAAGTCTTGCATAAAGGTGAATCATGGTGGGGATTTATTAATGGAGCATACTATTTAGGTTCAATGATAGGGGGATTTATAATATATAAACTGTCGGGGAGGTTTCAAGGTAAGTTAATTAATTTTATGTTAATTGGTGCTTTCTCGTATGGAAGTTTAACTTTAATATACGGCTTTATAAATAACCCATACTTAGCACTATTATTGGTTCTCTTTATGGGGCCAGCTTTTATCTTAAGGGATCTAACACAAGAAACATTTATTCAGAACATAACAACCGAGCAAACTCGAATTAATATAATGTCTGCAAGGTCTTCTTTAGTACAGTTCATTTTTATGTTTTCAATTCTGGCTATAGGGGCTATTTCAGATTTCCTTGGGGTTCGTTTAGTTTATGTTTCAGCAGGTATTCTTTTATTGGTGTCCGCAATATATGGGTTTTCTCAATTACAATTTAAGAAAAAGGTAAATAAACATATAAGCTTTTAATAAACATCTAAATTTAATTAATATGTGTTCGGTTTACTTTTTCGCGTGTTTTATTAATAAGTTAACATTACTTAATTGACCAAAAGAAAATGGTCGATTACAATCGATTGTCTGTTTCAGAAAAACTCAGCATAAAAGAGAAAAAATTGAGCGAAGCTTTGCAGATGTAAAACAATTGCATAGGCTTTGCTATTGCAGATTGATGGGAAAGCAAAATGTGAACGGCTAAGCTCCCCATCGCAGATGCTTGCAAGAATATGAAGATGAATCCACATACACACTAGCCAACCTTAGCTAGGTGTGCAGAAGCTCTTTTTCAGTTCTCTAATAATGATAAATGACTAAAGAGAACTTTTAAAACAAAAAAAGCTTGTCGAAAGCATAAGTTCCTCTATAACCTTTTTTGTATGCCAGCTTACCTTTTGTCTTTCTCCTCCTCTCCATGTTACATTGGTGTCAATCAAGTGATAGGAGGATGAAAATGACAGCATCTCAGCAGCAAATTCAATTAGCAAAACGTCCGCAAGGTGTTCCCGTTCATGAAGACTTTCGCTTTGAAACCATTCCGGTTCCCGAGCCGAAACAAGGGGAAGTGCTTGTCAAAACGCTTTATGTATCCGTTGACCCTTATATGCGCGGCCGTATGCAGGATACGAAGTCATATGTTGAACCGTTCGGCTTGAATGAAGCGCTCTCTGGCGGGGTGATCGCTGAAGTCGTGTCAGACGGTGAGCATCTGAAAAAAGGCGATATCGTCATCGGAAACTTCAGCTGGCAGGAATTTTCCGCTGTGAGCGAGTCTGCCTTGCGAAAAATTGATACAAGCCTCGCTCCCGCTTCGGCCTATCTCGGCATTTTAGGAATGACCGGCTTGACGGCATATTTTGGACTGCTGGACATCGGGCGCCCGAAAGAAGGCGAAACCGTGGTTGTCTCCGGGGCTGCGGGAGCCGTCGGTTCAACGGTTGGACAAATTGCCAAAATCAAAGGCGCGCGAGTTGTCGGCATCGCGGGCTCTGATGAAAAAATCGCCTATTTAAAACAGGAGCTGCAGTTTGACGAAGCCATCAATTACAAAACAGCTGATGATATTCAAAAAGCACTTGAAAACGCTTGTCCTGAAGGTGTCGACGTGTACTTTGACAATGTCGGCGGGCCGATTTCAGATGCGGTCATGAACCTGCTCAATGAATTTGCCCGCATTCCGGTGTGCGGTGCCATTTCTTCCTATAATGCGGAAAGCGAAGCGGATGACATGGGCCCCCGCGTCCAATCGAAGCTGATCAAAACGAAGTCGCTGATGCAAGGGTTTATCGTAGGCGACTACTCCGACCGTTTTCCTGAGGGAGCAAAACAGCTGGCCGAATGGCTGAAGGATGGAAAGCTCCATTACGAGGAAACCATCACAGAAGGCTTCGAAAACATTCCTGACGCGTTTCTCGGCTTGTTTAAAGGCGAAAATAAAGGAAAACAGCTGATCAAAGTCAGTGATCCGAGCTGATATGATAATGAAAACAAGGAGGGCTTTTCGCCCTCCTTTTGTTTTTGTATGAAGTCAGATGCGAAGAATCAAAGTGAGAAAGCCATCTTCATCAGGTTCAGTGTATTCCAACGTAAATCCGGCTGCTTGAAAGCAAGCCACACTAATTTGATTGTCTTCTTCAATGCATGCGGCCCATTCCCGCACTCTCGTCAAATCAGGATGATTACGCAGTTTTTGCAATATCTGTTTTCCGTACCCTTGAAGCCGGTACAAAGGATTGACGATCAATCCAATATACGCCCGCTCCTCCACGAACTCCATCACGACCATTCCCGCCGGCAGCTGCCCGTCATATGCCATGATCACACAATCGTTTTCATCTTCATTCACTCGTGCATACCACACATCTAATGGCAGCATCCCATCCATTCTCCGCCTGGTATCCTCATTTCGGAACCAGTGTTCAATGATTTTCAGCTCAGGCTCCTTCACTATTTGAAATCTGTCTATTGAAGCCATCTCCCCACCCCCGCGCATAATCTTTTCTATTATTTTACAACAAAAAAGAAGGGCTTTTCGCCCTCCAGACTGTCGAGAAAATCTCGACAGTCTTTATTTTTTCCTTAAAATACCCATTCACGTGTAATAAAATAAAAGAAAG